>NZ_FZOC01000004.1:37536-337536 GCF_900188225.1 Humidesulfovibrio mexicanus | reverse complement strand
GGCTCGGCCTGGCTGGGATTCCTGGCGGGCGGCGTTTCCGGAGCGTTTTTGTGCCTGCTGCACGCCGTGGTCTGCCAGGTGTTTCTGGGCAGCCAGGTGGTCTCCGGCCTGGCCTTGGCCATTTTCGGCGTGGGGCTGTCCACCTTCCTCGGCACGCCTTTTGTCGGCACGGGCACCGAAGGCTTCGACAAGCTTTCCCTGCCGCTGCTCGCCGACATTCCCATTCTGGGACCGGTGTTTTTCCGCCAGGATGCGCTGGTGTACCTGTGCTACCTGCTCCCCCTGGGACTGTGGTTCTTTCTGAACCGCACCAGCCTTGGCCTGCGCCTGCGCGCGGCCGGGGAAATGCCCGCCGCCGCCGCCGCCGCAGGTCTGAGACCCAGACGCCTTCGCGTGGCGGGCTCGGTGGCCGGAGGTTTTCTGGGCGGTCTGGGCGGGGCGTACATCTCCCTGGCGCACATGCACTTGTGGACCACGGGGCTTTCCGGCGGGCGCGGCTGGGTGGCCGTGGCCCTGGTGGTCTTCGCCGCCTGGCGGCCGGGCCGCGCCGTGCTCGGAGCCTTTCTTTTCGGCGGGGTCATGGCCTTTCAGCTCAGGCTGCAGGCCACGGGCACCAACATCCCGTCCTCGCTGCTCATGATGCTGCCCTACGCCCTGACCATCGTGGCGGTGGTGGCCCCGTCGCTGCGCAGGCGCGCCTCCCGCGCGGACGCTGCCCCGGCCGCCTTGGGCGTGAACATCGAGCCGCAGGACTAGGCCCGCCATGAGCGCCAACGCCACCCTCCCGCGCACCGACATCGCCGCCGCCGACACCCTGCCCCTGGCGCGCCTGTGCGGGCTGACCAAGCGTTATGGCCGGGTGCTGGCCAACGATTCCATCACCCTGTCCATCATGCCCGGGCGCATCAAGGCCCTGCTGGGCGAGAACGGCGCGGGCAAGAGCACGCTTATGGCCATGCTGGCGGGCCGCTTTAAGCCCGATGCCGGGCATTTGGAGATCGCCGGGGAGCGTGTGGATTTCGACTCCCCGCGCCAGGCCATCGCCATGGGCATTGGCATGGTCTACCAGCACTTCATGCTGGTGGAGAACATGACCGTTGCCGAGAACGTGCTGCTGGGGCAGGAGGGCGCATTGCTCCTGAGCCCGAAGGAAATGCGCGAGGCCGTCGGCGGCCTGGCCGAGCGCTTCGGCCTGGCCCTGGATGTGCGCGCCCGCGTGGGCGATCTCTCCATGGGCGAGCGCCAGCGCGTGGAGATTCTGAAGCTGCTCTACCGCGAAAGCCGCGTGCTGATTTTCGACGAGCCGACAGCGGTGCTCACCCCGCCGGAGGCCGACGCCCTGTTCGCCGCCCTGCGGTCCATGAGCGCCCAGGGCAAGGCTGTGGTGTTCATCTCCCACAAGATGGAGGAAGTGCTCTCCGTGGCCGACGAGATCGCCATCCTGCGCAAGGGGCGCATCGAGGGCGAGTTCACGGCCTCCGAGGTTGCCAGCCCGGCGGAGCTGGCCCGGCGCATGGTGGGCCGCGACGTCGTGCTGGACATCCCGCGCGAGGCCGTTGCGCCGGGGCCGCTGGTGCTGGACGTGCGCGGGCTTTCCGGCGAGGGGCTGGACGACGTGTCCTTAAGCCTGCGCCAGGGCGAGATACTGGCCGTGGTGGGCGTGGCGGGCAACGGGCAGCAGCAGCTTGTGGAAACCATCTGCGGACTTACGCGTCCCCAGGGCGGGCAGGTGGAGTTGCTGGGCCACGGCTGGGACGAATTCTACAAGCATTACGACTGGGACGGCGCCCTGGCCTGGGTGCCGGAGGACCGCGCCGGGCTGGCCACCTGCCGCAGCTTCGACCTGACGGACAACCTGCTTTTGACCACGCGGGCGGGGTTCTCAAAGGGCGTGTGGCTGGACCGCGCCAGGGCCCGGGAGGCCGCGCGGGACATCGTGCGCGAGCACAACGTGCTGCCTGGCCGCATCGGCTTGCAAGCCTGGCAGCTTTCGGGCGGCAATTTGCAGAAATTCGTCCTTGGGCGCGAGCTGTTGCGCCGTCCCCGGCTCCTTGTGGCCGAGCAGCCCACCCAGGGGCTGGACATCTCCGCCACAGAGGCCGTGTGGCAGCGGTTGCTGGAGGCCAGGACGACCTGCGGCGTGCTCCTTGTCACCGGCGACCTTTCCGAGGCGCTTGCCCTGGCGGACCGCGTGGCCGTGCTGTTCCGCGGGCGGGTCATGGGGCTTTTCCCCACTGGCGACGCCGCCCAGGTGGACCAGATAGGCCAGCTCATGGCCGGCCTGAGCGCCTAGGCGGGCCCGTGCGCTGGCGCATCGTCCCCTTCGACCCCGCTGCGGGAACGGGGCATCAGGCGGGCGTCGTCTCGCTCATCTCCGGCATTCAGCGCGGGGAGTTCCGTCTTCCCATCACCCCGCAGGACCAGCCTGACCTCATGGACATCCCCGGCTTCTACGTAAACGGGGCCTTGGGGCCGGGCGTGTTTCTGGTGGCCATCGACGGCAAGGGCGAGGTGGCGGGCTGCACCGCATTGCTGAACATTGGAGAGGGCCAGGGCGCGCTGCGCAAGATGTTCGTGCGCGCGGACATGCGCGGCACAGGCCTTGCCGCCGCCTTGCTCGACGCGCTGCTTGGCTGGTGCCGTAGGGCGGGCGTTCTGGAAATCTATCTTGGGACCACGGACCGATTCCTGGCCGCGCACCGCTTCTACGAAAAACACGGCTTTGTGCGCCTGACCAAGGCCTCCCTGCCCGCCAGCTTCCCGGTCATGGCCGTGGACAGCGTGTTCTACGCTTTGCAGCTTTGCGCCGACTGAGACGGCCGCACGCGCCATCTCCCCCTTATCTACGGGCGCAGCAAGTCCGCGCGCACCTTGACCACGGCCTTGCGCAGGGGCTGCGGCCTGGGGTCCACCTTGCCCTGGGAGAGGTGGGCCTCGCCCGGCAGGTACAGGGCGAATTGGCCGGGGTGCAGGGTGAAGAGCGCGGTGAAGCGGTCCGGATGGTCGTAGTGCGCGGCGTCCGCAGCCGGGTCATAGGGCTTTGTCTCCGCAAGACCGGCGAGGGCGAAGCGGGCGTGGACCTCCGGCCCGGTGAGGGGCAGGTGGATGTCCGCATACACGCGGTGCGCCTCAAGTGTGGTGTCGAGCAGGGCCTTGGTGGTGGTGTCGAACACGATGAGGAAGACATCGCGGCCGTCGAGCTCGTATTCGCCAGGCTCGGCTTCCGGACCCAGGGACAGCAGGCGCTCGAAGGCGAGCTCCCAGGCCCGCCCCGCGCCATACAGCCGCCAATTCTCCAAAGCGTCCAGGATCATAGCGGCCTCCTTTGTTTGGCCCGGTGCGGCGCTACAGCGCGCCGGGAACCTTTCGGGCCGAGGTGTCCGTGCCCTCGGTCGGTTTGGTGGTCTTCACGATTTTTTCGTTCAGGATATAGGTGTTGTTGCGGGTCTTGGTCCGTTTGGTCTCGGTCGTCTTGACCTGCACCTTGTCGCGCGAGGACGGGACCGGCGAGGGCGTGTAGAAATCGCTGGCCAGCGCGGAGGATGCGGGCGTTGCCAGGGCCAGGGTCAGGGTGAGCGCCGCAAGGGCGCGGGTGCCGCGGTTCATGGCTGCCTCCTGCGAAGTTGGCGTTGCGGGATGAGTGCGTTGTAGGGAGGCGGGAAGCGGCAGTCAAGCCCGTCCCCTCCCCTAAAAAAACGGAGCGCCCCGCCGGAAAGCTCCAGCGGGGCGCGTTCGTTTCGTGGCCGGTCCGACGGCTACTGCGCCGGGGCCTTTTCCGTCTTCTTGGCGGGCTTTTCCGGCAGCTTGCCGGTCAGCACGATGTCGCCGCGCACGGCGGTGACCGGACGGTGGTTGGGCTGCTGCTTCAGGCAGCTGACCGGACAGTTGTCCACGCAGATGCCGCAGCCGATGCAGGAGAAGCTGTCGAGCGTCCAGGTGCCGGTGGTCCCTTCCTTGCTTACGGTGATGCACAGGGACGGGCACTTGCGCTGGCACATGCCGCAGAAGATGCAGCGGTCGATGTCGTTCACCAGTTCGCCGCGGGCGTGTTCAAAGGGCTCGCGCACCTCGAACGGGTAGTTGCGCGTGGCGGGCTTGGAGAACAGGTTCGATATGACGGTGGGGAGCATTTTCATGGCGGCTACCTCTCCGTGCAGCTGATGCAGGGGTCGATGGACAGGACCACAACCGGGACGTCCGCGAAGTCGAGCCCGGGCAGCATGGCGGCCAGGGGCGGAATGTTGGCGAATGTCGGGGTGCGGATGCGAACGCGTTCCATGAACTTGTCGCCGTTGCCTTTGAGGTAGTAGAGGCACTCGCCGCGCGGCTGTTCCACGCGGGTCACCACTTCGCCCTCGGGCTTGCCCTTGACCTTTTCGGCCAGGGGCGAGTTGTCGAGCTTGTCCAGGGCCTGGCGCACCAGGTCGATGGACTGCAGGGTTTCGCGCCAGCGCACGGCGCCGCGCGCCCAGGAATCGCCGTCCTGCTCGACGATGGGCTCGAAGGGAATCTCGTCGAACCCGGCGTACTTGAGCTGGCGCATGTCCTGCGCAATGCCGCTGGCGCGCAGGGTGGGACCGGCGGCGCCCAGCTCGTAGGCGGCCTGCTTGGAGAGCACGCCCACGCCCTTGGTGCGGCGGCACACGGTGGAATCGCTCATGATGACGGACTGGATCTTCTTCAGATCGGCTTCCACCTCGTTCAGCGTGTCCTTGATCCAGCGGATCTGGCCCTCGTCGAGGTCGGCGCGCACGCCGCCCACCACATTCACCGAGACGATGACGCGGTTGCCGGTGGTGGCCTCGTTCAGGTCCATGATGCGTTCGCGGATCTTCCAGATCTGCATGAACAGCGCCTCGAAGCCGAAACTGTCGGCGAAGAGGCCAAGCCACAGCAGGTGGCTGTGCATTCTGTGCAGTTCGCCCCACACAATGCGCAGCATCCGGGCGCGGCGGGGAGCCTCGATGCCCATCATCTCCTCCAGGCCCTGGCAATAGCACTGGGCGTGGATCATGGAGCAGATGCCGCACACGCGCTCCACCACCTGGATCATCTGGTGGAAGTCGCGCTTGCTGGCCAGCATTTCAAGGCCGCGGTGGATGTAGCCCAGGGTGGGCAGGGCTTCGACGACCTTCTCGTCCTCGACCACGAGGGAGAGGTGGATGGGCTCCGGCAGCACCGGGTGCTGGGGGCCGAAGGGAATGACGGTGCGGGCCATTAGCGCACCTCCTTGGCATCGGCTTTGGTGACGACCATGCGGCAGAAGGGAGAGCTGGGTCCGCCCATGCCGCAGTCGTTCAGGAGTTTGCCCTGATAGTCCACCACCAGGCCGTCGAAGGTGACGCCGAACTGGTCGCGGATCTCGTTTTCGATGAGGAAGGCGCCAAACAGCACGCCGGAGATGCTCGGCACGGAGCCGTTGGGCTTGGCGGCCAAGCGCAGGTGCACGAGCTTCAGGTCCTTGTCGAAGTGGTACAGGATGTCCATGGACTCAGGCCCGGTCAGGACGCTGGACATGGTCACCAGGCGGTAGCCGTCCGCCTTGAGCTTGGTCACCTCGGCCACGATCTGGGCGGGGGTGACGGCAGTGGTCTCGATACTCATCAGCTTGCCTCCAGAATGCCCTTGAGCTTCGCCAGGCCCGTGACAACCGCGTCCATGATGGCCTCGGGCTTGGCCGGGCAGCCGGGCACGTACACGTCCACGGGAATGATCTTGTCCACGCCGCCGATGACGTTTGGCGCATCGCGGAACACGCCGCCGGAGCACCCGCAGGCGCCCACGGCGATGACCAGCTTGGGCGTGGGCATCTGTTCGTAGATGTTCTTGAGGACCTGCGCATTGCGCGGGTTCACCGTGCCTGTGACCACCAGCACGTCGGCGTGGCGCGGGTTGCCCACGTTGATGATCCCGAAGCGCTCGACATCGTACATCGGGGTCAGGCAGGCCAGGGTCTCAATGTCGCACCCGTTGCACGAGCCGCAGTCGAAGTGCATGAGCCAGGGCGACTTGATCTGCGATGTTTTGAGGAATGACATATTCTTACTCCATGTACAGCCAAAGAAGGTTCGCCGTGGCCAGGATCAGGCACAGGGGCGCCGCCACCTTCAGCATGTGCCGCCAAGTCAGGCGGGCGCTGATGTTGTCGATGACCAGGGCCGCGAGAAGGAACACGGCCGCGGTGGCGACCATGGTGACCGCGCTGGTGGCCCAGAGGAAGGAGCAGATCCAGAGCACCACCACCACATCGGCCCAGTGGGCGATCTCAAGCAAGGCGAAGTCGCGTCCGGCGTAGTCGGTGTACACGCCGCGCACCACCTCCTGGTGCATGTGGTGGGACGCGGAGATGTCGAAGGGCGACTTGCGCAGCTTCACCAGCACCACGAACAGGAGCGCGGGCACGATGAGCGGCATCTTGAACAGCAGCGGCTGCGCGCTGGCGTTCATGAAGCTGTAGGCGTCGAAGGCCCCGGCCACATGAGCCATGCACAGAATGGCCACCAGGAACACCGGCTCGTAGGCCAGAAGCTGGAAGAGCTCGCGCTGGGCGCCGAGCTTGCTGTAGGGCGAATTGCCGCAGAAGGCGCCCAGGCACACGAAGCTGGCGCTGGCGGCCTGCACGAAGAAGGCCATCAGCACATCGGCCCCGGCGGCCAGCAGAATGTCCGACGCAAGGGAGGCCACAAGCGCCCAGCGCACGAACATGCCCTGCCAGTGGCTGGCCGGGGGAATCACCTTGGACCACAGCTTGCCCACGTCGTAGAAGGGCTGCAGCAGCGGGGGGCCCATGCGGGACTGCAGACGCGCGGTCACCACGCGGTCCACGCCGGCCACCAGGCCGCCAAGAACCGGGGCCAGCACAAGGGCGGCCGCCGCAAGGTAGAATGTCGTCAAGTTCATATGATGGCACCTCCAACAAGGGCGATGAGCAGCGCTCCGGCCAGAACGCCCAGGAGTTTGGTCAGCTTGGCCTCGCCGAAGATCTCGGTGGCGTATTCATTGCCCTCGGACAAGGTCCAGTTGCGGTTCAGGGCGCCGATGAAGCTGCCCTTTTCCGCCGAGGGCAGGCCGCAGATGTAGGGCGTGGCCAGGGTGGCCGCGCTCTGGCGCGAGAAGGCCTTCATGCCGATGATCCAGGAGAGCATGGCCAGGACGAACAGGGCGGGCAGCAGCCCCCAGCCGCCGGAAAGGGCGGTGGCGGCGATGTCCGCGGGCAGCAGCAGGGCGTTGATCCACGGTGCGGCCATGGCCACGCCCACGGCGCCCGCCAGCATGGCCAGAATGGGCGTGCTGGAGAGCGAGGAGCGGGACGGGGCCTTGGGATCGGCGGACCTGCCGGAGAGCAGGGTGCCCGCAAAGCGCACCCAGCACACCACGCCAAGGGCGCTGCCCAGGGCCATGAGCACCATGGACACCGGACACTGGGCCGCGGCCTCCAGGGCCGCCCACTTGCCCACAAGCATACCCAACGGGGGCAGCACCATGGCCATGGAACCGGCCACGGCCGCCAGGGCGATGACCGGGCTCTTGGACACGATGCCGCGCAGGTCTTCCAGGTCGCGGCTGCCGATGGTCTGTTCCATGTCGCCCACGCAGAGGAACAGCAGGCCCTTGGTGGCGGCGTGGATGACCAGCAGGATGATGCCGGCGGCCACGGCCACAGGGGTGCCGATGCCCGCGCAGGCGATGATCAGGCCGAGGTTGGCGATGGTGGAGTACGCCAGGATCTTCTTGGCGTTGCTCTGCCCAAGGGCCAGGGCCGAGGCGGCGAAGAAGGTGAAGGCTCCGGCCAGAAGCAGCAGCCGTCCGGTCATGGTGCCCGCAAGCACGGGGCTTAAGCGCAGGCACAGGAACACGCCAGCCTTGACCATGGTGGAGGAGTGCAGCAGCGCCGAGACCGGGGTGGGCGCGACCATGGCGCCCAGCAGCCAGGACTGGAAGGGCATTTGCGCGGCCTTCACGCAGCCGGCTATGGCCAAAAGCGCGATGGGCAGCAGGCTTGCCCCGGTCCACATGGCCGGGCTGACGATGGCCTGGATGTCGGCCACGCCGAACTGCTTCTGGATGAGCAGAATGCCCGCGTGCAGCACCGCGCCGCCCATGCAGTTGAGCCACAACGCCCGGAAGGCGCTCTTCTTGGCGTCCTCGGTCTGGTCGTGGCCGATGAGCAGGAACGAGCACAGGGTGGTGGCCTCGAAGAAGGCCTCGAACATGCGCAGGTCGTTGGCCAGGGCCAGGCCGTTCATGAAGCCGAGGAAGGCCAGCAGCACCAGGAAGAAGACCGGCTGGCGCGAGGTCTTCAGGTGCAGATGCTCCTCATGGTGCTTCATGTAGGGCAGGGCGAAGACGCAGATGAGCGAACCCGCGAAGGACACCACCAGCATCAGCGCCAGGGAAAGCCCGTCCACCACCACGGCGGACTGCGTGGCCGCGGCCGGAGCAAGCTGGGTTGCGCCGTAGGCGGCGAGCGCCAGCTGCGCGGTGGCGAACACGATCACCAGCAGGTGTTTGGCCATCAGGCCGCGGAAGAGGAAGTAGGCCGGCAGGATGAAGGCCGCCGCCTCGGCCACGTGCAGGGCCGTTTCGGAAGACAGGAAGCCAGGATTGGCAAGCACAGGCGCCTGGGAGGCAACGCCCAGGGCGCCCACGGCCATGGCCGCGGCTGTGGCCAACACCAGTGCCGAACGCACGCCTGGGCCTCGCAGCACCAGACAGGCGAGACCGGCCACCAGGGGCCATAAGACAAGAACCCCAATGTACGCATCAAGCATGTTTGAAACCCCCTCAAAAACTTGATGAACTTTTATGAACGGAGCCAATTATCTCAAAACGTCCGGCATTGAAAGGGGGGGGGCGCGGAATTTCCAGAAATCAGTTGGTAGGAATTAAGCCTCAAGCCTGATATCTCTAAGGTCGGTGGGAAATAAAAAAAATGTGCGGACTGTTTGCCGCACATGTGCTTTCTTTCCCTGTTCCGGGAAGATGTTGCGTGGGGATGGGGAAGAAAGGAGGACGGTGGGATATTATCCTACGTAATCCGTGCAAGCGTGCCCGGACGCACGGTCGCGCCGTCTTGCATCAGGGCTTCGGCGTCGCGGCGCGGATTGGCGACCACCAGCGCCCAGCCGAGCGACCGCTCCGCGCGCTCGTCCAGCACCTCCACCCGCGCGCCTTCCGGCAAGGGGGCTTCGCTTGGGCGGGCAAAGCTGATGCGTTGGCCTTCCGGACTGGCCAAGGCCCGGAAGATCTCGCTCAGGCCGTTCTGCGCCAACGCCACGGTAATGTTGCGGGAAATGACGAGGCTCAGCAGCATGGAAAGCAGCGCCAGCGGCAACAGGCAGACAGCCAGGAAATATGGCGAAACGCCAAGGGTCCTCTGCACCAGCGAAAGCGCGTGGCCCTGCATGGCGCGGGCGTCCGGGTGGACGCGCAGGACATAGCGCTGTGGAGGCGCCGCCTCTGTGCCGTTGTGGGCGTAGTACATGGCCACGGTGTACCGGCCTGGCGCGGCGTCCGTCGGCACTGCCGCCTCGGCGCGCCACAGCACGCCGCCAAGCCAGAAGCCGGAGAAGGTCTCCACCAGGCGTACGGAGATGTTCGGGCTGGAAGCCCGCAGGGACAGGTCTTCCAGGCGCTCCGCTCCACGGGGCAGGGGGTCGGTCAGGTTCAGCGATTGTCCGGGAAGCAGGTCGTGGAGGTGCGGATCCTTGCGGCCACCGGCGACCATTCCGTCCAGGGCCAGGAGCAAGGCCAGGCAGATGGCCAGTGCGCCAAGGCGCCCTATGCTTTTGCGCCTGTTGATGAGCGTGCGGAAATCCATTCCGCCGCCTTAGGAATTCTCGGAATGGCGGCGCAGTCTGCGGAACCCGAAAAAGCCCAACGCCAGGGTAGGCAAAAACATGAGGAAGAAGGTCTTCATGAATGTCGCGGTGAACAGCTCCGGCTGCACGGAACTGGCCCGCGCCATGGCGATGCACAGCTCGGTCAGTATGGCCAAGTCGACAAGGCCGATGAACAGTTTCTGGCGGGCGTTCATGGCTATTGCCGGTGCTTCTGCGGCGTCGTTGCTGATCATGGCGTTCTCCTCTGTCGCGGGGTGGAAGAGGCGGGCCGGGAAGTCCCGGCCCGCCGTGGACGCGTTTTGGGAAGCTACTTCTTGTAGATGTCGGTCTTGCTGATGTTCATGAAGCGCAGCGCCTTGCCGTCTTCCTTGTAATAGACGCGGGCTTCGTCACCGGCGTCCCAGGTGCTGTCGGGCATGGCGAAGTACTCCTCGGGCAGCTGGATGACCGAGAGGGTCTTCTGGCGGCCGGAGTAGATGGTCACGGTCTTCTTCTCCTTGTCGATCACGGGGAACTTCTTGGCCTTGTCGGCTTCCTTGTCGAACACCAGCGGGTGCTTCTTGTCAATGTTCTCCTTGAAGTCGACCATGATGAAGTCGATGGTCTTGAAGTTCTGGGTGGCCGGGTCGAAGATGGTGACCTGGTTCTTCTTGTTGTCGATCTTCATGCGGCCGCCGGCCTTGGGCAGGGGGCCCACCTCCGCCGGGTTGCTGGGCAGGGTGTAGGTGATGGGCGGCAGATAGGTGTAGTCCGGATTCTGCGTGTCGTTGGCCTTGTCGCGGATGATGGTGATGGTCTTGGTGGCCTCGTCGAATTTGATGACGCGGCCCTGGTCCACCTTGCCGGGTTCGGAGCAGCCCAAGAGCAGCGCAACGGGCAGGGCGACGAGCAGCGTGCGCCAGATGCTTTTGATGTTCATAGCGGTCTCCTTCAGTTGTTCGCAACGATTGGCGTGCATCGCCTAGGCGTTGGCCTTCTTCGCGGCCAGTTCCTTCTTGCAGCCCTGCACGAAGCGGACGAAGATGTACAGCGACAGGCTCGATACGACGCCCAGCACCACGGCGGTGGACATGTGGTCAAGAATGGGCAGGCCCATGCCCTTGGCCATAAGCTTGAGGATGATGGAGGCCATGCAGCCAACCACCGCGAAACCGAAAGCGTAGCGGATGCCGTAGCCCTGGATGTACTTGGTGGCCACAGCGCCCACCTGCGCGCCCATGGAGGCGCCCACGAGCATGATGACGGCGGCCACGAGCTCGGTGCGGCCCTTGTAGGTGTAGGTGCCAGCGCCGTACACGCCGGAGATCGCCACTTCGAACAGGTCGGTGCCGACGGCCACGTGGGTCGGGCAGCCGACGAGGTAGATGAGCGAGGGCATACGGATGAGTCCGCCGCCGATGCCCAGGATGCCGGCCAGCCAGCCGGTGAGGAAGCTCACGAACACGGGCAGCCACATGGTGCAGTAGATGCCGGCCTCGTTGAAGTGGATCATGGGAGGAATCTTGATGGCGTGCAGCTTCTTGTGCCACTCAACGCCAATGGCCTCGCCTTCCTGTCCGGCGGCGCGCATGGCCGCTTCCTTGCGCTTCTTCACGTTGATGTCGTGGAAGACCATCCAGGCGATGGCCGCCAGGAGGATGAGGTAGCCGTAGCGCACGAATTTTTCAACGTTGCCGATTCGTTCCAGCCACATGATCATTTGCGCGCCGATTTCAAAGCCGCCCACCGTGCCGATGAGCATGATCAGGCCGAGTTTGTAGTCGACGTTGCCGAACTTGCCGTGCCGCATGGTGGAGATGAGGCTCTTGCCCGCCATGTGGGCGATGTCCGTGCCGATGGCGAAAGCCATGGGGAAGCCCAGGATGTTCAGGCCGGGGGTCACCATCCAGGCGCCGCCCATGCCGAAGAACCCACCGATGATGCCGACGCCGACGCCCAGGATGATGAGTCCGGGCCAGAATATTTTCACGCCCGCGATGGGCATGAGGACGTACAACCATTCCATATTCAGCACTCCTCTTTGTCTGCCAATCGGTTAATGGCCAGCCGCGCCGCGGGACTTCAGGTCAATGCCGATGGTGCTCATGATCATGTCGGCCAGGACGCCGAAGATCACGCCGATGGTGGGGATGAGGGCCATGGTCAGGATGGCGAAATACAGGTGGCTCTCGTTGTAAAGATTGGTCCACCAGGCTTCCCAGCCCGAGAACTTGCGGGTGTCGGCCACGATGACCACGTTGGCGACCTTTCCGCCACCGGCCGCCAGCGCCAGTTCCGGCAGCGCGATGCACAGTGTCATGCACCAGGTGAACAGCTTGAGCAGACGATTTTTCATGCGTTTCTCCTCCAAGACGGTTTGCACACTCACTTCCCTTGCCGCACATCCGGCCTGTCTTTGCTCGCTGTCGCGATTGGCCGGTTTGATCCCGCAATGTTTGCTTTTTGTTGAGCAATGGGCGTGCCACAGAAAAAAACTTGACGGATTTGTTTGGGTTGGTGTAGTCGTGCAGCAGGCTTTGCATGATTTCTGCGTGTTTTGCGCGGTACGTTTCTCCATGTTTTTGCGTGATATGCGTTGCCGTTTGCGGCGGGGAGGGGGCGTGGCCTGGGGATCCTATCGAGCCAAGGCGGAAAGCGCGGCAAGCAGCCGCTATTTCGCCACCTGGAGCGTGCGCCGCAAGCTGCTGTGCTCGCTCATACCGGCAGTGTTGCTGGTGCTTGTGGTGGCCGGGTATGTCACCAACTGGTTTTCCTCGCGCTATTTGAACCAGGCGCTGCAGCGCACGGCCCAGGTGCAAAACCTCGCGCAGGCGCGTGAGATGGAGCAACTGCTGGAATTCTATCGCCGCGCTGGGCTGGAGCTGGTCAAGGAGGGGCCGGATAGGGAACGGCTTTTCGCCGCCTTTGCGCGCTGGGACGTGCACCATCCCAATGTCGTGAGGGAACTGTCTTTCGTCGCGGCCAACGCATCGGGCAGCGTTGTGCTTGTGCGCACTGCGCCGGGCGTGCGCGAGGTTCGGCCCGACCAGTACAATGCCGTGAAGGGCAGCCCCGTGACCCACGCGGTGCGGCTGCGTGGCCGCGAGCCCGGAGTGGTGGATCTTTCGCGCCTGTCGGAAGTGGCGTATCCGCCTTCGGCGTTTCTCGACCAGGTTGGCGCACAGACCTTCGTGCTCTACAGGTTGACAACCCCGGTGCACGATGCGCGAGGAGAGTTTCTGGGGCAGCTTGTGGTGGGCGTGGACGCCCACGCCCTGCGCAACATCCTGTCTGTGTACAATTCAGCGAAATCGCCCCTCTATGCCTTCAGCCGCACCAGCGAAACCCGGTTCAGCTATTTCTTCGATGACCAAGGGTGGATTCTGTTTCAGTCGGAAAACGTGGAGGACATCGACCGCGATCTTTCGGCCGAGACGGCGCGCATGGGCATGATGGGCGACTATGGGCTCCCGGAGTTCGGAAAAGCCTTTCGGCCGCTGCCGAAGCACGAATCCTACTGGCGCATGGTGGTGAACGTGCAAGCCAGAAAGGTCGGCGCGGACGAGCTTGAGGCGTCACAGGAGACATCAAGCTTCTTGAGCCCAAGCCATTTTGTCGTCTATGCGCCGGTGCTGTTCAACGCGAATCCGGCAAAAGGGCCGGAGATCATCGGCGGCGTGGCCTATGTGGACCGCAGCCGCCTTTCCGACGCCGCAGAGTTCCGGCATCTCGACGCCATGCTCGTCATCACCCTTTCCGGAATGGGACTTGTGGCTCTGGTGACCATCTTCATCAGCCGCGTCATCACCAAACCCATGCACCAGCTGGCCGAGGCAATCCGAAGCATGTACGATGCGCGGACCCTGCGGCCCATTCATCTGGACAAGGTGGACAAGGAGACCGACCTGCTCGCGCGGACCATCAACCGCATGATTTCGTCCATCCAGGAGAAGCAGGAGCTCATTCGGCGGAGAGACGAACAAATCCATCAGGTGCAGCAGCGCGAGAAGGTCTCCTTCGACAACGAGGCCCCGGCCTCCGTGGGCTGGCGGCTGGTGGGGGACATCCCGGACCTGGTTGGGCAGAGCCAGCCCCTGGTTACGCTGCAAAGCATGATCCGCAAGGCCGCTGGCGCGGACGCGGACGTGCTCGTCGTCGGCGAGACCGGCACCGGCAAGGAGCTGACGGCCGAGGGCATCCACAAGTTCAGCGCGCGCGCCACGATGCCGTTCATTTCCATAAATTGCGGCGGACTGGACGAGAATTTGCTCATGGACACCTTGTTCGGCCATGTGAAGGGAGCCTTTACCGAGGCCCGGACCGACCGCAAGGGCGCGTTTCTGGCTGCGGACGGGGGGACGCTCTTTCTGGACGAGATCGGCACCGCCACGGACCGGGTGCAAAAGGCGCTGTTGCGCGCGCTGTCGGTCCGGCGCATCCGCCCCCTCGGCAGCGACCAGGAGGTTGCGTTCAACGTGCGCGTCATCGCCGCGACAAACGTGGACTTGATGGAGCTGGTGCAGCGCGGGGAATTCCGCGATGACTTGTATTACCGCCTCAAGGTCATTTCCATCCAGACCCCGTCCCTGCGCCAGCGCAAGGAGGACATTCCGGTGTTGGCCAACCATTTTATCAAGGAGCTTGCGGCTGCCGGGGGCAGACCGGAACTCGGCCTCTCGCGCGGGGCCCTGGAAAAGCTGATGGACCACAGTTGGCCTGGAAACGTCCGTGAACTCAAGAACTGCATCACCAGAGCCATCGCATTCGCCGAGGGGGATGTGCTCTATGCCGAGGATCTGCAGTTCGACGATGCGGCGGTGAGTCCCGCCACATTCTTCCAGGAGGAGCTTGACGCGGCTCGGGAACGTCCGGCGCGGCAGGAGCCGAACGGTTCCGGGGCACGCGGCGCCGTCGGCGCGGGCGGCGCGGACGATGCGAACGAAACCGCCTCTGGACCAGATGCCGACGGCCAGGCGGCGCACGCCTCGCCCGCAGACGCAGCAAGCGCAAAGGGGCGCGAGCCGGGCATTCGCGACGCGGCTTCGATCGCGCCATTCGATGGAAAGAGGGCATCCGTGGCCTTGCGCCTCGCCCGGGAGCGTGGTGCGTTTTCGCGATTGGAGTACCAGAAGGCGGTGGGGCCGGATATCTCGCAACGAACCGCGCAATACGATTTGCAGACGCTGGTGAAGAATGGGGTCTTGCGAAAAGTGGGTAACGGCCCGGCTACGCGGTACTTGTCCGCATAGATTTGCGCAATTGCGCTGTTGCATGTTTTTTGTTGCACGAAATGATTGCACGATTACTCCAGAGTGAACGAGCGGGGTGGAGCGCGGAGATGGTGGTTCAAAGCGAAATTCTGACCAACCTGAAACGCCTGATCCGGCTGTTGTGCGGACGCGGCGAGGACGGAGGCGGGCACGAGGAGCTGCAGGAGGAATTCCGGCGGCGCTACAGGCATTTTCAGGAACTGCTCGACTCCAACGCCGAGTTGCTGAAGATCGTCGCGGACATGGAAGTGAAGCTCCGGGGCGAGCAGCTCTTCGGCATGTCGCATATCCGGGCGCAGGCGACGCGCGCGGTGTTCCACGCCTTGCGCATGGTGGCCAGCTACGAGAACCTTTCCGGCAAGCCGGAGCCTGTGCTCAGGGCCAAGCTGGCCGAGTTGCAGCAGCAGATCAAGGATGAATTGGAGGACCGCGCGGCGACGCATGGCCAGGCCCTGGTCTTGGGCTACGAGGAGATTTCGCGCGACATGGTGGACCAGGTTGGCGGCAAAAGCGCAAACCTGGGCGAGGTGCGCAACCGGGTGGGGCTGCCGACTCCCCGTGGTTTTGCCATAACAACCACCGCCTTCACCGAATTTTTCGCCAACGCCGGGCTTCGGGAGGAAATCAAGCGCATCAAGCTCGGCATCGCGCCGGATGCGCCGGCCTCCTTGGATGCGGCCAGCGAAGAGATCCAGCGGCTCATCATCACGGCGCCTCTGCCGACCGCGTTGGAGCAGGCGATCGTCGAAGCCCACGACGCGCTGGCCAAGGAATGCGGCCGCCATCCAGACGAGTGCCCCGTGGCCATGCGCTCCAGCGCCATCGGCGAGGACAGCGAATACTCCTTCGCCGGGCAGTACCTTTCCGTGCTCAACGTTCCGCGGCGCAGGCTCGTCACGACCTACCGCTATGTCGTGGCCAGCCTGTACACGGCGCGCGCCATGTCCTACCGCCTGCTCAAGGGCATTGTGGACGAGGACATGAGCATGAGCGTGGCCTGCCTGGAAATGATCGAATCCGTGGCGAGCGGGGTCATGTACACGCGGCACCCCTACCACCCGCAGGACGACCGGGTGCTCATCAACGCCGTATGGGGGCTTGGCGTGTACGCCGTGGACGGGGTGGTGATTCCCGACAGCGTTTCGCTGCTGCGCGAGACCCTCGAGCCGCAGGAGCTCCGCGTGGCCGAGAAGCCGGTCATGCTGACCTGCGGAGCTGGCGGCGTGCTGGTGGAACGGCCCGTGCCGCCGGAGCGTCGCGACGCGCCCTGTCTCAACGCCGAGCAATTGCGCCAGCTCGGTGGGTACGGGCTTCGGCTGGAGGAGCATTATGGCGCCGCCCAGGATGTGGAATGGGCGCTGACCCCGGGTGAGAGGCTCCTTATCCTGCAATCGCGCCCGCTTGGCGTTGTCGCCGGGGAAACGTCCATCCCCGCCGGGCTGCCTTCAGTGAACGACCGCGAGCCGGTGCTTGCGGGAGGCGAGACGGCCCAGCCCGGCATCGGATCCGGTCCGGCATTCGTGGTGACGGACGAGGACAGCCTGGACGGCTTTCCCGATGGCGGCGTGCTGGTGGCCCCGCACTCGTCGCCGAAGTTCATGGTGCTCATGCGCAAGGCGCAGGCCATCCTCACCGACAGCGGCAGCATCACCGGGCACATGGCGTCCCTGGCGCGAGAGTTCGGGGTGCCCGCCATTCTTGGGCTCAAAAGCGCCACGCAAGACATAACGACCGGCGAGATCCTGACCGTGGACGCCTATTCGCGCCGCGTGTACCCGGGCCAGGTGGACGCGCTCATGGCCTTCAAGGCCCCCCGGACCGCGCACATGCGCGATACGCCCGTGCACGGGGTGCTCTCCCGTGTGGCCCGGCACATCATTCCCTTGAACCTCGTGAACCCCAAGGCCGAGGAATTCAGGCCCAAGGGCTGTCGCACCGTGCACGACGTGATGCGGCTGCTGCACGAGCGCTGCTACGGTGAAATGTTCGCCTTGAGCGACATGGCCTCTGCGCGGCCGGGAATGGCCATGCGCCTGAAAGCCCAGACCGGGCTCGACCTGCATGTCATCGACCTGGGCGGGGGCGTGGCGACCGGAGCGGCTGCGCGCGGGGGGCTGGACCCCTCGGATGTCGTGGGCGCGCCTTTCAAGGCGCTGCTCAACGGCCTTACCCTGGACCAGGCGCAGCTCTCCACCCCAAGGCCGCTGCAAATGAAGGGCTTCCTGTCTGTGATGAGCCAGCAGGTGGTGGCAGGTCCGGCCCAGGCCGGAGAGCGCTTCGGCGATAAAAGCTACGCCATCATCTCGGACAAGTACGTGAACTTCAGCTCGCGGGTGGGGTACCATTACGGCGTGCTTGACTGCTATTGCGGAAGCACGGTGAGCAAGAACTACATCACCTTCTCCTTCAAGGGCGGCGCGGCCGACGACCTGAAGCGCGCGCGCAGGGCCAGGGCCATAGGCCGCATACTGGAGGCGAACGGGTTCCGCGTGGAGGTGGAGGGCGACCGTGTGGTGGGACGGCTGCAGAAGCGGGAGACCGATGTCGTGCTGGAGAAGCTCTGGATCGTGGGCAAGCTGCTGCAGTTCACCCGGCAGATGGACATGCTCATGGTGGACGAGGCCAGCGTGGACGCCATGGCCGCGTGCTTCCTTTCCGGACGCTACGTGCTGGACGCGTCCTGTCCCATCCCCCAGCGCCCCGCGCCCAAGGTGGATGCAGGCAAGGAGGACTAGGTTCCGGCGCGCTCCAGCGTGGCGAACAGCCTTTCCGCCACTTCCTCGGGCTCAATGCTCGTAAGGCACTCGCGGCCGGTTTTGCAGCGGGCGGTGCCATGCAGGGAACAGGGGCGGCAGGGCAGGTCGCGTTCAAGAACAGTGTCGAACGGCCCGCTGGGATAAAACCCCCAGGCCCTGGCGGTGGGGCCGAAGAGCGCCACCACGGGCGTGCCCACGGCCGTGGCCAGGTGCATGGGGCCGGAATCTCCCGTGACCAGGGCGCTGGCCCGCGACAGAATGGCGCAGGTTTCACGCAGGGCCGTGCGTCCGGTGAGGTTGCGCGGGTCGTCCAGCGCCTGCAGATGGTCCGGGTTCTTGCCCACGATGACCCAGTCCAGGCCCTGCCGCTCGATGAGCGGAATGAGGGAAAGCCAGTAGCCCATGGGCCAGGCCTTGTCCGGGTGGGTGGCGAAGGGGTGCAGGGCCACAAAGGGCCGCGTGAGGCCCACATGCGTCAGGTGCTGCACGGCCCCGGCGAGTTCCGCTTCGCTGAGGTGGATCACAGGGCGCAGTTCCTGCGCCGGGGGAGGCGTGGCGTCCAGGGCCAGCGCATACCGCTGCGGAACGTTCAGCGCGCTCAGGCGGCGCTCAAGGGCGGGAAAGGGAAAGCGGTTGTAGATGCGCCGGGCGATCCCGAACTTGGGATAGCCGCGCACAGGACCCTCCCAGCGCAGGGTGAGGGCAAGGGAGCGCAGGGAGCGGTGCAGGTCGATGAAGCCCATGCCCGCCAAGTCGGAGGCGATGGAGCGCGACTTGCGCCACCAGTCGTGTCCGTTGATCTCGGCCTGGGTGACGCCGACGACCTCGTCCACGGCCGGATGACCGGAGAGGATGGGGGCCAGGGTGTGCCGGGTGATGACCGTGAAGCGGGCGTCGCGCGATTTATGCCACCAGGCCAGCACCCCGGTGATGAGGGTGACGTCGCCCAGCGCGCTGGCGCGGTACACCGCCCATCTGTCCGGTATGTCCCTGACCATTGTCGTCACCCCGTCGTCTTGGCCGCCAAGCTGTACGCCCGGACCCGTGAAACATGGCGTGGAACCGAAGGCAAGTCAAGGGCCAAGGCGCTTGCGGCTGCGGACGGATGCTGGTACGTGAAGAACAACCCTAACCGGATCGCGCAAGCGGTCGTTTTGCAGCGGCAGCACCCACCATGCTTGAACTCATACTGGCCGTCGCGCTCGCCACGGGCGTCTCGTTCCTCTGCTCCCTTACCGAGGCGGCGTTCTATTCCTTTCCCATGAGCCGCATCGAGCAGCTGCGGCGCGAAGGCAGGAAGGCCGGGGACATCCTGGCCGAGCTCCGCCGCGACATGGAAAGGCCCATCACCGCGGTGCTGACCTTCAACACCGCCGCCAACACCGCCGGCGCGGCCGTGGCGGGCGCGGCAGCGGTCAAGGTGTTCGGCGACGAATCCCTTGCCCTGTTCACGGCGGCCTTCACCCTTTTGTTGCTGGTGCTGGGCGAAATCGTGCCCAAGACCACAGGTGTGGCCTATGCGCGCCAACTGGCGCCGTTTCTCGCCACGCCGCTCAAGTGGCTCATCTTCGTCTGCCTGCCGGTGGTCTGGCTCTTGGGCAGCCTCACGCGATACATCCGGAAGCGGCAAAAAGCCCCCCAGGCGGACGAGGACGACATCCGCGCCCTGGTTTCGCTCACGCGGCAGCAGGGCATCCTCAAGCCGTACGAGGAATCGGCCATACGCAGCATCCTCGCCCTGGACAGCAAGCGCGTGGCCGAGATCATGACCCCGCGCACGGTGGTGTTTTGCCTGCCCGCGGAAATGACCGTGGACGAGGCCATGGAAGCCCACAAGAACTGGCCGCACACCCGCGTGCCCGTTTACGAGGGCGAGGACTCCGAGGACATTGTGGGCGTGGTCTACCGCAGGCAGGTGTACGAGGCCGCAGCCGAGGACAGGGGCGGCACGGCCCTTGGCGCGCTTATGCGCCCGGTGCGCTTCGTGGGGGAGAACCTGACCCTGGACAAGGCCCTGCGCAGCTTCCTGGAAAGCCGCCAGCATCTGTTCGTGGTGCTGGACGAATACGGCGGCGTGGCCGGGGTGGTGACCCTGGAGGATGTGCTTGAAGAGCTGCTTGGCAGCGAAATTGTGGATGAAACAGACGAGGTTGTGGATATGCGCGAGCTGGCCCGGCGCAGAAGAAGCGCGGCCGCCCCGACTGGAAAGGTCGGAAGCGGTGGACAGCAGGGCGCTTGACGTGTAGAGGGTGACGAGCGTTGTTTCGGAAGTGAAGAGCCAACAACGGACCGACAGCGGGAAGACCATGGCCACGAAAGGCGGCAAAGGCATCTATATCGCGGCACTCGTGCTGTTCCTGGGCGGAGTCGGCTATCTGGTCGGTTCCGGCGTGACGGAGAACAGCGTCTATTTTCTCAACGTTGGCGAGGCCCTCGCCACCGAGTCCTCCAAGCTCAAGCAGGCGCGGCTGTTCGGCAACGTGGCCGCGGAGGGCATCGAGCCCGTCCAGCCCGGCCCGGGCGTCAGTTTCGTCCTGCTGGACAAGGACAACCCCGGCCAGACCCTGCGCGTCACCTACCGTGGCGCCGTTCCGGACGCCTTCAAGGCCGGGGCGGAGGTCATCGTCGAAGGCGGTCTGGACAGCGCGGGCAAGACCTTCACCGCCAGCACGCTCATCACCAAGTGCCCCTCCAAGTACGAGAAGCAGAACCGGGGCTAGGCCCGACGCCGAAAGGGCCGCCCTGCGCCCCCTTTCCTCGCGTTGCGCCCGGACTCCCAGGAGCCTGAACCATTATGCACATGACCGCCTACATCGCCATGCTCTTTGCGCTCATCGGCACGCTGTTTCTGGGCGGCTGGACGGGCGCGGCCCTGCTGGCCGGCAAGCCAGAGCGCGCGAGCTTTTCCGAACGCGGGCACCTGGCCGTTGCCCTGCTGGTGCTCTTCGCCTCGGGGATCATGCTCTGGGCGCTGGTGACCAGGAACTATTCGTTCCATAACGTCTTCGCCCACGTGGACAACGGGCTGGAGCTGGCCTACGTGGTCACGGCGTTCTGGGCGGGCAGCGAGGGATCGCTGCTGTTCTGGGAGCTGTGCATGGCACTGTGCGGGGCCGTTTTCGCCTTCACTCCCGGCTACCGCGCCCTTTCCGAGCGCACCCGCGCCTTTTTCTGGGTCTTCTTCTTTGTGGTCAACGGGTTCTTCCTGCTCATGCTCACCTGCTGGGTGAACCCCTTCATGCAGGCCGTGCCCACCCCGCCGGACGGCCGGGGCATGAACCCGCTGCTGCGCAATCCGGGCATGATTTTCCATCCGCCGCTTTTGCTGCTGGGCTACGCCATGTACGTCATCCCCGGCTGCGCCGCCCTGGCCGGGGCCCTTTCCGGCCAGACGCGCGAATGGATCACCGCCACGCGCAACTGGAACATCCTGTCCTGGACCTTTCTCTCGGCTGGCATCATCCTTGGCGGCTGGTGGTCGTACATGGAGCTGGGCTGGGGCGGCTACTGGGCCTGGGACCCGGTGGAGAACGCCTCGCTCATCCCCTGGTGCACGGGCACGGCCTTTCTGCACACGGCCATTGTCGGCGCGCGCAGAAACGCCCTGGCCCGCACGAACATCGTCATCATGGCCGTAACCTACGCGCTGTGCGTGTTCGGCACCTATCTGGTGCGCAGCGGCGTGGTGGAAAGCCTGCACGCCTTTGGCGAGGGCGGGGTGGCCGCGCCCCTGTTGAGCTTCATTCTGTTCCTGGTCGGCGTCTCCTTTGCTGCGGCCTGGGTGGCCCGCCCCGGCGAGCAGCGCTCCCTGGGCGATCTTGTCAGCCGCGAGGGGCTGCTGCTCATCGTGGCCTGGGTGCTCATCGCCCTCGGGGCCATCATCGGGCTGGGCACCATGTGGCCGGTGGTGAGCAAGCTGTGGAGCGCCAAGCCCGTGGGCCTGGATGCCGGGTTCTACAACCGCGTGTGCCTGCCGCTTTTCGCCGTGCTTGTGCTGCTGTTTTCCGCGTGCCCCTGGCTGGGCTGGAAGCAGGGCCTGCGCGACAGGCGCGGGCTGCTCGTCGCGGCGGCGGCCTTCGTGGTCTCCGGAGGGGCGTTCCTGGCCCTTGGCTACCGCCTGCCCTTGGCCCTGGTGGGCGCGGCGGGAGCGGTTTCCTGCATGGTCACCGCCCTGCTGGCGGTGGGGCTGCTGCCGGAAGCCCGCACCCGCAAGTCCCTGGCCGCCTACGTGGTGCACCTGGGCCTGGGGCTCATGGCCTTGGGCGTGGCCTTTTCCGGTCCCTATCAGACCACGGCGGAGAAGGAGATCAACGCGGGCGAGAGCTTCCAGGTGGCGGGCTACACCGTGACCCTGAAGGACGTGCACGAGAAAAGCTCTCCGCACATGGCCCAGCTCATCGCCGAGATGGAGGTGAGCCGGAACGGCGAGGCCGTGGGCGTTGTGCGGCCCGAACGGCGCATGTACCGGGGCTACGACCAGGCCTTTGCCGAGGTGTCGGTCATTCCCGGCCTGGGGGACGAGATTTTCGCCGTGCTGCTTGGCGTGGAGCAGAACGGGTTGACCACCGTGAAGGTGAACGTGAACCCACTGGTGAACTGGATATGGATCGGCGGGGTGATCTTCTGCGTGGCGCCGCTTTTCCTGCTGCGCTACCGCAAGGGCGGAGACGGGGAGTAGGGCCGTGTCCGGGGCCGGGGAACACCATGCGGGCCATGGGCCGGGCGGCGCTTTGGCGCTTGCGGCGCGCGGCGTGGGCAAGTTCTTCGGCTCGCGCCTGGTGCTGCGCGATGTGAGCGCCGAGGCGCGAGCCGGCGAGGCCCTGCTGGTGGTGGGCGGCAATGGCGCGGGCAAGACCACCCTGCTCAAGATTATGGCCGGGCTGTGCCGCGCCAGCGCGGGCGCGGTGGACGTGCGCGTGCCGCCGGAGCGCAGCGCCTACCTGGGCCACGCCACTTTCCTGTACCCGCGCCTTTCCGCCACGGCCAATCTGCTGTTCTGGGGCCGCATGTACGGGCTTTCGCCCGCGCAGGCCGACATCGACGCCGTGCTTGGCCGCGTGGGGCTTGCGCATGTGGCGGGCGAGCCTGCGGGCACGTTCTCGCGCGGCATGGCCCAGCGCCTGAACCTGGCCCGCGTGTTCCTCATCGACCCGGCGCTGGTGTTCCTGGACGAGCCGGGCACCGGGCTCGATCCGGCCTCGCAGGATCTGCTCCGGCGGGAGATACTGGCCCTCAAGGCGCGCGGCGCGGCCGTGGTCTGGGTGAGCCACCACCTGGCGGCCGACCTGCCCTTGGCCGAGCGCGTGCTGCATTTGCGGGACACCCGCGTCGCCTACTGCGGCGATGCGGCGGGCTTCGACCCCAAGGGGCTGACATGCTGAGGCGCGGGGCGTTCATCGCGGCAAAGGATCTGCGCCTCGCCGTCGGCGGCGGGCAGGGGCTGGTGCAGGCCGTGCTGCTGGGGCTCTTGCTCATTTTCCTGTTCTCGTTGTCGCGGCCCACGGCGGAGCTGGTGTCGCCCCAGGCCGCAGCGGCCATCTTCTGGCTGGCCTCGGCCTTCGGCCTGGTGCTTGTGTTCAACGACCTCTTCAGCCTGGAGGAAGGACAAGGCTGCCGCCTGGGGCTCTTGTCCTCCCCGCTGCCTGAGCACGCCGTGTGGCTGGGCAAGGGGCTGGCCGGGCTGCTGCTGCTGCTGCTTTCCCAGGCCGTGTTCCTGCCTGCCTCGGCCGTGTTCCTTGGGCAGGATGTCAAGGGCGACTGGGGCGTTCTGTTGCTGGCGCTTGTGGGCGTGGACATGGGGCTGGCCGCCCTGGGCGCGCTTTTGGGCGCGCTGGCGCAGGGCCAGGGCGCGCGCGAGTCGCTTTTTTCCGTGATTCTGTTTCCGTTGCTATTGCCCGTGCTGCTTGGAGGCATCCGCATCTTCGCGGGCTGCTTTTCCGGCGAAACGGCCCTGGACCAGGGCCTGTGGGCCGGGGTCATCGTGGCCTTCGACGCGGTGTTCACCGCGGCCGGGGCGTTTTTGTTCCCGTATCTGTATACGGGCGAGGACTAGCGGCGAGAGGGCCGCAATCTGGAGCGCGACCATGCCAATTCGAATTCTCGCGGCGTTCGCCGTCGTCGCCCTGGCTGTGGGGCAATGGTTCATCTGGAGCTACGCCCCCCTTGAGGAGACCATGGGCGTGGTGCAGAAGATCTTCTACATCCACATGCCCCTGGCCTGGTGGTCGCTGGTCAGCTTCTTTGTGGTGTTTCTGGCCAGCGTGCGCCATTTGCTCAAGCGCGACGCGGCTTCGGACATCCTGGCCGGAGCCGCCGCGGAGCTCGGCGTGCTCATGAGCGGTCTGGCGCTTGTTTCCGGGTCCATATGGGGCCGCGCGGCCTGGAACGTGTGGTGGACCTGGGATCCACGGCTCACCACGACGCTCGTCATGTGGTTCGTGTACGCCGGGTATCTGGTGCTGCGCGGGGCCGCGGCCGGGGGCCTGGGCGGCGAGCGCCGCGCCGTGGTCAGCGCGGTGCTGGGCGTGGTGGCGTTTCTGGACGTGCCGCTGGTGTTCTACTCGGCGCGTATTTGGCGCAGCGTGCACCCGGCCGTGCTGGCCAGCCAGGGCGGCGGCATGGAGCCGGAGATGTGGCACGCCATGCTGGCCAATCTGGCCGCCTTCGGGGTGCTGTGGCTGGCGTTGCTCTTGGCACGCTACCGTCTTGGCCGCGCTGAGGAGCGCGCCCAGGCGCTCATGCTCTCGCGCTAGGGAGGGGAAATGAACGGATATGTCGTTGCGGCCAACGCCGCGGTCTGGATTTTTTTGGCGGGCTATGCCATCGCCCTGTGCCTGCGCGGCAGGTCGATATCCAACAGATTGCAACACCTGGAGACGCTCCGTGACGGACACGATAGATAGGCACGCCCCCTTGAGCGGCGGGCAGAAGTTCATCCTTTTTGCGCTTCTTGCGGTCATCGTGACGATGTTCGTGGGCTCCTTCGTCTATCGCATGAAGGGCGGCGGGCTTGTGGTCGAGGTGCACCAGGAGCGGGGCGGCATGGGCGGCGCCAGCGCCATGGGCGGCCCCATGGCCGGGATGATGGGCGTGGACATGGAGCAACTGCGTGAGCTCATGCGCCGCGTGGAGCAGAATCCGAACGACGCCAAGGTTTTGCTGGAACTGGCCAACACCTTCATGATGATGCAGGCCTGGGACAAGGCGCTTGAATTTGCGCAAATGGCGGCCAAGGCCGAACCGGGGAACCCGGACGCGCACCGGGCCATGGGCATGGTGCGCTTCGAGCGCAAGGAGTACGCGGAGGCGAAGAAATCCTTCGACATCGTGCTCAAGGCCGCGCCGGACGATGCGCTGGCGCATTACAACATGGGCATTCTGCTCAAGCACTACATGCAGAAGTCGGCCGAGGGCGATGCGCACTTCCGTCGAGTCGTGCAGCTGAACCCAAAGGATTCCGATGTGCTGAAGAGCGCCCAGGAGGAGCTTGCCGCGGGCAAGGGGCAGTAGCTGTCCGATCTGTCGGACGGCTTGCGCATATTGACACGGGCGGGTATTCAACTAAAATAGCCGCCTTCAAGGTGGGAAAAGGCTGCGGGGTCCAGACTTCGCGGCCTCTAGGCATATCTGGATTTCTTGGCCGGTCGAACCTTTTTTTCGGAGGAGCAGGGAGCATGAAATCGAAATGGATGATGACGGTTCTTGGTGTGGCCCTGGCCGGTTTGCTGGCCGTTGGCTGCGGCGGCGAAAAGAAGGGTGAGCAGGCAGCCGAGGCCAACGCCACCGCTGGCGCGCCGACCGGGGAGACCATCGTGCTCGGCGTGGCCGGCGCCCACTCCGGCGATCTGGCCTCGTACGGGATGCCCACGCTGAACGCCGCCAAGCTGGTGGCCGATGAGTGGAACGCCAAGGGCGGCATCAACGGCAAGAAGGTGGAAGTGCTGCCCATGGACGACCAGTGCAAGCCCGAGCTGGCCACCAACGCGGCCACCAAGCTTGTGAGCGAGAAGGTCGGCATCGTGCTCGGCCACATCTGCTCCGGCGCCACCAAGGCCGCCCTGCCCATCTACAAGGACGCCAAGGTGGTGGTCATGAGCCCCTCGGCCACCAGCACCGAGTTGACCCAGGACGGCGCCTACCCCAACTTCTTCCGCACCATTTCCTACGACTTGGTCCAGGGCAAGGCCGCAGCCGAGTTCGCGCTGGCCGAGCTCAAAGTCAAGAAGGTGGCTGTGCTGCACGACAAGGGCGACTACGGCAAGGGCTTCGCCGACAGCGCCAAGAAGGCGCTTGAGGAAGGCAAGGCCACCGTGGCGCTGTTCGAAGGCATCACCCCCGGCGGCGTGGACTACTCCGCCGTGATCCAGAAGATCAAGGCCTCCGGCGCGGACGCCGTGCTTTTTGGCGGCTACCATCCCGAGGCCTCCAAGATCGTGACCCAGATGCACAAGAAGGGCCTCAAAATTGCCTTCGTCTCCGACGATGGCGTGAAGGACGACACCTTCATCAAGACCGCCGGCCCCGACGCCGAGGGCGTCTACGTCACCGGTCCGCAGATCCCGGCCGACAACGAGATCTACAAGAAGGCCGTGGCCGACCACGAGAAGGCCTACGGCTCCAAGCCCGGCTCCTTCTACGCCCAGGGCTACGCCGCCGCCCAGGCCCTGCTGAACGCCGTGGCCAAGGCCGGCAGCACCGACTACGACAAGGTTGTGGCCGCCCTGCGCGCGGAATACGTGGAGACCACGGTGGGCAAGATCAAGTTCGACGCCAAAGGCGACGCCGAGGGCGTGAGCTTCTCCGTCTACCAGGTGAAGGACGGCAAGTTCGAACTGTTGAAGTAGCCTCCGCCGCCCGGCATCCGGGCAGGTGACATCCGGCCAGGGGGCGGGGGCGAAAAAGCGCCCGTCCCCTGGTTCTGTAAGTGAAAGGCCGCGCGGGAAGCTCCTTCCCCGGGCAGGACGGTCATATGGAATATTTTCTTCAGCTCTTTTTCGGCGGGCTCTCCCGCGGCAGCGTGTACGCGCTCATCGCGCTCGGCTACACCATGGTCTACGGCATCATCGAGCTCATCAACTTCGCCCACGGCGAGATCTACATGATCGGCGCGTTCATGGGCCTCATTGTGGCCGGTGTGCTTACGGCCATGGGACTGCCCGCCCTGTCCATCCTGGTCATCGCGCTCATCATCGCGGTGCTGTACTCCGCGGCGTACGGCTACACGGTGGAGAAGATCGCCTACAAGCCCCTGCGCGGCGCGCCCCGGCTGGCGCCGCTCATCTCCGCCATCGGCATGTCCATCCTGCTGCAGAATTACATCATGCTGGCGCAGACCCCGGACTTTCTGCCCTTCCCCAGGCTCATTCCGGACCTTGCGTTCATGGAGCCCTACGCAAATTTCCTGGCCACCAGCGACCTGTTCATCATCGCCACCTCCATTGCGGTGATGGTGGCCTTGACGCTGTTCATCAAGTTCACCCGCATGGGCAAGGCCATGCGCGCCACGGCGCAGAACCGCAAAATGGCCATGCTGGTGGGCGTCAACGTGGACCAGGTCATCAGCGCGACCTTCGTCATCGGGTCCGGCCTGGCGGCCGTGGGCGGCGTGCTCATCGCCTCGCACATCGGCCAGATCAACTTCGTCATCGGCTTTTTGGCGGGCATCAAGGCCTTCACGGCGGCGGTGCTGGGCGGCATCGGCAGCATTCCCGGCGCCATGCTGGGCGGCCTTGTGCTGGGCTGGACCGAGAGCTTCGCCGCGGGCTATGTTTCCAGCGACTACGAGGACGTGTTCGCCTTCCTGCTTCTGGTGCTCATTCTGATCTTCCGCCCGGCCGGCCTTTTGGGCAAGCAGCGGGCGCAAAAGGTGTAGGCCATGAACGCAGTGCTCTCGAACCTCAAGCGCAGCGCCCTGGCCGCCCTGTGGCTGGCGTTTCTGACCCTGCCCATCATGGTCATCCGCGTGGACACGGTGGAGAAGACCGTGACCTGGCGTTGGATGCACCTGGCCTACATGCTGGCGGGCAGTTTTGTGCTGGCCGTGTTCTGGTACGCCCTCATGGACCGGCGCGACCGGGGAGCGGCCGCCCGGCAGGCAGGCGCGGCACAGGCCGTCTCGGTCCTGTCCGCCTGGCTGGAGAACCCCCGCATCGTGAAGCCGCTTCTGGCCCTGGGCTTCCTGGTGGCGGTGGCCTTTCCCTTCGTGTTCTCCATGTACCAGACCAACATCCTCATCAGCGCGTTGATATACGTGGTGCTGGGCCTGGGACTCAACATCACCGTGGGGCTGGCCGGCTTGCTGGACCTGGGCTATGTGGCCTTCTACGCCGTTGGCGCCTATGCCTACGCGTTGTTGAACATGCACTTCCAGCTGGGCTTCTGGGCCGTGCTGCCGCTGGCGGGCATCATGGGGGCCTTCTTCGGCATCCTGCTGGGCTTTCCGGTGCTCAGGCTGCGGGGCGACTACCTGGCCATCGTGACCCTGGGCTTCGGGCAGATTGTGCGGCTGGTGCTGGAGAACTGGAGCGACTTTTCCCAGGGGCCCAGCGGCATCGCCAATATTTCGCGCCCCGGCTTTTTCGGCGTGCCCTACTCGGTGGAGCAAGCCACCACCTACATCTACTACATCATGCTTGTGCTGGTCCTGCTGACCATCTTCGTCACGGCCCGGCTCAAGGATTCGCGCATCGGCCGGGCGTGGCTGGCCCTGCGCGAGGACGAGATCGCCTGCCAGGCCATGGGCATAGACAACACGCGCGCCAAGCTCATGGCCTTCGCCCTTGGGGCCACCCTTGCGGCGCTCATGGGCGCGGTGTTCGCGGCCAAGACCACCTTCATCAATCCGGCCAGCTTCACCTTCATGGAGTCGGCCATGATCCTGGCCATCGTGGTGCTGGGCGGCATGGGCTCGGTGCTGGGCGTCATCCTGGGCGCGTTTCTGCTCATCCTGTTGCCCGAGTACATGCGCGCCTTCTCCGAGTACCGGATGCTCATCTTCGGGGCCACCATGATCCTGGTGATGGTTTTCCGGCCGCAGGGGCTCATCCGCGCCAAGCGCAAGGTCTACACGATCAACACGGAAGCGGTCTGATGGATACCAACGCAAAGGCGGTCCTTTCGGTCCGCAACATAAGTATGAACTTCGGCGGGCTGCGCGCCCTCTCGGATGTGGACCTGGAGGTCCGCCAAGGCGAGGTGGTGGCGCTCATCGGCCCCAACGGCGCGGGGAAGACCACTTTCTTCAACTGCATCACCGGCATCTACGTGCCCACGGAGGGCAATGTGCTGGCCTACCCGCGCGAAGGCGGGGAGCGGCGCATCAACGGAATGCGCACCAACCACGTGTGCGAGCTGGGCATGGCGCGCACCTTCCAGAATATCCGGCTGTTCCCCAGCATGACCGCCCTTGAGAACGTCATGATCGGGCGGCACTGCCGCACCAAAAGCGGTATTCTGGGCGCGATTTTGCGGCCGCCGGCCACCCGGCGCGAGGAACAGGACGTGGTGGACCGCAGCTACCAGCTGCTCAAGAAGGTGGGACTTGAGGATGTGGCGGGGGAGTATTCCAGAAACCTGCCCTACGGCGCGCAGAGAAGGCTTGAAATTGCGCGCGCCCTGGCCACGGACCCCTTCCTGCTGCTTCTGGATGAGCCCGCAGCGGGCATGAATCCCCAGGAGACCCTGGAGCTCAAGGAGATGGTCATCAAGATCCGCGAGGAGTTCCAGGTGTCCGTGCTTCTGATCGAGCACGACATGAAGATGGTCATGAGCCTGTCGGACCGCATCTACGTCATGGAGTACGGCCGCGTCATCTCAACCGGAACCCCGGCCGAGGTCAGCGCCGATCCGCAGGTCATCCGGGCCTACCTGGGCGAGGAAAGCGATGCTTGAGCTTAAGAACATAGACACCTACTACGGCAACATCCAGGCCCTGCGCGACGTGTCCATCACCGTGGGCGAGGGCGAGATCATCACCCTCATCGGCGCCAACGGCGCGGGGAAAAGCACCACGCTCATGACCATCTGCGGCGTGACGCCCCCCCGCAGGGGCGAAGTGCTGTTCGAGGGCCGCGTGATCAACGGCGTGGCGCCCAACAAGATCGTGCAGCAGGGCATTTGCCAGGTGCCGGAAGGCCGCCTCATCTTTCCGGACCTTACCGTGCAGGAGAACCTGGACATGGGCGCCTTTCTGCGCTCGGACAAGGACGGCATAGGCCGGGACCTGGAGCAGGTGTTCGACCTGTTCCCCATCCTGCGCGAGCGCCGCAGGCAGCTTGGCGGCACTCTTTCCGGGGGCGAGCAGCAGATGCTGGCCATAAGCCGCGCGCTGATGGCCCGGCCCAAGGTGCTGCTCCTCGACGAGCCGAGCCTTGGCCTGGCCCCGCTCATCATCCGGCAGATCTTCGACATCATCAAGCAGATCAACCGCGAGAGCAACACCACCATCTTTCTGGTGGAGCAGAACGCCAACCAGGCGCTCAAGGTGGCGCACCGCGGGTACGTCATGGAAAATGGCCGCATCACCCTCGAGGACGCCTGCCACAAGCTCCTTGCCAACGATGCGGTCAAGAAGGCATACCTGGGCCTGTAGCAACGGCCCGGCGACATGCGGGCTGAACACGAAACAGGGCGCGTGCGCCCGGAACCGGAGGAATCCATGCAGGACAAGATCATCGGAAAGGCGCTCACCTTCGACGACGTGCTGCTCGTCCCCGATTATTCCGAGGTCCTGCCGGACAGCGTTGACGTGGGCACCCAGCTCACCCCCGAAATCCGCCTGAACATCCCGCTTCTGTCCGCCGCCATGGACACCGTGACCGAGGCGCGCATGGCCATCAGCATGGCGCGCGCGGGCGGCGTGGGCGTCATCCACAAGAACATGAGCATTCGCGACCAGGTGCGCGAGGTGGACAAGGTCAAGAAGAGCGAGTCGGGCATGATCCACGATCCCGTGACCGTGCACCCCGACGACAACGTGGGCAAGGTGCTCTCCCTCATGAGCGAGTACCGCATCAGCGGACTGCCCGTGGTCAAGGGCGACAAGCTCGTGGGCATCGTCACCAACCGCGACGTGCGCTTCGTCACCGATCCCGCCACCCCGGTTTCCGAGGTCATGACCAGCCGCAACCTCATCACCGTGCCCGAGGGCATCAGCGACGAGGAGGCCAAGCGCCACCTGCACCAGAACCGCATCGAAAAGCTGCTGGTGGTGGACGACGAGAACAAGCTGAAAGGCCTCATCACCATCAAGGACATCGAGAAGGTCAAAAAGTACCCCAACGCCTGCAAGGACGACAAGGGCCGCCTGCGCGTGGGCGCGGCCGTGGGCGTGGGCCAGGACGGCATCGCCCGGGCCGAGGCGATTTTGCGCGCCGGGGTGGACTTCATCGTGCTCGACAGCGCCCACGGGCATTCCGCCAACATCCTCAAGGCCTGCCGCGCCCTGCGCGACGCCTTCCCCGACGCCCAGATCATCGGCGGCAACGTGGCCACTTACAACGGGGCCAAGGCCCTCATCGAGGCCGGGGTGGACACCGTGAAGGTGGGCATCGGTCCGGGAAGCATCTGCACCACGCGCATCGTGGCCGGCGTGGGCGTGCCGCAGATCACCGCCATCCTGGAGGCGGGCCGCGCCTGCCGCGAGGCGAACAAGTGCATCATCGCCGACGGCGGCATCAAGTTCTCCGGCGACGTGGTGAAGGCGCTGGCCGCCGGAGCCGACACCTGCATGATGGGCTCGCTTTTCGCCGGAACCGAGGAGAGCCCCGGCGAAACCATCCTGTACCAGGGCCGCACCTACAAGATCTACCGCGGCATGGGCAGCATAGACGCCATGAACGCGGGCAGCTCCGACCGCTACTTCCAGGACAAGAGCAAGAAGCTCGTGCCCGAAGGCATCGTCGGCCGCGTGCCCTTCCGCGGGCAGGTGGGCGAAAGCCTGCACCAGCTGGTGGGCGGCCTGCGCTCCGGCATGGGGTATCTGGGCTGCGCCAGCATCGAGGAGCTGAAGCAGAAGGCGCGCTTTATGGAGATCAGCGCCGCCGGCCTGCGCGAAAGCCACGTGCACGACGTCATCATCACCAAGGAATCCCCCAACTACCGCGTCGAGTCCTAGGGACCGCGCAAAGGGACGCTCCATGCAGCAGCAGGACAAGGTCATCATCATCGATTTCGGGTCGCAGGTCACCCAGCTCATCGCGCGGCGCATCCGCGAGGCCGGGGTGTATTCGGAAATCCACCCCTGCACCAGCGACCCGGCCGCCATCCGGGCCATGAACCCCAGCGCGCTTGTGCTTTCCGGCGGGCCCTCCAGCGTGCACGACGAGGGCGCGCCCCCGTTGCCCAAGGAATATCTCTCCTGGGGCCTGCCCATTTTGGGCATCTGCTACGGAATGCAGATTCTGGCGCACACCCTTGATGGCGTGGTGACCCGCTCTAAGGACCGCGAATACGGCCGCGCCGAGTTCGAGGCCTTTGCCGACTGCCCGCTTTTCGCCGGGGTGGAGGGCAAGGAGAAGCTCACCGTGTGGATGAGCCACGGCGACCATGTGGGCCAGCTGCCCACAGGCTTTGCCTGCATCGGCAGGACCGGCAGCCTGGAGCACGCCGCCATGTGCGACCCGGCCCGCAAGATCTACGCCGTGCAGTTCCACCCGGAGGTCGCCCACACCGACCAGGGCGAGCGCATCCTGTCGAACTTCCTGTTCAAGATCGCGGGCCTCAAGCCCGGCTGGACCATGAGCTCCTTTGTGGACTCCTCCATTAAGACCATGAGCGAGCAGGTGGGCGAGGGCAAGGTGGTCCTCGGCCTCTCCGGCGGCATCGACTCCACCGTGGCCGCCGTGCTTTTGAACCGCGCCATCGGCAAGCGCCTGTATTGCATCTTCGTGGACAACGGCCTGCTCCGCATGGGCGAGCGTCAGGAGGTCATCGCCTTCCTGGAGGAGCACTTCGACCTGAACGTGAAGTGCGTCGATGCCCGCAAGGAGTTCCTCGACAAATTGAAAGGGGTCGAAGACCCGGAGCAGAAGCGCAAGATCATCGGCTACACCTTCATCGAGGTCTTCGACCGCGAGGCCAAGGCCATTGAGGGCGTCGGCTTCCTGGGCCAGGGCACCCTGTACCCGGACGTCATCGAGTCCGTGTCCTTCAAGGGCCCCAGCGCGGTCATCAAGAGCCACCACAACGTGGGCGGCCTGCCCGAAAAGATGAACCTGAAGCTGGTGGAGCCCCTGCGCGAGCTGTTCAAGGACGAGGTGCGCAAGGTCGCCTACGAACTGGGTATGCCCGAGCACATCATCTGGCGCCACCCCTTCCCCGGCCCGGGGCTGGCCATCCGCGTCATCGGCGAGATCACCGAGGAGCGGCTGGAGATCCTGCGCCAGGCCGACAAGATCGTGCAGCACGAACTGCTTGCCACGGACTGGTACCGCAAGGTCTGGCAGGGTTTCGCCGTGCTTTTGCCCCTTAAGACCGTGGGGGTGATGGGCGACGACCGCACCTATGAGCACGTCATCGCCCTGCGCATCGTGGACAGCATCGACGCCATGACCGCCGACTGGTCGCGCCTGCCCTCCGAGGTGCTGGCCCGCATGTCGAGCCGCATCATCAACGAGGTCAAGGGCGTGAACCGCGTGGTTTTCGACATCTCCAGCAAGCCGCCCAGCACCATCGAGTGGGAGTAGCAGAGGCGACGAAACGGCGCTCCCGCCGCTGACGACAAGACTCAGGAAGGCCTATGCCCGGCACCGGTGAAATGCTCCTTATCGCCCTTGTGGCGATTCTCGTGGTGGATCCCAAGAAGCTGCCCGACCTCATGAAGTCGGTGGGCAAGGCCATCGGCGAATTCAAGCAGATGAGCGGCGAGTTCAAGCGCACCATCGAGCGCGAAACCGAAATGGCCGACTTCGAGCGCCGCAAGGCCGAGGCCGAGGAGCACCTGTTCGGCAACAAGGATTCCGCGTCCACGCCTGCGGCCGAACCCGAGACGCAGCCTTCGACTGAGACCGCATCCGGGGGCGAAGCCAAACCCGCGGCCGAACCTTCGTCCGAGCCCGAAACACAGCCTGCGGACGAAACCGTGGCCGGGTCTGCCGCCGAGCCCCAGGACGCGCCGGACCTCTCCGGCCTGCCCGGGCAGCCGCCGGTGGAGCGCGCCGGAGCGGAAGAGGCCCCGGCCGAACCCGCACAGGGCGACGCCGCGCCCGTCGAGCCCGCGCAGGCTCCCGCAGCCGAGGCCGTCCCCGGTGCCGAGGCCGCTGAGCCCATGCCGCCAGCGGAAGCTGCGGAGCCCATGCCGCCAGCAGAGGCCGCTGAGCCCATGCCGCCAGCGGAAGCTGCGGAGCCCATGCCGCCAGCCGAGGCCGCTGAGCCCATGCCGCCAGCAGAAGCTGCGGAGCCCGCGCCGCCGGCAGCCGGAGCAGGGGACGATGTTCCGCCGCCGCCGCCGCCCAAGGGGGACGACGCCGTGGGCGAGGGGGAGGCCGGGCGCATGAGCCTTTTCGGCCACCTGAACGACCTGCGCAAGCGCCTGACCCGCAGCGCCATCGCCGTTCTTGTGGGCTTCCTGGGCTGCTACGCCTTCGCCCAGAAGATTTTGACCGTGCTCATGCAGCCCATGCTCGACGCCATCAAGCAGAGCCACTTCATCTACACCCTGCCCACGGAGGCCTTTTTCACCGAGATGAAGGTGGCCTTCGTGGCGGGCATGTTCGTGTCCAGCCCGTACATCTTCTATCAGATCTGGCAGTTCATCGCGCCGGGGCTCTACTCCCACGAGCGCAAGTGGATCATGCCCATCGCCTTTTTCTCGGCTTTGTGCTTCACCTGCGGGGCGCTGTTCGGCTACTTCGTGGTCTTCCCCTTCGGCTTCGAGTTCTTCGCCAGCTACTCCAACGACATGCTGGTGTTCACGCCAAAGCTGGACGAGTACCTGGACTTCGTGCTCAAGCTGCTCTTCGCCTTCGGCATCGTGTTCGAGCTGCCGCTGTTCCTGTTCTTCCTGGCCCGCCTGGGCCTGGTGACGCACGAGGGGCTCAAGAAGAAGCGCAAGTACGCCATCCTCGCGGCCTTCGTCCTTGCGGCGGCCCTCACCCCGCCGGACGCCATCAGCCAGACCATGATGGCCGTGCCCCTGTGCGTGCTGTACGAGGTGGGCGTGTGGCTGGCCTTCTTCTTCGGCAAGAAGCGCAAGCCCGCGCAGCAGGAGGGCGAGACGCCTCCGGCGGCGGCCTAGGGGCTGCGGCCCGGGGGATTCTTTCGACGGTTCAGGCCTCGGCGGCTTGACAAGGCCGCGCGGCCCCGGTCATGGGAGTAGCGCAAGCCCGGCGTGCGCCGGGGATAAGGAGCGACACAGTGGCTGAGCGCACCGCGTTCATCGTACGCACCACCAGGGAGACCGACATCCGCGTCGAACTCGCCCTGGCTGGCGCGGGAGAGAGCACCATCGCCACGGGCATGGGCTTCGCCGACCACATGCTGACCTTGATGAGCTTCTGGGCCGGGTTCGACTTGCGGCTTTCCTGCAAGGGCGACCTGGAGGTGGACGCGCACCACAGCCTGGAGGACATCGGCCTGACCCTGGGCCAGGCCCTGGCGGAGGCCCTGGGCGACAAGGCGGGCATCGCCCGCGTGGCCTCGGCCAAGGTGCCCATGGACGAAGCCCTGGCCGAAGTGGTGGTCGACCTGTCCGGCCGGCCCTATCTCGTCTACGACGACGTTCTTTTGCCCGCCGTCATCGCCGGGGAGGAAAAGGACGTCTGGCGCGAATTCTTCAAGTCCCTTGCGCAGCGGGCGGGCATGAACCTGCACATCCGCTTCGCCTACGGGAAAAACGGCCATCATCTGCTGGAGGCCGCCTTCAAGGCCCTGGGCTTGGCGTTGCGCCAGGCCGTTCAGGTTAGCCGCACTGGCGCGCCCAGCACCAAGGGGAGTGTGGATTGATGCTCGCACGCAAGCTGTTCTTCATCGTCGCCCTGTGCCTGGGCCTGGCGTCCTGCGCCCCCAAACCCGTCACCCCGCAGCTTCGGCCCATGGGCTCCATCGCCGTGGCGGCCTTCAGCGCGCCCAAGTACAATTGGGAGCTCATCGCAGGCTACCTGCCCGAGGAAGGCCGCCCGGTGAAGCCCGAAGTGCTGGCCGCCCTGGACGCCGCCGTGAGCCAAACCCTGCGCGCCCACGGCGTCAGCACCACCGGCACCCCGGCCGCCGTGCGCCAGTGCCAGGAGATCGTCACCTTCGAGCGCTCCGGCAAGGCGCGCGAGTCCGCCTGGTCCTACTGGCTGGGCGTTGGCCGCTGCCTGCCCGCGGACTTCCTGCTGGTGCCGCAGGTGCTGTACTGGAAGGAGCTGGAGGGTGGCGGCAAGCCCGCATCGGTGGTCATGGATTTCTACCTCATCGACGTGAAGGGCGAGCGGCTGGTGTCGCGCTACCACTACGACGAGACCCAGAAGGCGCTTTCCGACAATCTGCTCGATTTCGGCAAGTACGTGAAGCGCAAGGGCGAGTGGGTCAGCGCCGATACCCTGGCCAAGGAGGGCGTCGAGGCGGGCTTGCGGGAGATGGGCTTGTGATTCTGTTCCCCGCCGTGGACATCAAGGACGGGCGCTGCGTGCGCCTGGAGCAGGGCCGCGCCGACGCGGTGACCGTGTTCGGCGAGGACCCGGCCGAGAGCGCGCTCTCCTGGGTGCGCCAGGGCGCCCAGTGGCTGCATGTGGTGGACCTGGACGGCGCCTTCAGCGGATTGCCGCGCAACTTCGAACTGGTGAAGCGCATCTGCGCCGAGGCGGGCGTTCCCGTGCAGCTGGGCGGCGGCATTCGCGATCTGGACACGGCCAAGGCCTATGTGGAGGCCGGGGTGACCCGGCTCATCATCGGCACCATCGCCCTTGAGCAGCCGGAACTCTTCGCCAGCATGTGCGCACAGCTTCCCGGCAAGGTGGGCGTCAGCCTGGACGCGGTGGGCGGGCAACTGAAAAGCCGTGGCTGGGTGGCCGATGCGGGCATGACCGTCATGGACGTGCTGCCGCGCATCGAGGCCGCCGGGGCCGCCTTCATCATCTACACCGACATCGCCCGGGACGGGATGCAGAGCGGGGTGAACCTGCCCGCGTTGGCTGCTCTGTGCGAGGCCACCAAACTGCCCGTTGTGGCGGCCGGGGGCGTCACCAACCTGGACGACCTCAAGAACCTTGCGCCGCTGGCCTCCAAGGGCCTGCAAGGGGCCATCAGCGGCCGCGCCATCTACGCGGGCACCCTGGACTTCGCCCAAGGCTTGGCCTTCACCAAGGGGCTGCAGCAGGCCGCGTAAGCGTCGTTTGAACGAATCTGTGGAAAAGAGAAGGGGGGCCGAAAGGCCCCCCTCTTTGTTATGCTGGTACGCAGGTTGACGGTTCAGGCTCGGCCCATGGGGTGCACATCGTCCGCGATTCTGGCGAAAAGCCCCTCGTCGTGGGCTTTGTCCAGTTCGAAGCGCGTCTGCAGGTTGAGCCAGAATTCCGTGCTGGTGCCGAAGAAGCGGGCCAGACGGGCCGCCGTGTCCAGGGTGACGGCGCGCCTGCCGTGCACCAAATCATGCACACGCTGCAAGGGCACACGGATGGCGATGGCCAGCCTGGACTGTGAAATCCCCATGGGCAGCAGGAATTCTTCCAGCAAAATTTCTCCCGGATGTACGGGAAGAAGGGCGGGCGTGTTGGTGTTCATGACTGGTGGCTCCTAGTGGTAGTCAACGATTTCCACATCCTGCGCGCCGTCTTTTGTCCACACGAAGCAGATGCGCCACTGGTCGTTGATGCGGATGCTGTGCGCGCCGACCCTGTCCCCCTTGAGCCTTTCCAGGCGGTTTCCTGGGGGCACGCGCAGGTCGTCCAGGCTTTGCGCCGCATGGAGCATGAGCAGTTTGCGTAGGGCGGCGCGCTGGATGTCCGGGGGAAAGCGCCGCACGCCCTCGCGGTTGAACAGTCGTTCGGCGTCGCTGCACCGGAAGGAAACGATCATGCACCACGAGTATATGTGCGACGTGTACATGTCAATGGAGTAAACAAGAAGGGGGGCCTTGCGGCCCCCCTGTCGTTTCTGCGTCTGTCCGATGCTTACGCCGTGGCCTTCTTCCGCCTGGGCTTGGCCGTGGCGAAGCGCTTCACGTCTATGCCGTACTTTTTGACCTTGTAGTTGATGATGCGGTAGCTGACCCGAAGATCGCGCGCGCTTTGCAGCATGTTGCCGCGCGTCTTTTTGAGGGAATCGACCAAAAGCTCCTGCTCGAACTTGGCCACGGCTTCGCCGAAGGACAGATTGATGCCCGTGGCCGAGCTGTCCGCCGTCTGCAGGGTGGGCGGCAGATGGTAGGTGCGGATGACCTCCTCCTCGCACACCAGCACCGCGCGTTCCACGCAGTTGCGCAGCTCGCGCACGTTGCCCGGCCAGTGGTACATGGAGAGCAGCTCTATGGCCGGGGTGGAGATGCGCTTGATGTTCTTGCCGTACTCCTTGGAGAAGTCCTGCAGAAAATGCTCGCATAGGGGCAGAATGTCCTCCCGGCGTTCCCGCAAAGCCGGGATGAACACCGGAAAGACGTTGATGCGGTAGAACAGGTCCTCGCGGAAGCGGCCCTGGGTCAAAAGCTCTTCCAGGGGCTGGTGCGTGGCGCAGATGAGCCGCACGTCCACGCTCAGGGTCTGTTCGCCGCCCACGCGCTGGATCTCTTTCTCCTGTATGGCGCGCAGCACCTTGGCCTGGGCGTCCAGCGACAGCTCGCCGATTTCGTCGAGAAAGAGCGTGCCGTTGTGCGCCAGCTCGAAAAGGCCGCGCTTGGTCTGCACCGCGCCGGTGAACGCGCCCTTCTGGTGGCCGAAGAGTTCGCTCTCCACCAGTTCAGAAGGCAGGGCCGCGCAGTTGAGCTTGATGAGCTGCTTGTCCGCGCGCGGGCTGCCCATGTGGATGGCCTCGGCCAGCAGCTCCTTGCCGGTGCCGGATTCGCCGCGCAGCAGCACGGTGGCGCGGCTGGGGGCCACCTGCCGGGACTGGCGCAGCACCATGCGCATACTTTTGCTGGCGGCCACGAAGTTCTGCGGGGGGGGCGAATCCATGCCCGGCGGCACCATGCCTTGCGCCATGAGGTGCTTGTGCAGGGCCATTTCCTCCTGCAACTGGGCCACCTGGTTGGCGATGAGGTCGGCCACCACCTCCAGGAATTCGCGCTGGCGCTCCAGCCGATCGATGGGCTGGATGGGCATGTCTGCGGAGAGTGCGCCAAGGACCTCAGACACGCCGTGGCGGGCGATGATGACCGGCACGCTGACGAAGGACAAGCCCTCCAGCTCCTCCGGCGTGCGGCCGAAGGCTTTGTTCAGGAACTCGGCGCTGTCGGCCAGCTTGGGAATGATCATGGCCTTGCCGGTTTCGTACACTTGGCCCACCACGCCCTTGCCCGGCGTGTAGGTGGCGGGCAGGGAGCGCGTGGGGCTGTGCGCAAGCGAAAGGCGCAGGCTCTCGGATTCCGGGTCCATGATGACCAGGAACACCCGCAGGTATCCCATCTGGTTGGAGAGCACCTTGAGCAGCCCCCCTAGGCTTTCCTCCAGCGGCGCGCCGGGAGAGAGCTCGCGCAGGATGTTCCGCAGGGCGGAGAGGCTGCCCATGGGGGCGCCGGCTTGGGCTTCGGATTCAGGCATGTGGGGCTGTCCTTCTCCTGGATTGGGGTTCTCAGGCCGCGCAGGCCGCGCCAAGGCCCAGGGCCTTCAGGTTGATTTCGGCCACCTTGGGCTTCATGCTGGAGCGGATGGCCATTTCGATGGCCTCCTGGCCGAAGGGCAGAACGTTCAAGGCGCACAGCGCGCCGAGCAGGGCGATGTTGCCGCTTTGCACGGCCCCGGCTTGCAGCCCCAGGCTGCGGCAGGGCATGAAGCAGGCCGAGGCGCAGCGCGCGGTGACCGTGGCGCGGATCTCGTCCACGCCGGGCGCGGTCTCCTTGCCGGTGGCGACCGAGAGCGGCGGCAGGCTCTCCGTGCTGGAGAGCACCAGTCCGCCGGGCTTGAGATAGGGCAGGGCGCGCAGGGTCTCCAGCGGCTCGAATCCCAGCAGGATGTCGGCCTCGCCGTGCCCGATCTTGGGGCTCATGTAGCCGATCAAGAGGGTGGACTCCACCACGCCGCCGCGCTGGGCCATGCCGTGGATTTCGCCGGAGGTGACCTGCAGCCCCGCGGCAAGGGCCGCGCGGGCCAGCAGGGTGGTGGCGGTGAGGGTGCCCTGGCCGCCGACGCCGGTCATGAAGATGCGCAGCCGGGTGTGTGCGTTCGCGCTCATATTATGCGTCTCCCTTGCGGGCCTTGATGGTTGTGCACACCTGCAGGCAGAGCATACAGCCCGCGCACAGGATGGGGTCGATGGCCATCTTGCCGTCCTCGACGAAGAAGGCCGGGCAGGCCAGGGAGTTCAGGCACTCGTCTGTTCCGGCGGCATCGGCCACATAGGCCACCTGGGTGCGCTTCTTGCCGTAGGCGCGCCGCGCGAAGAGCGGGCAGGGCTCCTCGGCGATGAGCACGCGCACGCCGGACAGGGCCTTCAATTCCTCGATGGCCTTGAGCGTGGCCTTCTGGTTCAGCGGGTTCACCTTGCGGATGTGCTCAATGCCGATGCCGCGCACAAGCGGCTCGATGTCCACGCGGGCGGGGTTGTCGCCCAGGTTGGTCTTGTCCACGCCGGGGTTGGGCTGGTGCCCGGTCATGGCCGTGGTGCGGTTGTCCAAAACCACCAGCAGGATGTCGTGGCGGTTGAACACCGCGTTCACAAGGCCTGTGATGCCGGAGTGGAAGAAGGTGGAGTCGCCGATGAAGCCCACCACCGTCTGCCCGGCCGCCTTGGCCGCGCCGCAGCCCGCGCTGACGCTGGAGCCCATGCACAGGAGGAAATCCGCGGCCCTGAGCGGCGGCAGGATGCCCAGGGTGTAGCAGCCGATGTCCGACGAGTACACGGCCGAGTCGCCGAAGATCTTGCGCACGGCGAAGTAGGTGGCGCGGTGCGGGCACCCGGCGCAGAGATTGGGTGGTCTGTTTGGAAGGGGAACCGCCGGGTCTGTCCCGCAGGAGCAAACGGCCTTGGCGGGTTCGGGCAGGCCCAGGGCCTGGCGCAGGGCGGCGGCCACCATGGCCACGTCGTACTCGCCGAAGCGCGGCAGGGGGCCGGGCGTCTTGCCCAGGATGGTCAGCGAAAGGCCGAGCCGCTGGGCCAGGGCGCGGATCTCGGTCTCCAGCACGGGCTCCAGTTCCTCCAGCACCAGCAGGGTGGAAAGCCCCTGCATGAAGTCGCCCACAAGGGTCTCGGGCAGGGGGTTGGTGAAGCCCAGGTTCAGAAGCTTGACGGGCTGCCCGGCCAGATCGGCCTCAAGCAGGGCGTCCGCCAGGTAGGCCCGGCTGATGCCCGAGGCGATGACGCCCACCGTGCCCGATCCGGACACGGCGTTCATGGGCGAGGCTTCGGCCAGGGCGCGCGCCTTGTCCATGGTTTCCAGCAGGCGCAGGTGCATGGGCCGGGCAAAGGCCGGAATGGGCACGAAGCGCGACGGGTTCTTCTGGAACCCGGCGGGCTTGGGCAGCACGGTGGGTTCGGAGAGCACCACCGGGCCGCGCAGATGGTTCACGCGGGTGGTGGTGCGCAGCAGGAACGGGGCCCCCAGCTGGCGCGACAGGGTGAGCGCGGCGCGGGCCATGTCCTTGGCCTCCTGGGCGCTTGCCGGCTCCAGGCAGGGCATTCCGGCCATGCGGGCGTAGATGCGGTTGTCCTGCTCGTTCTGGCTGGAGTGGCAGCCGGGATCGTCGGCCGAGAGCAGCACGAAGCCGCCGGGGCTGCCCACGTAGGTCAGGGTCAGCAGCGGGTCGGCGGCCACGTTCACGCCCACATGCTTCATGGTCACAAGCGAGAGCGCACCCGCCAGGGTCGCGCCTCCGGCGACCTCCAGGGCGACCTTCTCGTTCACGGAGTACTCGAAGGAGTAGCTTCCCTCAGGCGAGAGGCGGAAGAAGGTGTCCGGCACCTCGGAGGAGGGCGTGCCGGGGTAGCAGCTCACGAACTGGATTCCGGCCTCGACCGCGCCGCGCACGATGGCCTCGTTGCCGAGGAGCAGGTGCGTGGAGCCGGGCTGGCCGTCTATGAGGGGATGCGCCATGGATTCGGTTCCTTGTCTAGCTCTTGGGTTGCGACTGGTTGGCCTTGAACTCGAAGAAAGGCTTTTCCGCGCCTTCGGCCTTTTGGGCCAGTTCGGCGTAGGCGGCGCTGGCGGTCTTGGCGTCTCCGGCGGCCTCGGCCGCCACGGCGATCTGCCGGGTAATGGCCTGGGCGTACGCCTCCGGGGCGCTGGTCTTGAGGGCGTTCAATTTGGCCAGGGCATCCGCGCTTTTGCCGGAAAGCAGCAGGCACTTGGCGTGGCCAATGCCCGCCATGGCGCGCATGTCGGCGGAGGCGGAGCCTTCGAGTTCGGCCCAGGCCTTGGCCGCCGTGTCGTACCGCCCGGCCAGGGTGGCCGCCGCGGCAAGCTCCAGCTGGGCGGTGGGCGCAAGGCCCGCGGGGGCGTCCTTCAGGAATTCTTCAAGCGCCTGGGTGCGCGCGGCCGCATCGTCCTTGTCGATGAGGACGACGCCGAGCTGGTCGCCGGCCTTGGCCACCTGGCTTGCACGCCACTTTTCAACCCCTGCGTACCCGGCGGCCGCAAGGATGATCAGCCCGCAGCCTATGGCGATGGGTTTCAGGTTCGTGACCAGGAAGTCGAACAAGCGCTGGGAGGTGTCGGGCACGGCCCGCTTGATCTGCTCCAGCTGGTCAACGGCCAGGGGATTGACGTGCGGTTCGTTCTGCTCTGCGGGCTTCTTCTCGTCCATTCGGGGGAGCTCCTTGGAATCATGGGTGGCGCGCGCTGCGGCTTGCGGTCGGCACGCGCGCGTGCGGACCCAGGAGGTTTACCCAAAAATGTCAATCAGGTCAAAGGGCAATCCCGAAGCCGCCGCAAATATCTTGACAGACTGTGTAAAATCTTGGGAAATTGGAATAAAATCTGACAATTTTGCGCAGTGCCGAAGATTCTCCGTCGGCCGCGTTGACTTGGGTGCGCTTCAAGGGTAGCCAATCCAAGGCCCCGCGCTCGCCGTGGCCCGGACCCCTTTTCGCAGCACTGGGAGGATTTATGGACATCGCCGCAGAAATGCGCGCCATGGCGCAGGCCGCGCGCGCCGCATCCCGCCGTCTGGCCGCGGCGGAGGGCAGCGCCCGGCGGCAGGCCCTGCTGGGCCTGGCCGACCTGCTTGGCGCGCGCGCCCAGGCCCTTTTTGCCGCCAACGCCCGCGATGTCGACGCCGCGCGCGCGCGCGGCCTTGACCAGGCGCGGCTCGACCGCCTCGCCATCACCGAGGGCGTGCTCGGCTCCATGATTCAGGGGTGCCGCGAGGTGGCCGCCATGAGCGATCCCGTGGGCGAGATCGAATCCATGAAGAAGCGGCCCAACGGAATGCTGGTGGGGCGTATGCGCGTTCCGCTCGGCGTGGTGGCCATGATCTTCGAGTCGCGGCCCAACGCCCTGGTGGACGCAGCCGCCCTGTGCATCAAGAGCGGCAACGCGGCAATCCTGCGCGGCGGCAGCGAGGCCTTCCATTCCCTCTCCGCCCTCGCCGCGACCATCCACGACGCCCTTGAGGCCGCCGGACTGCCGCGCGAGTGCGTGCAGACGCCGCCCACCGCCGACCGCCAGGCCGTGACGGAACTCCTCAAGCTCGACGAGTACATCGACGTGGTGATTCCGCGCGGGGGCGAGGGGCTTATCCGCGCCGTGGTGGAGCAGGCCAAGATGCCGGTCTTGAAGCATTACAAGGGCGTGTGCCACACGTTTGTGGACGAGACCGCCGATTTGGCGCGCGCTGTGGACATTGTGCTGAACGCCAAGGCGCAGCGCCCCGGCACCTGCAACGCCCTGGAGTGCCTGCTGGTCCACCGGGCCGTGGCCGGAACCTTTCTGCCCCTTGTGGCCGAGAGGCTCGGTGCCGCAGGGGTGCGCTTCAAGTGCTGCCCGGAGGCCTTGCCCCTGCTGGCCGCCCGGTGCACCACTGCGGAGGCCGCCCAGGACGACGACTGGGGCCGCGAGTTCTTGTCCCTGACCCTGGCGGTGAAGGTGGTGGCCGACCTGGACGAGGCCCTTGAGCACATCGCCCGCTTCGGCTCCAACCACACCGAGGCCATTCTGACCGAGAGCCACAAGAACGCCATGCGCTTCACCCGCGAGGCCGACGCCAGCATGGTGGCCGTGAACGCCAGCACGCGGCTCAACGACGGCGGCGAATTGGGTCTCGGGGCGGAGATCGGCATCTCCACCACCAAGCTGCACGCTTACGGCCCCATGGGGATTCTGGAGCTCATGAGCGCCAAGTTCGTGGCGCTGGGCCAGGGGCAGATCAGGCAATAGCACCGCGCATTCTCCGGCGGCCGCCCGGCTGGAGACTGCTTCACACCCATTGCGGGCGGCACGCGAAGAGGACTTCACCAGTGAGCAGGATCGGAATTCTGGGCGGCAGCTTCAACCCCATTCACGCTGGACACATGCGCATGGCCGTGGAGGCCCGCGAAGCCATGGGTCTTGACCGCGTGCTGCTGATGCCGGCGGGCGAGCCGCCGCACAAGCCCGTGGACGGGATGCTGCCCTTTGCCCACAGGCTGCGCCTGGTGGAGCTTGCCGTGCGCGGGGTGAGCGGCCTTTCGGCCAGCGGGTTGGAAGGCACCCGTCCCGGCCCCTCCTATACGGTGGAGACGCTCTGCGCCCTGCGCGAGAAGATGCCCGGCGACGAGCTGACCTTCATCATGGGCAGCGAATCCTTCCTGGCCTTGCCGAACTGGCTGCGTGGCGTCGAATTGCCGGGCCTGGCCTCGGTGGCCGTTGGCCTGCGTCCAGGAGTCGATGCGCAGGGCCTCATGGACTTCGCCCGGACGCGCTGGCCCGGAACGCAGGAACTTGGGCCTGGGCACATGCGCTTCCCGACCGGGACCGAGCTGCGTCTGGTGTCCATGCCGGTGTTCGAGGTGAGCGCCACGGACGTGCGCCGCCGCTGGCGCGAGCGCCTGAGCCTAGCCATGCTGGTGCCCCAGGCCGTGGAGGAGATTCTTGAGCGCGGCGGCACGGCGTACGAACAGGCCTGGGGGCAGCGGGGCGAAGGCTAGCCGCCGGGGCTTCCCGCATTCCCAACCGCCATGCGGCCGGTGCGCAGCCCTGGCCTCCGCTCCGTCCCTGCGCGTTCAGCCACAAGGCCAGCGGGTCGCCCCGCTGGCATCGTGACTGGCGATTTTCCCTCTCGTTTTCGCGCGGCGTTTGCTCCTGCATGGCAGGAGGGGCGCAAGGCGGTTTCTTCCTTCTTGCGGCTAGGCCTTGGCCGTTTCGCCTTCCTTCTTGAACACGATGAGCGGGCAGTTCTTGCAGATGTCCGCGCCGGGGAACGGGTGGCCGATGCGGGTGATGGACGCTCCGCCCTTTTCGGCCACGCGCGCGGCGATGCGCGCGGCGATGTCCGCGATGTGCGCGCCGGGGATGAACACGTTGATCTCGCCGCGCTCGGTCTTGCCCGCGTTGTAGCTGCCGCTGCAGGCCAGGGAGATGTTGGCGAGTTTCGAGTTGAAGGTTTGCACGCAGCCGCCGCAGGCCGCGGAGTTCATGCAGAAAGACGGCTGGAAGGGATGCACGTTCTGGGTGGCCATCCAGTCGTCGACAAGGTGATAGGCCTGCATGTTGTCGCAATAGAAATGCACCACGTCGGGCACGCCCACGGCCAATGCAAGCGGGCTTACGGCCACGGCCAAAAGCGTGCCTTCGGGCAGTCTGGGCTTGGTCTCCACGAAGCGTTTCGCCTGCTCCAGGTCGGCGCAGTACTTGGCGTGGCTCTTGACCTCGGCTTCGTCCATCCCCTTCCAGCCCATCACGAACTGGGCGTTGGTGCAGCCCATCTTGTCCTTTTCCACCAGGACGGGAATGCCCTCCATGCGCGCGCCGATTTCGGCCTGGCAGAAGGTCACGGGCTTTACCGGCGCGTAGTGGGGCTGGCTTTTGCGGAAAGCATCCAGATTGGCCTGGTCGAAGAAGTATGTGACGGCCACGGGATAGTGCATGAGCCGCAGCTCGCGCATGAGCAGTTCCTGCATGGCGGCGAAATCGGGTGTGGACATGGGGGCTCCTTTGCCGCACCGGTCGCCGGGCGGCGTTACTATGTTTTTTCTAACATATGTTTTTTGGACGAAACCGTCAACGCGGGGAAAATGATAGGCCGCCCCCTCCCCTGCGCGAGGGGAGGAGGCGGTCGTTGGGAATCCGCGCCGGGGGCGCGCTATTCCGGTATGGTCGGGGTTGCGGCGAAGCGCGGCTCGTGCAGGGGCAGCAGGATGTCCGCCGCGTTCTTGACCTTGAGGATGTTGTCATAAGCCTGGTAGCTGTTCACCACGGTCCCGCAGGGGATGACCTCCATCTCCATGGCGCGCACTTCCTTGGGGGGAAAGAGGTTCTCCATGATGATGCAGAAGCCGGTGATGGCGGCCACGCCCTTTTCGGTGTCCACCAGCACGGTCATGCCGCCCTCGGTGTGGGCCGGGGTGTGCATCACGCGTACGCCGGGCACGATCTCCGCATCCCCCGTGAGCGCCACCACCTGGCCGTTGTCCTCCACGTCGGTGATGTAGTCCTCAAGATAGCGGAAATCCAGGGGGTGCGGGTCGTGGATGCGCTTGAGCTCCGCCTCGTGCACGTAGAACGTTGCGTTGACGCACTTGTAGTCGTTTTCGCAATGGTCGTTGTGCAGGTGGGTATGGACCACGATGTCGATGTCCTCCGGCTTGAGGCCGTACAGGGCCAGCCCTTCCTCGAAGGTGTAAATCTTGCCGCCGATGGCGGCCTCGCGCTCCTGGCTGACGATGGGCTTCATTTCGCCCGTGTCCACAAGGATCTTCTTGTCCCCGCCTTCCAGGTACCAGCAGTAGATGGGGATGGTGTACGGCTTTCCGTAGGCGTGCTGGTAGGTCATCATGCCGTGGTCGAATATCTTGGTGCCCATGACGATGGGGTGGATCTTGAACGTGGACACGTAAGCCTCCTTGTTCGGCGCTGTGGCCGGGCATATTCGTGCCGCCCGCCGTACGTTTCCGTAACGGTAGCACTCCGGACGGGCAGGGGCAACGGTGCGGTTGGGCGCAGTCGATACTATAGGAATGAATCCTGATAATGAAAGGGGCGATGCCGGGATTTCCCATTGCGATCCGCATGACGGCGGCGGAACCGCCCGGTCCATCCGCCGCGCCGCGCCTTAGCCGCCGTCCCGGTCGCCTTCGGCCCCGCCGTCCGCGCCGGAAGCGCTGGAGCCGAGCCAGCCCTTGCGCCGGAAGAACAACACCATGCCCGCCACGGTGAGCGCCATCACCGCGAGCACCACATAATAGCCGTACGCGGTCTCCAGTTCCGGCATGTGCCGGAAGTTCATGCCGTAGAGCGAGGCCAGAAAGCTCAAGGGGATGAAGATGGTGCTGATCATGGTCAGCACCTTCATGGTCTCGTTCAGCTTCAGGCTGGCGTTGGAGAGGTACAGGTCCAGCATTCCGGAGAGCATGTCGCGGAAAGTCTCCACCGTGTCCATCACCTGGATGGTGTGGTCGTAGAGGTCGCGCAGGTAGAGCACGGTGGCGTCCTCCACCAACGGCGGGCCGAGTTTCTCCAGTCGGGCCAGCACCTCGCGCAGGGGCCACACGAAGCGCCGCAGGAACAGGGCTTCGCGACGCAGGCCGTGGATGGTGGCGATGTCCCTGGGCGAGGGCGCGCTGAGCAGCGCCTCCTCCACCTCCTCGATGTCCTCGCCCATGCGCTCCAGAACCACGAAGTAGTTGTCCACCATGGCGTCCACCAAGGCGTACAGAAGGTAGTCCGGCCCGCTTTTCGCCAGCTTGCCCGTGCCGGAAACCAGCCGTTTGCGCACCTCGCCGAACACGTCGCCGCCGCCCTTTTCCTGAAAAGTCAGCAGCACGCCGGGCATGAGCACAAAGCTTACCTGTTCGTCGGCGATGGTGCGCGCGTCTTCGTTGTAGCGCAGCATTTTGAGCACCGCGAAGAGCGCGCTGTCCAGTTCGTCGAGCTTGGGGCGCTGGCCCGTGTGGACGATGTCCTCCAGCACAAGGGGGTGCAGGTGGAACAACTCGCCCAGGCGCGTGACGCAGGCCGGGTCATGCAGGCCGTCCACGTTGATCCAGGTGAGGCCCGGGGTCTGCGCGGCCTTCAGGCAGTCCTCCGGGCTGGCGGCGCGATCATGGCGCACGCCGCCAGCGTCCGCGTGAATGAGCTCGATGGCCACCTGGGCGCTTTGCTCCGGCCCCACGTAGGCCACGGTGCCGGGCGGCAGCCCCTTTTTGCGGATGCGACGGTGCAGGGAATCGAACATGCTTGCGGCCTCCGGGTTGCGGCGCGGGCGGAGCGGTCCTCCGTCTTTGGCCCATGCTAGCCCGTCTTGGTTCCGGCGTACAGAGGCCGCACAGCCCAACGAAGGGGCGTCATAAATAGAGGTACCTTTGCATCTTGACACGGCTGAAGAAGTGGGTATCTTTTCGACAAAAGGAAGGTGCCTTCATAAATGTAGGCGCCAGAAAAGGAGACATCATGAGAGAACAGAACGGATTGCGGAATCATTGCGGTCGTGGTGGAGCTGGCCGGGGCTGTGGCCGTGGCGGCCGCCCTGGGCGCGGAACTGGTGGTGGAGCTGGTGGCGGAACAGGACGCGGCTTTGGGCGGGGAATGGGTGGCGGCGTCGCCTGGGTTCCCGTGCCAGGCGCGGCCGTCGCAGATCCCTACGCCTTAGGCGCGCCCGCCATGAACGCGCCGACCATGGCGACGGCCCAGTTTGCCGCCGCGGCAACGGGCGTGGCCGCTTCTTCGACTGCTGCGGCGCGGCCGGACGAAGACCTGTGCCCCTTGTGCGACAAGCACTGCCCGCTCAGCGCGCCCAGCTGCCGCAAGGGCCGGGCCTACGCCGCCAGCCACGCGGCAGGGGGGCAATCGTGAGCCTGCCCGGCGCGGACGCGCCGCCGGTTTCCGGCCAGGAGCTGGCCCTGCTGTTTCGCCGGGTCTCGCGGTTCATGTCCAGGATTTCGCACCGTTGCGACCACGCGCACCACGCCCAGGCCCGCGTGCTGGGCATCGTGCGGGAGCGGGGATCCATCAGCCAGGCCGAGCTGCTCGACCTGCTCGACGTGCGCTCGTCCTCCTTGAGCGAGCTTCTGGGCAAGCTGGAGCGGGCCGGGCTCATCACGCGCACCCGCAACGAGCAGGACCGGCGCGGCTTCCTTGTGTCCGTCGCGGGCGGGGAAGCCGGGGCGGTCGCGCCAGGCCCGGACATGGACCGGGAGGGTGCGGAGTCCGTCTTTGCCTGCCTTGGCGAGGACGAGCGCCGACAGCTTGCCGGGTTGTTGTCGCGGCTTGTGGAGACACTGGAGCGGGAGCCCTCGGGGCTTGGAGACGGCCTTGGCTTCGGGCCTGGCGGCGGCCTGCGGCGCGGCTGCATGGGCCGCGGCAGGGAATGCGCTGCGCGGGGCGGACGGCCGGGTCGCCGGTCCCGCACGGAATAGGGCAGGCTCAGGCGTCGGCCGTTGGCGCGCCGGTTGGGGAGGCGTCCTGTGCCCTGCGTCCGCCCCTGGTCTGCCCCAGCAGCACGCCGCAGAGAATCAGCCCGCAAGCCAAGACCTGCCCCAGGGCCAGGCGCTCGCCCAGCATGGCCCAGCCCGCCAGCACCGCCACCAGCGGCACCAGATTGATGCTGGCCGCCGCCTGGGCCGAGGGCAGGCTGACCACGGCCCTGTGGTACATGCCGAAGGCGCCCAGGGTCACCACCCCGCCAAGATAGGCCACGCCCAACCAGGCTTCGAGCGGGACAACTGCCAGGGCTCCGGCCGGATCGGCCAGCCAGCGGGTGTCCGTGGCCAGCGCCGTTGGCAGAAAGAACACCGCCCCGGCGAAGACCTGCAGCTCCGTCAGATGCCAGGAATCGTAGCGCCGCGACAGATGCTTGATCACCACCATGTAGCCGCTGGCGCAGCACATGGCGAAGAGCTCCAGCAGGTTGCCCAGGGGCGGATTGGGCGCGGCCTGTTCCGCCGCCCCGCACAGGGACAGCCAGACCACGCCCCCCAGCGACAGGCACACGCCGAGAACCATGCGCGGCCCCAGCGGCTCGCCAAGGAAGGCGTACGCCCCGGCCGCCACCAGCAGCGGCACCAGGGAGGAGATCATGCCCGCCTGGGCCGAGGTGGTCAGGCTCATGGCGAAGCCCTCCAGCAGGAAGTACAGGCAGGGCTGCAGCAGGCACATGAGCGCCAGCCATTTGAGGTCTCCGGGGCGGCGTCCGGCCTTGGGCACATGGCCCCAGGCGGGAAGCAGCAGCAGGGAGGCCAGGGCCATGCGCAGAAAGACCACCACCATGGGCGCAAAGCCCATGAGGGCGTACTTCATGGCCGTGAAGCTGGTGCCCCAGAGGAGCACGGCTCCGGCCAGGCACAGATACGGAGCAAGGGAAAGGCGTGGCGTGTCCATGGCGGCAGAATGCCCCAACGCCTGGCGCGCGTATGGAATGAAATTGCCGTTGCGCGGCCTGGCGGGGGGCTGGCGCTGGGGTGTCAGGTGCGGGAGGCCGGCTCGCGGCCTTGCGCGCCGCCGGAGAGGTACTGGCCGGGGGTGGCCCCTGTGAACGCGCGGAACAATCGCGAAAAATGGCTCTGGTCGGCGAAGCCCGCGTCCAGGGCGGCCTGGCTGATGGGCGCGCCTTCCGCCAGCAGGGTCTTGGCGTGCTCTATGGCCTGCTGGATCTGGAAGGCATGGGGCGGCAGCCCGGTTTCGGCCTTGAACACCCGCAGGAAATGATGCGGCGAAAGCCCGGCCGCGCGCGCCAGTTCGTCCAGAGGCGCCCTGGCTCCGGCGTTGTCCGTCATGTGGCGGCGGGCGGCCTCCACCGCGGGGCTTGCAGTCCGCTCGGCGGCGGCGCACGGCGCGGCGTGGCGGGCCAGAAGTTCCCGCAGGCAGGCCATGAGCAGGGCCTCTTTGTCCGTGGCGGGCGCGCACTGCACAAAGGCCGCGTGCAGCTCCGCCCAGGCGGCGAAGAGTTCGGGGTCGTCCAGCACCGGGCTGGCGAAGCGGGGGGGGCGTTGGGCCTCCTGCGCGGCCCCGGCCAGCCAGCCTGGGCTTACGGCCAGCACGCGGTAGGAGAAGCCGGACCCGGACACAGGATTGCAGGAGTGTGGGCGTCCGGCCTCGATGACGGCCATCTGCCCCGCCTGTACGATGCGCGTTTGGCCCTCAAGGGTGAAGCGGGTGCGGCCGTTGTCCACCAGGGAAACGAGGCAGGCGCGGTGGGTGTGGGTGCGGAAGGCGTTGCTTGTGTAGGTGGAACTGCGCGCCTCCACTCCGGGGAGGGCTTTGTCGCGCCAGAAGCGCACCTCGTCGTGCAGAGGGGCGCCGGACACAGCCGGGCTAGCGCCAGCCGCCGCCGCGGCCAGAGGTGAAGATCAGGCGGTTGGGCTTTTCGCTCACGGGTTCGAAGGGGCCCTGGCGGCAGGCCTCGGCGCTTTTGGCTACGCTCTGCAGCACCTGCTCCTTGTAGATGAGGTTGCCCACGAAGAAGTGCGGGTTGCTCTCGGAGCGGCGCACCTGGCAGACCACGCCGTCCAGATCGATAGCGCGGAAACTGGCGCGGTAGAGGCCGTCGGCCCCCTTGTGCACCTGCATGCTGTGCCTGCCGCCGATCATGACCTCGTTCATGCTCCGCACGCGGCGGTGGGCGAAGTGGGAAAAGCTTTCGTGCTCGCGGATAACCTCGGGGTCCAGGTAGACGGGCGTGGGCTCCTGGGCCGGGGCCACGGCCAGGGTGGGCTGGGGCACTTCCGGGGCGGCGAGTTGTGTTCCGTGCTCGGCCTGCGCGCCGGTGGCCCCCAGGGAAAGCGGCAAAAGGCAGGCCAGGGCCAGGGAGCACAGGTTTTTTTTGCTGAACATGGCGATTCTCCGCGTGACGGGTCTGGGGATACGGGGCTGCGGAGCATTGTGCCCCGCAGCCCCGCCAGGGTCAAGTGGCTAGTTGCTGCGGATTTCCACGCGGCGGTTCAGGTGGCGTCCTTCCTCGGTCTTGTTGTCGTACTTGGGCTCAAGCTTGCCCTTGCCGACCACGTTGAGCTTGGAGGCGTTGAAGCCGTGGCTGGACAGCCAGCTGGCCACGGAGTTGGCGCGGCGCTCGGAGAGCTTCTGGTTGTAAGGCACGGTGCCCACGGAGTCGGTGTGGCCCTCAACCGTGAAGCGCTTGCACTTGGAGTCCTTGAGGATGACGAGGGCCTGCTCCAGGGCGGGCTCCATCTCCTTGGTGATCTGGTACTTGTCGAAGCCGAAGTTCAGGTTGCCGAAGGTGATGGTCTCGCATTCGTCCTTCACGGGCTCGACGGAGCGGGCGACGGGGGCGTCGGGAACCACCTCATAGAACACGTCCTTGACGTACTTCTTGAGGGCGGCGGCGTCGCCAAGGGCCTTGGGGTCGCCCACCACGGTGCAACTGCTGATGGCGCGAATCTCGTCCACCACCGCGCGGCCGCGGGCGTTGTCGGCGTAGGACACGACGTGGATGCAGACGTTGGGATACTTGGCGTACAGGGCCTTGGCCTCGGCCACGGGGTCGGCGCCGTAGTTGGAGTCGCCGTCGGTGAAGATGATCAGCGCGGTCTTGCCGGAGAACTGGGCGAGGGTCGGGTCCAGATCCTTGAGGCCGATGCCCATGGGGGTGTTGCGGCCGTAGATGTCGTAGTCGGTCTTGATGGCGCTGGCGGCCTTGGACACGGCGGCCTTGTTGTAGGTGGCCGGAGCCGAGAGCTGGCTGTAGGGGGCGAAGGTGGCCACGCTGCTCTTGTAGCCAAGGGCGGGAATCTCGGCGTTCATGCGCTCGATAAGCTCTTTGGCGTGCTTGATTTTCACAGAGTTGAGCGAGTCGCTGGTCATGGCCATGGAGCCGGAATAGTCGACGAACAGAATAAAGTTGTCGACCTTGGGCCTTAAGGTTTCGGCCTGGGCGCCAACGGCCAGCACAAGGGCCATCATGGCGGCGAGCAGGGTTCCGGTCAGAAGGCGTTTGCGTATGCTCATCTGTAGATCTCCTTTGATTTCGACCATTTGAAAAGGAAACACTGCCGTTTTGCGTATCGTACTGTGTTTTTCAGTCTATGTATGAAAATATCCTGGCATTGGCAACCGATTCCGCCGTGTTTGTTTCAATCTGCCGGGGAGGCTTGCGGGCTGTTGCCAAGCGCGCATTCTCTGGATACTGTTTAGAGTTTCCACGGCGCATCCCGCCTCCGATCTCCGGGGTGCGGATGCGCGCCAGCCCACGGGCACAACCGTCAAGGAGCCGACTCATGTACATCGTCACAGGCGGCGCGGGTTTCATCGGCAGCGCCATGATCTGGAAGCTGAACCGGATGGGCATCGACGACATCCTTGTGGTGGACAATCTGGCCAGCACCGAGAAGTGGAAGAATCTCGTCAACCTGCGCTACACAGACTACCTGCACCGCGACCGGTTCATCAAGATGATCGCGGGGGGGGAGGATCCCTTCGGGGTGACGGCCGTGGTGCATATGGGCGCCTGCTCCAGCACCACGGAGCGCGATGCCGACTTCTTGATGGAGAACAACACCCGTTACACCCAGGTGGTGTGCCGGTACGCCCTTGAACGCAAGGCCCGTTTTCTGAACGCCTCCAGCGCGGCGACCTACGGCGGGGGCGAATTCGGCTTCGGCGACGACCATGCCGGGCTGGGGCGGCTCAGGCCGCTCAACATGTACGGCTACTCCAAGCACCTCTTTGACCTGTGGGCCCAGCGCGCCGGTCTGCTGGACTCCATCGCCAGCATCAAGTTCTTCAACGTCTTCGGCCCAAACGAGTACCACAAGGGCGACATGAAGAGCGTCATCTGCAAGGCCCATGCGCAGATTTCGGAGCAGGGCCGGATGCGCCTGTTCCGCTCCTACCGGTCGGAGTTTCCCGATGGCGGCCAGATGCGCGATTTCGTGTACGTGAAGGACTGCGTGGACATCATGTGGTGGCTGCTTGAACACCCGGAGGCCGGGGGCGTCATCAATGTTGGCACCGGAATTGCTCGGACATGGAATGATTTGGCCAGGGCGGTGTTCCTGGCGATGGGAAGACGGCCGGAGATCGAGTACATCGACATGCCCGAGAGCATCCGCGACAAGTACCAGTACCTTACCCGCGCGGACATGGGCAAGCTCCGGGCCCTTGGCTACACGGCCCCCTTCAGCACCCTGGAGGACGCCGTGCGCGACTACGTGACCGGGTACCTGGCTGCGGACGACCTCTACCTCGACGCGCGGCACGGCTAGAAAACGTAAACAAAGAGAAACGCTTGAAGCGCAAACGGCTCGTCACGTTCCTGGCCTTGGGGCTGTTCTTTTGCCCCCTGGCGGGACTTGCGCAGACCCCCTCGGAGGACTCCGCCAGCGGAGGCAACGAGGTGCGTCTGCCCGTGACCGCGCCGCCTCCGCCCAAGGCGTCCGGAACGACGCGGCAGGTGCGCCTGGAACTGCCCGTCACGGCCAGCCCAGCGGCCCCGGCTCCGCTCAAGGCCGTCGAGATTCCGACAGCGAACCAGCCCGCCCTGCCCGTGTTCGACGAAAAGCAGCTGCTGCAGCAGATCGCCGCGCCGCCGCAGCCGCCCAGTTTTCCGGGCGTGAACTCCAACGGGCCCGAGTTGCGCCTGGGCGTCACCCCGCCCCAGGCCGCAGGAGCAGGCGGCGCGGCCCCTGCGCGCGGCGCTGCGGCGGTGGGCGGCGAGCAGCCCTGGAGCCTGGCCGCGGACCGCATCATCGGGCAGCACGGCAGCGAGTATCTGGAGGCCCTGGGGTCCGCCACCCTGGTGCGCGGCTTCAACAGCCTGCGCGCCGACTCCATACGCTACTACAACGCCAGCCGCTGGGTGGTGCTGCGCGGCAATGTGCGCGTGCTCTGGGAGGGCGACGTGCTGGAGGCCCAGGAAGCCGAGTTCGACCTCTCCAACATGCAGGGCTGGCTCAAGCACGGCAAGATCTTTGTGGCCAAGAGCAATGTGCACGTGGAGACCGCCTACGCCAAGAAGTACGCGACCTCCAGCTACCGGTTCCAGAACGCCAAGTTCACCGCCTGCGACGGCGAAAAGCCCGCCTGGTCCTTCACCGCCGAGGAAGGCGACCTGGACCTTACCGGCCGCACCCGGCTGTGGGGCACGCGTTTCAACGTGTTGGACCAGCCCGTGCTGTATTCGCCCTATCTGCTGCTGCCCGGCAGCGGCAAGCGGCAGAGCGGCCTGCTCATTCCGGACATCTCGCGCAGCAGCCAGCGCGGCTACACCATCAACCAGCCCTACTACCACGTCATCGACGAGGAACGCGACCTCACCTTCTACGAATACTACATGACCAAGCACGGGCTCATGCAGGGGCTGGAGTACCGCCACTCGGAGAACAGCCGCACCAAGGGCGACTGGCGCATCGACTACCTGCACGACAGCAAGGTGGCCGCGAACCAGCACCAGGAAGAACTGTACCAGCAGAGCGACGGGCTCCTGCGGCCCAACCGCAACCGCTGGTGGTTGCGCAGCAAGTACGACGGCTTCGTTGCCGAGCCCGAATGGGCCCTCAAAATCGACCTGGACATGGTGAGCGACCAGAACTATCTGCGCGAGTTCAACCCCGGCGCTTCGGGCTACGAGAGCAGCCGCAAGAATTTCCTCAAGGACTTCGGCCGCGATATCGAGGTGTCGGACTCCCTGACCCGCACCAGCACGGCCTTTCTTTCCCGCAGCTGGGACGCGTTCGGCGTTACGGCCAAGGTGGCCTGGGTGCAGAACCTGGCTTACATGAACGGCAACAATTCCTCGTCCAGGAACCCAACCACCCAAAGTTTGCCGGAGATCAACGCCTTCGCCTTCAAGAACGCCATCCCCGGCACCCCCCTGGATTTCGAGGCCGCGGGCCGCTTCAACTACTTCTGGCGCGAATTCGGCACCCGCGGCATACGGACGGACATTCACCCCACGGTGAGCCTGCCGCTCAACTGGGGGCCGGTGACCCTGGTGCCCAGCGCGGGCCTGCGCAACACCGCCTACACCGTGGGCGGCTACACCAACGAGCCCAGCAGCACCACCACGAACAAGACCCCTGCCCGCACCATGTACGAGCTGGGCTTCACCGGGTTTACGGAATTCTCCCGCGTGTTCAAGCTCGACGCCGCGCCCCTCTCCGCCTCGGCCGAGAACATCGGCAAGACCCAGTGGGGCGCCCTGCGCCACAGCGTCATGCCCCGGCTGGAGTTCGCCTACGTGCCCGCGCCCAAGTCGCAGGAGCGCCTGCCGTATTTCGACTCCCTGGACCGCATCACCCGGCAGAACAAGATCACCTACTCCGTGACCAACGTCCTGGACCGCAAGCGCACCAGCGTGGTGGCGGCCCCGGGCCCGGCCGGGAGCAACACCGCCGTGCCCGTGGTCAGCACCGATTATCTGGACTTCCTCAGCCTGCGCCTGGAACAGTCCTTCGACCGCGACGAGGCCGCCCGCACCGAGGATTTGGCCAGGTACCCCAAGCGCCCCTTCTCGGACATCATGCTGCAAGCCGACGTGCGGCCGGAAAAGTTCGTGACCCTCTCCTCGCGCACTTATTATTCGCCCTACCTCAAGCGCCCCACCGAGCACGAGCACCTGCTCACCCTCCACAAGGACGACCTGGGCGAACTGCGCTTCGGCCACGACTACCTGTACCCCATCAGCGAGTACACCAGGACGCGCACCAGCGACGTGCAGGTGCTGCGCATCGGCGCGGACTACAAGATCACCGACAAGCTCAAGGTCACCAGCGACTACCGGCTGGACATCGCCGCCCACTCCGACCTGGAGAAGAGCGCAGGGCTGGTGTGGACCGACCAGTGCTACGAGGTCCAGCTCAAGTACTCCCGCAAGCCCAGCGACCAGAGCATCGAACTGCGCTTCAACCTGCTTGATTTCGGCAAGCCCTAGGGGCATCCTTGCGCGCATGACGCGCCAGCCCATCACCCTGCTGCCCGATACCCTGCGCAACCAGATCGCCGCCGGCGAGGTTGTGGAGCGCCCGGCCAGCGTGCTCAAGGAACTCGTGGAAAACAGCCTCGACGCCGGGGCCACGCGCATCGACGTGGTCATCGAGGGCGGCGGGGCGAGCGTGCTGCAAGTCACCGACGACGGCCAGGGCATCCCGGCCGGGGAGCTGGCCCTTGCCGTGACCCGGCACGCCACCAGCAAGCTCAAGACCGCAGCGGACCTTTTCACCGTCACCAGCTTCGGCTTCCGGGGTGAGGCGTTGCCGAGCATCGCCTCGGTGTCGCACCTGCTGCTCACCTCCCGCGCGCGGGAAGCGGCCGAGGCCGCGAGCCTTGAGGTGGACCAGGGCGTGCTGAAGGCCGAAGGCCCTGCGGCCCTGGCCTGCGGCACCCGCGTGGAGATGCGCCGCCTTTTTTCGGGCACGCCCGCGCGCCTGAAGTTCTTGCGCAGCGAGGCCACCGAGGCCAAGCGCTGCCAGGAAGCCCTCATGCGCATGGCCCTGGCCCGTCCGGACGTGGCCTTCTCCCTGGTCAGCGGCGGGCGCGAGCTGTTCCGCCTGCCCGGCGGGCAGGACCTTGCCGGTCGCCTGGCCCGCTTCTGGCCGCCCCAGGTGACCGAAGGCCTGGTGAAGTTTCGCCGCGAAAAGGACGGCATGACCGCCCACGGGCTTGCGGGCAGTCCCTGCCACGCCCAGAACCGCGCCGACCGCATGTTCTTCTATGTCAACTCCCGGCCCGTGCAGGACCGGCTGCTCATGCGCGCCGCGCGCGAGGCCTACAAAGGCCGCCTGCTCTCCGGCGAATACCCGCAGTTGGCGCTGTTTCTGGAATTGCCGCCGGAAGAGGTGGACGTGAACGTGCATCCGGCCAAGACCGAGGTGCGCTTCCGCGACGAGAGCGCGGTGTTCTCCCTGGTGCGCTGGGCGCTGGAGCCCGTGGCCGGTTCCGCGGCCCTGGCCGAGCCCGGCGGAGGCTATGCGGCCGCAGGGGCTTCCCCGGCCTGGGGAGGGGCAGGCGCTTCCAGGCCTTCCGCCGCACCGGGCGGAACGTCTCCCTGGCTTGGCCGGGGGGACGAATCCGCGCCTGCGCGCTTGCGCGCCTACGCCAGCTTTCTTTCGCCGGAGGCCGAGCGCGAGGTGCCCCTGCCCCTGACCCCGCCCGCGCCTTCTGTCGAGCGCTTTCCGAGCGACCGGTCCGGCGCTGCCGCAGACCAGGCCGCGGCTTCGCTGGGAGCAGCCGCGCCCCGCGCCCTGCAACGGGAGAACCTGGAGTACCTGGGGCAGGTTGCCGACACCTACCTGGTGCTGCGCCAGGGCGGGGCGCATGGTCGGCTGGTCATCGTGGACCAGCACGCCGCGCACGAGCGGGTGATTCTGGAGGGGATGCGCCGGGCGCGCGCAGCAGGCCACACCCAGCCGCTGGCCGTGCCGCTGCCGCTCTCCCTGCACCCGTCGGAGGCCCTGCGTCTGGAGGAGCTTGCGGGCGAACTGCGCGAGGTGGGCTACCTGCTGGAGCGCGACGGCGATGTCCTGCTGCTGAGCGGGGTGCCGCCCACCCTGGCCACGGGCCGCGCGGTGCAGCACCTGCGCGAGATTCTGGCCGAACAGTCCGACGGGCTCACCTCGTTGTGGACGTTGCTGTCGTGCAAGTCGGCCATCAAGGCCGGGCAGCCCTTGGCGACGGACGAGGCGTTGGCGCTTCTGGAGGCCTGGCTCGACGCCCCGGAGCGTGAGCATTGCCCCCACGGACGCCCTGTGGTGGCGAGCTTTGGCGAGAGCGAATTGGAGCGGCTGTTCAAGCGCACGTAAGGGGTGGCCGAGGTACGTAATTTGGGCGCGCCGGGATTACTTAGCTTGCGTAGCGGCGCATTGTCTGCCAAATTCCCCCCGCGCCGCCCCATCCCTATAGCGGGCAGCATGGAGGAGCATTCAGTTCCATGAGCATTGTGCACAACAAGTTGGAAGTCCGCGTCAATCTTGCGGCCATCCGGGCCAACTATCGCCTGCTGTCCGGCCACGGCGGCCGCGTCATCGGCGTTGTCAAAGCCGACGCTTACGGCCATGGGCTGTGCGAAGTGGCCCGCGCCTTGTCCCAGGAAGGCTGCGAGACCTTCGCCATCGGCTCGGTGGAGGAGGGTGCCGCCCTGCGCGGTTTTTTGCGCGCGGAGGGGATCAAGGCCCGCATCGTGTCCCTGCTCGGCCCCGTGGACAGCGAGGACTACCCCCTGCTGTGGGAGTACGAGATCATTCCGTTTGTGGGCAGTTTTCGCCAGCTGGAGACCCTGGCCGGGCACGCTGCGCGCATGGGCAAGGGCCTGCCCGTTTCCGTGAAGTTCGACACCGGCATGGCGCGCCTGGGCTTCACCCAGGACGATTTGCCCCGCCTTGTGGAACGCCTGCGCGAGGCCCCTCTCGTGCGCCCGGTCATGGCCAGCTCGCACCTGGCCACGGCCGACGACCCCGCTTCCGTGGACAAGGTGCTGGCCCAGGCCGAACGTTTCGAGGCGGCCCTGGCCGCCTTGGCCGAGGCCGGGTTCCAGGTGGAGGCCAACCTGGCCAATTCAGCCGGAATCCTCGCCCATCAGAAACTGCGCCACCAGAGCCAGCGCGGCGGCATCGCCCTGTACGGGGCCAACCCCTTTGCGGGCACAGCCTGGGAGCATCTGGGCCGCGGGCTTTCCCCGGCCATGGAGGTGCGCACGAAGATCGTGGCCGTGCACGCCCTGAAAAAAGGCCAGAGCATCAGCTACGGCGGAACCTACACCGCGGAGCGCGACATGCGCGTGGCTATCGTGGCCGCGGGCTATGCCGACGCGTACAGCCGGGGGCTTTCCGGCAAGGGCGCGCAGATGCTCATCGCCGGGCGTCGTGCGCCGCAGGTGGGCCGCGTGTGTATGCAGCTGTGCGCCGCAGACGTTACCGGCATTCCCGACGTGCGCCCCGGCGACTGGGCCGTGCTGCTGGGCGGTGGCGGCTCGTTGGCCATCTCCGCCGAGGAGCTGGCCGGCTGGTGGGGGACCATTTCCTACGAGGTGTTCTGCCTGCTGGGCATGAACCGCCGGGTGTTTGTCTAGCCGGGCGGCCTATTCGCCCATCAGAGGCTGCAGGCGCTCCAGATATTCCGCAAGCACTTGCGCGGCGTCGTCGGTCAGGTCCACGAACTGGCCGCCCATGGTGACGCGTCCGTTGTGCTCGGCCACGCGGCGCAGGTGTATCGGCGCCATGAGGGGCTGGCCGCAGGCCAGGTCGCAGTGCAGCACCACGCGGTCTCCGGGCTTGGCCTCGCGCAGGGGGCTTTTGAGGGTGCAGCGCGCCGTGAAGCTGCATCCGCTCGGGGCAATGTCGAGCAGGAGCACATCGTGCTCGCCGTACGCGCCATGGATTTTTGCCGGAAGCGTCACGTCCAGGCGTTCGGTTCGGCGCAGCACCAGGCGCTCCACGCTTGCAGGGTGGGAAAGGAACACCAGCGGCGCGGGCACGTTCACCTTGTTCACCACTTCGGTCTTGAAGCCGTACAGGGTTCCCCCGGCGTTCAACTGCGCCACGACTCCCGGATTTTGTCCGAGCTTGGCCAGCACTTCCTGGGGAAGCCGCACCTGCGCGATGCTGTAGGCGTAGGGCTCGTACCCAACGACCTTGGCCTCGTAGCGCTTGTCAACGCACAAGAAGCGCAGGATGAGCTGATTGCCCAGCTTGAGCTTGAGATGCACGCCGGGGAGGCGCTCCACCCTGCGCGCCGATTCCGGCGGAGCCTCCGCGGCAGCCGCCGTCTCCTGCGCGTGTTCCGCTTCTCCGGCGGTCATGGCGGGCTGGACCGGTTCTTCCTGGACATTCATGCCGAGTTGCTCCTGTGCTTGTGACTGGCGCGTGCGGAAAAGACACCACGCACTACGATACGTAGTTTGCCACGTGCACGAAGGCTTGGCAAGGGAAAAATGGGGATCAGGCGCGCGCGGCCAGGGTTTCCTTCATGCGGTCCAGAAGCTCCCCGTCCACGAAGAGTCCGCCGCGCCCGCGCCCAAGGGCCACGCCGGGCTTCACAGCCCCGTGGAAATCGGACCCGCCGCTCATGAGCAGGCCCAGCTCCCGCGCCAGCGCAGCCACCAACCCCGTGTATTTGTCGGAATGCTCGGTGTAGTACACTTCGACTCCGTCCAGGCCCATGGACGCAAGATCGGCCAGAATGGCGCGTATGCGGGCGGGTTGCTGCGAGAGCACGTACGGGTGCGCCAGGACGGCCAGGCCCTTGTCCGCGTGGATGGCCTCTATGGCCTCGCGCGGGGTGAGCTTGGCCTTGGGCACGTAGGCGAGACCGCCCGCGCCCAGAAAGCGCGCAAAGGCTTCCTCGAAGCTTCGGACAACGCCGCCCTCCAACATGGCCTGGGCCATGTGCGGACGGCCCACGACGCCCGCGGCGCGGCGTTTCACGTCCTCCATGCGCAGATGCACGCCCACGGTTTTGAGCTTCTGCAGCATCAGCTCGTTGCGCAGGGTGCGGGCGCTGCGCACCCGCTCCAGTTCGGCGTTCACATTGCCGGGCCGCTCGTCCACAAAGAGCGCCAGCAAATGCGTGGGCATTCCGCCATAATCCAGCGAGAGCTCGCAGCCCGGCACCAGTTCCAGGCCCAGTTGTTCCGCCTCGCACCGTGCTTCCGGCAATCCGTCAAAGGTGTCGTGGTCCGTGAGGGCGATGGCGGCAAGGCCAATGTCTGCGGCCGCGCGCATGAGCTCCTTGGGCGTGTAGGTGCCGTCCGAAGCAGTGGAATGGGTATGCAGGTCAATGCGTTGGCGCATGGGGGGCCTCGGACTTGAGATTCGTGTGTATCGACCTCCACCTATCCGTCAAAGGCATGGCGGCGTCAAGGGGGGCGGCCCTTGTGCCGCGGCGTGCTGTCGGGTATAGCTGTGCCTGCCAACAGAGCGGAGGTGCCCATGGCGTTGAATGCGGAATTGCTTGATCTGCTTGCCTGTCCCAAATGCCACGGCGGGCTTGAGCTGCTGACCGGGCAGGACGGCCTGCTCTGTGCGGCCTGTTTGCTCGTGTATCCCATCCGTGACGAGATCCCCGTCATGCTTGTCGAGGAGGCCGTTCCTGTGGCGTCCTGGAAGGGGAGCGCGCCGGACCGGAGCTGAAGGCTTGCCTGTGGCCTCGGTTTGCCGTAGGGAAGGAACCTCCTTTTCGGGGCGTAGCGCAGCTCGGTAGCGCGCCTGCTTTGGGAGCAGGATGTCGCTGGTTCAAATCCAGTCGCCCCGACCAGAAAATACAACGGCTTGCAGTATAAAAACTGCAAGCCGTTTTTTCTTGTAGGCGCATTTGTAGGCGCATAGTCGTTTTTCTGGTTCCGTGAAACAACGGAAAAGGGGCGGCCCATGCCGCCCCCTGTGGCCCACGCGCGTGACCAGCGCCCGGGCAGTTGCCTACAGATTCTCTACGCCCTCGCAGTCCGCAGGGCCGCTATCCGCGCCTCCACCTCCGCCAACCACGTCTTGCCTTCGTCTGTAAGGAGCGCCTCGCGCAGGCGGCGCTGTGTCACGGTGGCCTCAAGAGCCAGGATTTCAGCGTCAATGGCGGCGTTGGGATCCGGCGCGGGCGGCGCTGTCGGCGCGACGCAGCCCTCCGGTGTCCACAGCCAGCCCACTTGCACATCCGCGTCCACCTCCACGATGAGCGCGCACTCAGTTTCGCCCAGGGCGGGCATTTTCTCAGTCCGTTCGGCCACGCGACCATCAATGATTCTCGCGTACATCGTGCCTCCTAGGCGGCGATTTGCAGCGCGGCAGCGCGGAGTTGTTGCGACTTGAAATTGTGCGTTGTTGCCTCCCACGTAAGAGACGCCCCGCTGTTTGTGGGCGAGAGGTCCGCAGTACCCTTGAGGAGCTTGTAGTCGCCCACCGCGCAAACCTCGGCCAGGGTGACATAGCCGCTCCAAGTGGACCCACCATCGCGGCTCACGCGCGCCTTGATGTCGGTATTCAGCGTCACCGAATCAATGGCCCTATGGAGGAAATAGGCGTCCACGCTGGACGGAGCAGAGCCCACGCTGATGGCTGCGGAGATGAGTGTCATGCCTGCGGTTGCCGCCCCCTTTGTATAGCCCATGGGGATGACGTTATTGCTGTCCTCCGTCATGGTCGCCGATCCACTGATTTGCCCGCCTACGTACGAGCGGTAGCCGCCCGTGTAGCCGGGAGCACTGCCAAAATTCGCGGAATAGGCACCCAAGAAATACGTCCCAGTGGTCGGCACAGTGTATGCGCTAGCAAGCGCAAATGATTGCCACCCGCCGCCAGTATGGCTGACCGCCACAGATGCAACCACAGTATACGTTGTGCCAGAACGGCTGAATATATAGGCCGTTCCGCTGAATGAGCTGCTCGAACGAATGCGAATATGCGTGATGTATGCGCCATTCTCCACCGCAACTTGTCTGTCTGCGAAGGTATAGCCGTTCAGAGAAGGAGTACCGGTAGTCGGGGTCGTGGGGTTATCTACGTTGGCCGTGGTTTGGTAATCATAAAGTTTGTTGGTGCCTTGATAGGTTGCACCAGTTTTGGTCGCCAGTTCGTCAGTGGCGAAAAGGAACAGATACCCCCAGGGAATAGAGCTGGACGCATCAGCGATTTGCACACCAAGACGTATTGCATTGCGGATGGCTGTGTCGCGCGCGAGGGTGTCCACGCCGCCAACGCCGCCAGGGATGAGGGCGCTGGACAACTTGCCGCTGGCATCAAGGACGGGCACGTTCCCCGCCGCAGCCCCGGCTGTCAGCAAGGCCGCGCCCCCTAAGCCCAGCGCACTGCGCTGCAAGGCAACGGTAGTCGCGGCCAGCAGCGTGCGCGCCGCCGCCGGGAAGTCGCAGGTAGCGAAGGCGTCCGAGCCCGTCGCGTAGATGAGCTTGTCCGCCGCCGTGGTCAGCGCGGCCAGAGCGGCCAGAGTCGCATCCTGGGCCTGCACGTTGGTCCCGATGACCAAGCCCAGCGTCGCGCGCATGTTCGCCGTGTCCGTGCAGCCGAGCAGCGTGCGCGCGAGGGCGGTGAACGCCGTGCGAGCAGCTGCACTCGGCCCGGCAAAATACCCGATGGTGTCGGCGGCAGGCGTGAGTCCCCCCAACAGAGTCAGCACGGAAGCTAGCGGCTGGTAAGTGCCGCTGTGGTTGTGCCCTGCAAGCGCCAGGTCGTTGGCGTGCAGGCCGTCCAAGGTATCCACGTCGATGAAGTACCGGCTGGCCAGTGCTCCCCAACTCGTTCCGTCGAATTTTTCCCACCTACCGTTGGCGCTGTTCCAACGGATGGCCCCGGTGGGCGGGTTGTTCGCGGAGGTGTCCAGCCCAAGCGCCAGACCCCGGAACAAATCCAACAGCGCGGCGGCGTAACCTGCCTCCGTGGCGGTCAACAGTGGAACATTAAAGTCGGGCGTGCCCATTTAAACCCCCTTGGAGCTCCAACTACAGGTGCCGGAGACGCGGTTGCCGCTGGCGTCATACAGCAAAATCTTGAACCCGGTCGGGTTCACAACGTCGGAGAAGTTGTAGAGCGCATAGCGCGCAGCCCCCCCCGCAGCCGGCGTGAGCGTGATGCTCTGCACGTCCACGAAGCTTACGTTGAAATCGACCTGCGTTCCGCCGCTGTCGCTGGCGTCGCATATGGCCGAGCCTGCATCGCTTTTGAGCTTCACGTCCAGCCGCACGCGCAGCTCGGTGAGTCGGAGTAGGTCGTTGCTACCGCCGTCCGGTGTGGCCGTAATCGTCACCTGGAGATAGCGGAAGGCCGTTCCGTAGGCGCCCCATACGTCGCCCAGGTCCGTCCAGGCGTCAGCCTCGCTCGCGCGCACCTTGAGGTTGCACGAAAGAGCCACGCTGCCGTGGATGGCCTGCGAGGTCTGTGTGACGGTGATTTTTGTCCCGGCCAGGATGGTGCCGTAGTCGATGACCTCCTGGTAGCTGGCCACGGCCGGGGTCGGCTCCAGGCGGTACGGGAAGCCCGCGTCGGCCTTGGCCTGCCTGCTGGCCCAGCCTCCGACGGTCATTTTCGCCGCTACGGTGGATGTGGTGTCCACCGGCAGGAGCAGCGCGCCGCCGTCGAGCAGCGCATTCGCCAGGGTTCCGCCGAAAGTGCTGGCCGTATCCGCGTGCAGCACGTAGTCCGGCGGCTGGCTCACCTGCACGGTGATGCTGGCCGGGGTGCCGTCATTCCCCGCCTTGTCCCGCTGGGTGATCCAGTAGGTGTAGTTGCCGCCAGCGCTTTCGAAGATGGTAGTGAACTGACCGCTGATGCGGCCGATGGGGGTCGAGGCCGGATAGGTTCCTCCGCGCCGGAGTTCACAGTCCACAACAGGCAATGTGCCCGCGTTTTCTGTCCAGGCCAAGAGCACATTGTTGTCGATGACCTGGGGCGTGATTGCGACCGCACCGGGCGCTCTGATGACCAATTCCACCATTCCTGCCGGGCCGGTGTTTCCGGCTGTGTCGGTATCGCGAACCCAGAACTTATGCGCGCCAGCCGCGCCGGGCACCTGAATTGACGTGTCCGAAAGCCCGGAACCCAGCGGGGTGGAGGTTTCCAGCGAGTCGCCGTGCAGGATTTCAGAGCTGGCCAACGCGAAACTCCCCAAGCGATGTTCCCATGCGAGACGGATGTTCCCGCCGGAGATGCTGGCCGTCACCAACGGGGCCGAGGGGGCAACGACAACTACTTCCGCGCCCACCCAGGGGCTCAGAAGCCCGCTCGCATCACGGCTGCGAACTCGTACCGCGTGAACCCCTTCGGTTTGCGCGGGCAGGGGCTTTGAGTCTCCGGCGTAGCCGGATTCGATTATCGCCCCGTCGAGTTCAATGTCGTAGCCACTGACCCAGGGCGCCGGGGCCGCCGTCCAGGTTGCGGAAAGCCCGGTTTGGGTCGTCTGGACAGCGAGGTCTCGCGGCGCGGGCGGCGGCGTGGTGTTGCCCACGACATCGAGCCCCGCGAGTTCTGCCCAGGCGCTTGCGATGCCTTCGGCAGAAACGGCTCGAATATGCACATCGTAGGCGTTGCCTTCCGCCACGTTATCGACGTGGATGGTCCTGGCGTCCCCCCCGATTGAGAACGGCTGCCCCCATGCCCCTCCGACCTCGCGGGCTCGGACTTGGTACGCTGATGTCTGGGCCAGCCCGTCCCCGGGATGAACGCTCACGGCGATGCCCGGCACGTAGGTTCCATCGGCCAGGCGCAGCATAGCCGACTCATCTGAGGCAGCGGCATCTATGACGGGTACACCCGGCGCGGCCTGCGCAGTGGGCACAGTGCGCGTGATGTTCGAGTTGAAGGCCGGAATCGTCCCACTATCCGCGGTCTGGACGCCCGGAGCATAGTGCCGCAAGGTGAGCCGCGCGGTGTAGTCGTCGCCACGCTCGATATTGGTGACGACAAAATCCTCGCCCAGGCGTTCGGCCTCGGAGAAGATGAGCAGGTCGCCCACGGCCGGGGCTGCGCTGGCGAGGATGGGCTCGGTGCCCGGCATGACTAAGCGCGAAACGTCGCCGGGCTCCGTGACCACGGCGGTTGTCATCAGCGCACCGGTATACAGGCGCACGGCTGCGGCATAGACCTTCCCGGCCTCCATCGTCACCTTGCTGTCGATGGTGATGGCCGTAACACGCATGTCCGGGGGATTGGCCTCCGCATCTTTGTATTCCAGGGCCTTGATGCGCCCCTGCCCGTTGCCGAGCATCGGCACGTCGTGCACACACTTGATGAGGCTGCCACGCCTGCACCGCAGGGATTCCCAATCCATCCAGGCATTGAATTGCTCAGGGCGCAGCCGCACGTTGGCCATGTGGAACTGGCCGGACATCCACGCTTCGGCGGCGTTGTCCACACCCCAAAGTTGCAATTCCTCGAACTCGCTGGCCGTGGATTCGTCGTAGCCGGGCGCGTAGACCAACCTCTCGTCCTGGACGTAGTTTTTTTCCTTATTGTTGAATACGCAGCGCACGCCGTGCGTGATGTCCGGGAGCTGCACCTTGCCTTCAAAGCCCCAGGAGTTCCGAGGGGAGAGAACCTGATCGTAGGTGGTCTTTTCGTTATCTACGACCACGGCGTAGAGGTTGTCCCGCTTGCCAGAGCTGGCCCGACCGACGCGGGCAATCTTGAGCAGGATTTCCCGCACGGTGGTCTCGGTGTCCACCATGGCATTGATGTGTAGCCCCTTGGCTTCCGTCCATGCTGCCCAATCCAGCATGGCCTGGGTGTCGATAAGCGCGTCAGGCGTGGGCTTCTTGTTGGCTGGGCCGCGCAGGACGTTCACGTAGGCCCAGGCGGGCACGTTGCTGGTCTTCATCTCAAAGGCGGCCGTGGCCTCGTTCCAAACCGGCAGGTAGGCCGTTCCGAGAAAATTGAATTGGTTGATGATTCCGTTGAGCTGCCCACTACCCTTGATGACCAGCGCAATCTTGCACAGCGGCGGGAGGTCGCTCGTGGTGGAAATCGGGTCACGCGAGGTGATGGTGCGCAGAGTCGCGATCGTCATGGTGTCGAAGGTATAGTTCGTCGTGTCGTCAGCGGTGATGCGGCGCCAGCGTACATCATACTGGCCGTGTTTCACGGCCATGTGGAAGCTCTTGGTGTAAGCGCTGGTGAATTTCCCGCTGATGGATAGGGCGTTGGTAGCGGCGTCGTTCCAGGGCTTCCAGTCGGCGGCCCCGGCCAGACTGATTTCGACCTCAAAGTCTACGGTGAGCTCTTCGTACTTTCCGGTGCTTTGGTTCACCCGATAGAAACGGGCGAAGGCTACATCAAAAATCAGTTCGTCCGCATCAGGGTTGGAGCGTCGCGAGACCCATCCGGCTGATGCGGGCAGGGCCAGAGAAAGTGATTCCTGATGCACGTCCTTGCCGTCGCTGTAGAGCGTCACGGGGGCGTCGTCCATCCACCCTTCGCGCACCTCGATTTTGTAGTCCGTGTAGTCGGTCAGCGGCGTCTCGCCGATGCGCATGTCTTCGACCTTGACCGGGCCGTACATGACAAACAATTGGCGTAGATAGGTGTCTTCGCCACGGACTTCCGTGTATGGTTCCGCGCCGTGGCACGGGTAGATGCGGAAAGTGCCGCCCAGAAGCTGTGGGACGACCCCCCAGCGGTTCATCTTGTTCTGCGAGCCTGCTATGGAGTACGTCGTGCTCGTGGATTCTGTCGTTGTGCCACCGGCGCTGGCGATGTCCGAGGTGGGCGGGGACACGAGGAAGCTGTTGATCAGGGTTCCGGCCAGCATGATGCCGCCGGAAACAACGACATTCCCAAGCAGGAGAGCCGTCCCCATGCTCATCCCGCCGAACGTATTGAATATCCCTGCCCCGACAGTCATTCCCCAGGAAGGAGGAATATAGAATGACGCGGCGATTGTAGCGATGGAAATGATCGTCGACAGCGGGTTCTTTCCACCGCCTTTGCCGGGCAGCACGCGCACGCCGATGACATCGCCCGGCAGGGGGGCGAATTCGAAGGCCTGCGCCTTGGACAGCTCCACGGAGCTTCCATCAAGCCGCTCGATGACGAGGTTCACGCGGCACGAGGGGAGCAGCACGTAGCCGTAGCCAAAGTGGTACAGCATCTCGGCCACGGTCATGCCCGCTGGGGCCACTTCCGTTGTCGCCGCCGCCTTGAGCGGATGTGGGCAAATCGAAAGCACCGGGGCCGGGGGCAGGTATTCGGCTTCCGCCTCATGGGGCTTACGCATGTCGGTAGACCCCCAGGATGCGGTTCTTCCACTGCACGGTGTCGAGGCGCTCAAGCACGGCGTCCGCGCCTTCTTCAACGTGCAGCATCGTTCTGCGGTCGATGGCGACGCCGAAGTGGATCGGCCCACCGTGCCGAAGCCAGATCACATCGAACTCGCGCATGGGTTCGCCGGGTTGGAGCAGCGTCCACCCGACGGCCGCCGCATCGTAGGCCTTGATGCTCTCGCCGAGCGCGATGCGCTCTTCTGGCGTTGCCCGCTTACGGTAGGCCAAGTGCGAAAGTTCGGGCATGGCGATGCCCCGCTCTTGCCATTGCACCAGGCGCACTAGGCCGTAGCAGTCGCATCCGGAAGCTGTGCGGCCTTCTTCCAGGTAGGGCACGCCGACGTACCCGTTGACCCAGGCGGGCGGCATCAGAAAAGCCCCGGAAAGCGGTTGGGGGTGAAAGAGTGTGCCGGGTAGGCCTGGTTGAGGTGGTCCTCGAAGTTGCACGCGGCCGTGACTTTCTGGAAGTCGTAGGAAATTTCGCGCATTGTGGCCTCATAAGGGCCGACCTCAACACTTTCCGGGTCGCTGGCCAGAACCGCGAAAAACACCGCCGTCGCGGGCTGCCCCCCTGCCATGCTGCGTGCGGCTTCCACGATGCGTCGATCCGTGTTGTCTAACTCCACAGCAAACTGCGCCACGCCCTCTTCAGAGTCGTTGGGCAGACGCACGGTGAAAGCGTAGGCGATGTATTCCTTGCCAGCGTGTGTCAGGTTCCGCTTGCTGCACACCAGGCGAATGTCATCCGTGAGGTTCGGATGGGAGATGCGCAGGCAGTTGAGGAACACCTCGTCCGTATGCTGGGCCAGGACAGCCTTGATGCCTTCGGGGCTCAGGCTCATGCCGTCACCTCAAAGGACAGGCTGATGCGGCTGTTCCCGCCGCCAAGGTCCGAGACCGTGAAGGGCTCTTTGAACGTGAACTCCGCGGCGTCGCCGGTTCTGGGCTCGACCCACTCGAACGGGAGCGACCCATCGGCGATGGTCACGCGGAAGAACGCCCAGAGGATGTCGAGCTGGGCCGAGGTGACGACAATTTGGCCCTGCACGGGGTAGGTGGCGACGACATCGCGCCGTCGCGTTTTGCGCGGCCCTACTTCCATAGGGGTTGCGATGAAGTTCTGCGGCGGCTGCAAGGAGAAGCCGTCCTGCTGAAGCGTCTGGGGCAGGCCAAGCGGCCAAAGAGCGAGCGCCATAGGCTAGTACCCCTTGCGGCGAAGGCCGTAGTTTTTGGACATGGTGTTGTCCATCTGCCCGCTGTCGAACGCGCCCTTGACTACCTCTCCAATGACAACCTGAAGCTGGCGCTGGCCTCCGGAACCCGCCGTTTCCTTGGTCTGGACCTGCGCTCCGGTGTAATTCTGAATGACGATCTGTACGGAAGAGCCGCCGCTGCCTACCCCGGCCGCGACTTCCTCGCGGGACAGGACGCGCTCGCCCCTCTGGGCTATGATTGGGACTTCGTCTGAAGCCAAGCCCGGCCATCCGCCGCCGTGGAAGCGCGGGGCGCCAGCGAAGGCCAGCGGGGACACTTGGCCGTAGAATGTCGGTTCGCCGACCATGCCGCCGCCGTGGTTAAAGCCGAACCAGCTTCCGATGGTGGAGAACAACCCGCCGTTGCTCCCGCCGCTGAGCATGTTGAACAACGGGCCGGTGACGCTCGCCCGGACCTGCATTCGGATGAGGTCAGACAAAACGCCTTCGGCAAAGTCGCTGAAGGCCGTTTCAGCGCCCATGAAGGCCCCAACAAGCGCGTCCTCCGTCTTGGAAGCAAAGTTGGTGGCGAACGTGGTCATGTTCGCAAACTTATCCTGGGCGGACGAGGCGTACTCCGCGAGGGAGTTCTTCGCCGCGTACCACAGGTCGCCTTTCTGGTGAGCCTGAAGGCCCTCGATCTTCTTGTCGTAGAGTGCTTGTTTGTCGAATTCCTTGGTCTTCTCCCGGAGCACCTGGAGCTCTTCGATCTGGGTCTGGAGGTTCGCGTTCAGGTCGTGATTGAGCGTGGCGAGTTCGCCGCGCGCCTGTCGGTTGGCCTGCTCCTGCTTCTCATTGATGGATTGGAGCGTGGCCGCGTAGACCTGCAAGGCGTTGGAGCGCTCGACGTAATTATCGCTGCTTAACGACTTGTCGCGCTGTGATCTGGCCTGTTTCATCTCAAGGTCGTAGGTTTCGAGACCCTTGAGGTTTGCGATCTTCAGGTTGACGGCGTCTTGCTCAACCGCCTGTTCCAGCTTTCCGCTCTGGAGAGTCCACTCCCGCTTCTTCTGGTACAGCTTCTCTTCCTCGGCCATCTGCTGGCGGACTGCGCTTGCGACGCCACCGGAGATGCTGGGGTTGGCCAACTTTGCCTGGTGGCTTGCCACCGATGCCATGTATGCCTTGTCGAGTTGGGCCAGGGCCACCGCGATGGTCTCGCCAGCCCGCTCCAGATCGTAAATGCGATTGTCCGCGCGCGCACCAGCCAGGGCGGACTGCGCGGCGAGAATTTGCGGGCGGTCCTTGACGGCTTGCTGGCGTTTGCTTTCCGCTTCCTGTCTGGCCTTCTCTTCGTCGGCTTTGCGCTTGTGGTAGCCGGACTCGTCGAGGTACTGCGCGCCCCAGGCGCGGCGGTCGGCGTCGCGGGCCGACTCTTTTGCCTTCTGCCCAGCTTCATTCTCCTGCTTCAACAGGATGTCTGCGAGGGCGCTCCATTTTTGGTAGGCTTCCTCTTGCCGGGCATACGAGGAGTCCATGACTCGCAAAATTGACGCCGACGCCGGGTCGGAGCCGAAGGCGTCGAGGTAGCTCTTGGCGTCGTCTGCAAGTGCGCGGGCCTCCTCCGAGGTCTGTGGTTGACGGTCAAACCACGCATTCCCGATGATGGCGCGAGTCGAAGTGCTGCCTGCGGCCCAGCCCGCTAGCCCGCCAGCCGCAGCGCCGTAGAGCCCCCCAAACTTCCCTCCCGCGGCTAAGCCGAGCAGTATCGCTTTGTCTTCCGAAGATATGCTGTTGAACCAACTGGAAATCTCCCCAAGCAGCCCGACGAGAGTCTTTGCCCCGCCAACGGCGGCGTCCATGCTCATGCTGGCGATGCTGGACACGGCGCCAGCGATGTTCGTCATGCTATCTCGGAAGCCTGGGGCCTGCGACGCCTGGTCAAGCTCCTCGATTTTCTTGATGAGCCCGTCGATAAAGTCCGCGAGCGGCCCTTGGGCGCCATGGCCGATGTGGACCTTGAGGTTGTCCCAGAACCGTTGCAGCGAAGTCATCAGCTTGCCCACGGTGCCCATGGAGGCCGCGTAGGTGCCAGCAATGCCGTCGCCAGATGCCATGACGGCGTTGAGCCGGGCCTGCATCTTCTCCTGCTCGGAGAGCGCGCTCGTGCTCTTGTGGAGCTGTTGAGCGAGTTTGGCGTAGCTCTGCTCGAAGCTGACGTTGATGCCGATGCTGCGGAGCACCTCGGTCTGCGCGGTCTGCACGCCGTAAATGAGGCGCATGAAGGCGTCACTGGAGTTGGTGTTGCCGATGACTGCGGCATCCTGTGCAATGCGGGCCAAGCCCTCGGCCTTGGATAGGTCGATTTTCGCCTGGGCGAGTTTGATGACGGCGTCACGCGACTCCGTCATGGTGATGCCCTGCTTCCGAACTCCGTCGGCGTACTTCTGCATTTCGGCCGCGGTGTATCCGGCGTTGCGGCCAACGACGTTCATCACCACGCCCAGCGTGTCGTAGCGGGCTGCGGCTTGCACGGCCTCACGAGTGAAGTCAGCGAGCTTATACAGGGCGAAGGCGGCCGCGAGGCGTTGCGCGATCCCAGTGAGGTTGGACATGCTGGACGCAAGGCCCTGCGTAGACTTTTCGGCTCGCCCGCCAGCCGCTGTCAGCCCATCAAGCTGCTTCACACCGTCTTCGACGGCCTTGGTCTTGATGGCGATGTCGAGAGTTGCGAGATCGGGCATGGTTCCCTCACTTCTTGTTCAGCTTGTTCAGCAGCTTGTGCGTTGCCCGAATGCGCGCAGCGTCCATGGCCTTGATGATCTCGACTTCCGACGGCTGGATATCTATCCCGTGCAGGCTGGCCCATGCGGCAAGGTCGCTGTAGGTGAGCGGGAGCGGCCCCGCGATTCCGTAGCCGCGCCCCCCGTCCAGCGTCCAAAACCAGGCCCAGAGGTGTTCCCCCGCGACCGGCACTTCGTCTTCTTCAATGAGCTGCCCTGAGCGCTCCTCGGCCTTCTCCACCAGCGCCCGCTTGGTCACTCCGTCCTTGTTCGGCGTGTCGAACTCTATGAAGCGCTCAACGGCCGCGCAAAGGGCGATGGTCAGTCCCGGAGGAAGTTCGCACCGTCCAGGATGAAGGCGTTGGCCTGGCGCTTTATCTCCGGATACTGCTCGTAGACCATGCGGACATTCGCCGGGGTGAACTCCAGCGGTTTGCCGCCGACCTCGACATTGCGCCAGCCAAGGGTGCAGCGGACGAGAGTCACCATGCTATCGTCGTCGAAGTCTTCAGCCGTGGGGGTCTTCCGCACCTTCTTCGCCAAGCGCCTGTTGAGCGTCGCGCGTTCTTGGTTGCGGTAGATGTCGGAATCATACCCGGCCAAGGTGAGGAACACGCCGGTGGGCTTGCCGCTGTCAACGGTGAGGATTTCCATTTCCACGCCCTGGTCGGCCATGGTCTTGGTGTCCAGCGCGGAAAGGTCCAGGAATTTCTTCTCTTTCTCGCTCATGCTGCTCGCTCCTTAGGGAATGCGGGTGATCTTCAGGGTGGAGGCGTCCGTGGTGTCGTAGGTCGCCTGGAATTCGATGCTCTCGGTGATGCTGGTGGCCGCGTCGTCGCGCCCGTTGCTCAAAAACTTGAGAGAGCCCATCTTGAACGTGTAGCTGCCGGAGCCTTCGCCGAGCGTGAACTGGATACTGGAGCCGATGCCGTTCAGGAACTTCTTCTTCAGGTTCTGGTTCACGAAGTAGACGGACATGCTGCCCTTGATCTCAAGGGTGCTGGTCGTGATGTTTTTCATCCGGGGGTTAAAGACCGCAAAGGCCGGGGTTCCCGTGGTGGACGCCGTCAGGTTCAGGGCCAAGAGGTCTCCGAACGGTGCCCCGTCGATGAGAATTTCTCCGGTGAAGGCGTCGAAGACTTCCGCGCTGGAAATCACGGCGGCAGTGCCGAACGAGCCCAGGCCAACCGTGGCCCCGACTGTGGCGGGCTCCGTGACCATGCCCGTGCCGTCCTCGACGGTGATGACCGTGGCGGTCAGGGCGCTGATGATGTCGGAAAGGTTGTTCCCGGCGTCAGCGGCCCCGGTGATGAGCACCGGGTCGCCGACCCTGAAGCCGTCGTCGATGAAGGAACCGGCGCTGCGCGTGATGGTCTTGGCCACAGAGTCGAAAGCCAGGGTGGCCCCGGTGGTCTGCGCCACGCGCTGGTCCTGGAACATACCGCCGAACGAGCCGGTGATGTTCGCGTTGGGCTTGATGTCCAGCGCAAAGCTGGTCAGGACCACGCCCTTGTTGTGCTCGTAGACATGCACGTCCGGCGAAGCGCTCTCGAAAGTGAAGCTGCGGTCGGTGATTCCGAGCTTCAGAGCGTGGGAGTTCCACGTGCTGCGTAGGACAGCCTCCATGAAGTCGTCGAAACTCCCGTAGGAGAACTCGAAGGGGAGCGCGCAGGTGCCGTTGCCGTTGCCGTAGCCGATGCCCATGACCTGCGCGGTGTCCGAGCGCTCCTTGCTCACGATGGTGTCCCGCTTGAAGTCGAAACTCACGCCCTCGACAAGGCGGGCCTTCTTCATGCTGGGGCTGGCCGGAGTGACCCCGAACGAGGTCTCCTCGCAGTAGGAGTACCCTTTCTTGCTGCCCGAACCGTAAAGCGACATGGCGTTCTCCTTTGCCCGCCGCTAGGCCGGGCTCACGTAGGCGTAGAAGTTGATGGAGACGGGGACTTTGTAGCGGGTGTCGTCGGTCGCGCCGGGCATGACGCTCACGCTCTTGACCGTGAGGGCCACGTCGGTGGCGACCAGCCGGAGCCCGCGAGGGAACAGCGCCTTGAGCGCTTTGGAAACGTCCGAAGTCGGCTTCAGGCCCTTCCCGGCCTCGCTCATGATGTCGATCTGGTAGATGCCCGGCTGGTAGTCTTTGGCATCGTCGCCAACTGCGGCCGCACGCGGCGTGCTCAACATCAGATGCTCGCGCAGATAAGTGCCGCCGCAGGGGGGCCTGAACGGCGTGTTCGTCCAGGCCACAGGCAGGGCCGGGGACTGCGCCGCCGCAAAGGCCTTCAGGCGGCCAGCCAGCAAGGGGTAGATGAGGTGCTGGCTCACGACTTCACCCCGGCGACGAGCGAATCCAGGTGGGTGACGAGGTCTTGCACCGACAGCCGGTAGATGCCCTGCGGGGCCTGCCCAGAGCTGCCCATTTCGAGCTCCAGCCCATATTTCACGTTGTTGTGGACGAAGATGATGTCGCCCAGACGATAGCTTTCGAGCTTCCCCCGCTCGCGGCCGGGAATGCCCACGGTGGCGCCTGTGCCCCCCCTGCTGGAAAACTCGATGATGGAGCTTGGCGTCAACTCGTTGATGGAAATCTGGTTGTTCGCCCGGAAGCGGCCAGTATCGACGGGGGAGCGCAGGACCACCAGCGTGAACAGCTCGAAGGCGATCTTTTTCACGATCAATTGCGCGCGCTCTTCCGTCTTGGCCTTGAAGCGCCGGAGGTCGATGACGAAGCCCCCGCTCATCACGCCCTCCGCAGATGCAGGTTGTGCAGGATGGCCACGTCGGCGGGCGAAACGGTGTCGACGTTCACCACTGACCACTCGTCCTCCCCGATCATCAGGCCGTTTCCGGGCTGCGGGGCAACGGGGAGGCTGTGCGCGCCGATGGTGGCCCGGCAGTCCCCGGCGATGATGTTCGTGCCGTCGATCTGCGCGAGTGCAAAGCTGCCCTTGATGCCCCAGCAGGGGTAGCTGGCCGTCGAGCTACCGGGGTCCGTTCCCGTCTCCGGGTCGTAGGCCCCGGCAGTCACGACCTTGAGCGTCATGCTGCGGCCTTTGGCCTTCAGCGTGGCCTCGGCGCTGGCTGCTTTCGCGGCGTAGTCCACGCGGGCTACTCCTGCCGGGCCGGGATGCTGGAGATCATGCCACCAAGAGCCGTGCGGCCCTCACTGGTGAGCACGTAGCTGCCTATGACCGCACCGCCCTCGGGGAGATACAGGGGCATGATGTAGCCCAGATTCAGCAGCTTCTCCGTGGCCTTCGGGCACATGCCCGTCAGTGTGGTCAGCGTTGGTTCGTATCCTCCACCCATGGGCTACCCCCTCCCGATTTCAACGCACGCGGAACCCTTTACGAGCCCGGCCAGCGCATTGGTGATTGAGGCAAACGTGGTTCCGGCCGGAGCGCCTTGCTCGTAGCTGGTGCTCACGCCCGCGATGGAGTCGGACAGGATGCGCCCACCGCGCTCCAGGTCCGGGGCAAGGCAGCCGGGCTTGACCAGCTCGCGCAGCGCGGCCTCGCACAGGGCGGAGATGACCCCGGCGGGTACCGTGTCCGCCGGGACATCGAACTGCTCCCGGTCCACAACTCCGGTCCTGGGCCAGCACAGCGGGTTGCTGTAGGCCGTCTTCTGGCCCTTCCAGGGGCGTGACTCGATGTAATTCATGGCGCGCAGGATCGCGGGTTCGGCGTCCTCGCTTGAGGCCAGCCAGCCGGAATTGCCGCGCGCGGCGTGGTAGGCCGTCACGGTCGCGAGGTCCGCGTATGTGTTCGCGTTGGGCACAACGACCCCGTTTTCGATTGTGAGTGCCATCGCCGCGTCGCCCTATTCGCCCAGGCGCTTGCCTTCCTCAGCGGCCTTGATGACCGCGAGGAGTTCCGGCTTGTTAACCGGGCCAGCGGGCACGGGAATGGCCTTGACCTCGGCGTACTTGAGCAGTTCCGCCTTGGTCATTTCCTCCAGGGTCTTCGGCGTGTCTTCGATGGGCACGACGCGGCCAGCAGCGACCTCGGTGTCGAACAGTTCGTCAAGGATGTCGGCGATCAGAGTACCGTCCTCCTGAGCCACGAAGTCGTGGCCGAAGTGGCGCTCGATCTGTCCCACAGGAACGGTGGCGCTGCTGATGAAACGGACTTTTGCCATGGGGCTTCTCCTGCGCGCTGAGAGGGGGAGTCGACTCCCCCTCTGATCTTGCGCGGCGGTTAGTTGTTGATGCTGGTGAGGCGGGCCAGGCCGCGGCGGTTGAAGCTCACGAAGTTCGCGTACTGCTTCACGCGCCAGATTTCGGAGTCCTTGGCCTCCTGCTCGCCGATGAACCGGACATCAATGCCAGCCGGAGCGCCGGACGGGTGGATGCCGGACACGCCGATTTTCTGGCTGCCGTCGTCGAAGCAGCCAGCCCACACGGAGGTCAGCGCGCCGCCGGTGAGGGCGGCGCCGTTGGCGGTCTCGGTCGTGGACAGGAACTCGTTCTTGAAGATGGGGATGCTCTCGTAGCCGATGGTTTTGCGCCCGCCGGGCAAATCGACCACCCACTCCGCGGGGGTGCCGCCCAAGGCGCGAAGGAGCGTTTTGTAACTGCGGACGGTGCGCTCCGGCATCAGGATAAAGTCCACCTGGCCGTCCTTGGCTTTCACGAGGTCCAGAAGCTCATCCAGCAGGGCGAAGGAGATGGCCTGCCCGGCGCTGGCCGCGGTGTACTGGCCGGAGTCGCACAGGGAGTGCAGGGAGTACATGTTGGGGCTGATGCCGTCGCCAATGGCCATGCCGGTCTGGAACAGGCGGCCGATGCTCTTGGCCTTGGAGCTGATCTCGACGGCGACCTGGTCCACGCCAGCAGAAGTCGACTGCACCTTGACCAGGCCGTCCATCTCGGCGTCGCCGATGATCTTGGTCGCGGTGAAAGTCGCCTGGGTGAAGGTCGCAGCGGCTTTGTGGGTAATGGTGGCATCCACGCCGTAGAAGCCTGCGTCGCCCAGGGCATTCTCGCGGTTCACGACGAGGCCCTGGCCGTCGTAGCCCGTGAACGGCAGCACGTCGTACCAGGGGTTGACGGAGATGATGTCCTCAACGATCCCTACCACGATCTGGTTGTTGATGAGCTTTTTCGCTTCAGCGAGAGTCTGGGAAGCCATGGGCAACTCCTTCTGCGGTTGGCTTTACCGCTGCATAGCCTTCAAGCCGGCCGCGATTTTCTGGGTGGAGGAAAGGCCCTCGGAGCCCTGAGCGCCGCCACCACCGCTGTTGTTGGGCGGGGAGCCAGCGCCGCCGGGGGCGGACTTCAGGATGCGGTCTTTGAGCGGGTAATGCTCGATGAGGACTTCGATGGCCTCGTCGGTCGTGGCGTACTGGCTAGGGTTCGCCCGACTGAAGATGGGCTGCCCGTTGAGCTTGGCGACGACGCGCGGCTCTCCGCCCTGCTCCTCGATGTCGAAGGACTTCCCGAGGAAATCGTAGGCGATGTCCGGCGTCAGGAAGGTCTTCTCCGCGAGGAATTTGCTGGTGCCGAAGTCGCTCTTGATGAGCAGGCGGCGGAAGCTGGCGTCCTTGTCGGCCAGGGACTGCTCAAGGCCGGAGATTTTCTCCGCATAGCCCTTTTCCTTCGCGGAGTAGGCGTCCTCGATGCTCCGCTTGAGCTGGGCCTCAAGCTCCTTCGCCTTGTCGGCCTTGATGAGGTCGCCGTCCTTCAGGTTCTTGGCCAGTTCCAGCGCCTTGCGCGCCTCTTCCGGGTCCAGGCCATCAAACACCTTGAGCTTGGTCTCAAGGGACTCAAGCTCCTTGCGCCGCCCGGCGCTCTCGCCGTTTACGCGCTCCAGGTCGCTCACGAGTTTGGGCACATCGTAGGCCACTTCCTTGCCATCGGCGGCCACATAGACGGGTTTCCCGTCCTGCAAGACCACCGCGCCTTTTTCATCGAGCTTGAGCTTCATCACGGTTCTCCCGTTCGAGGTTTTGGCTTCTCGCCAGGTTCATTGCCTTGGCTTCTCGCCGACGACCTGGGGGAGTCCCCCCAGAGTTGCGCGCAAGGTATCAGCGGTCCTGCGCGCACGCCGGGTCAAAGCGGGGTCAGGAGGGGGTCAGGTGGGGGGCCAGCGGGGGACTTGACGGGATTTGTCTTGGGCTCAGGAAAAGAACGCCCAGGCAAGCGGAGGGGGCAACAATTTGAAGATAATTGTTGTATTTATTGTGTATGTATTGTAGTGTTTGTTTGTTGGTTTTGGTGTGGATAAAGTCAATTATAACAGCAAGGAGACGAATATGGTTCGGGTGAAGGCGAAGTACCTTTGGTTGCTCAACCGCTTCCGGTCCAACGAGGACGCGATGGACGCCATCGCGTGCTTCCACATCCGCCCCTGCGAAGGCACCGAGGGGGTGCTCATCGAGGCCCTAAACGGCCACCAGTACGGGGTGTTCCACGACAAGGACGGCGTGTGCGACATCCCCAGCGCGGTGTTCAAGCCCACGCCGGGACTTCTCAAGGCCTTCAAGCCCAGCAAGATGAAAGTCGGGCGCACGACGGTTACGGTTGAGCCGGAGCTGGTCATTGAACACGCCGAGAAGATCATGGAGCGCGGCGAAGGTTGGGAACCCCTGGTCGAGCATGTTTCTCATGCGGTGCGCGTCGAGAACGGGCACAATGTGGTGCTCTACATCGACCCCAGGCCGGAGGATTGCTTGAAATCATTCCAGTGGCCGAACTCTGAGGGCTTTTGGGCAAAGCGCGAGTCGGCCATGGCGTCGGAAACCACACTGGAGGACATCATGCTCCCGGTGGACCATGTCGGGCAGTATGATTTCGGGGACGGTAGCTCCCGCGTTGTCTCCTTCCACCCGACCGGTCTCGGATCCCCGGTGTTCGTCACCGTCAGCTCCCATCCTGAATTTTTGGGCATCGTCATGCCGATGATGGACGAGCGCAACAGCATCGACATGAGCCTGGACAAGCCCTTTCTGCCCCGCCTGCACAGCGCGTTGGCCAAGCAGTACTTGGAATCCAGCGGGACCATGTCCAACGCGGAAATTCACTAGGAACCAACAACAGCCGGGGGCCGCGAGGCCCCCAGGAGGAAATGCTATGGGACTCGATATGTATGCCTGCACCGTTCCGGCTGGGACCATTTCAAAGCCTGTGGACTTCGTGGATGACATCACGGTCATGGACAAGGACGAGTGCCGCGAATCAAGAGAGTGCGTTCAAGGGTTGTTCTACTGGCGTAAGTGCCCGGACCTGCACGGCTGGATGGAGAAGCTTTACCGGGAGAAGGGAGGGCGGGACCAAGACTTCAACTGCGCTCCGGTGCAGCTCACCATGGAGGACATTGAGCGCCTGGAGGCGGACATCTTGTCCGACAGTCTGCCCAAGACCGGGGGCTTCTTCTTCGGGGCCAGCGACACCGAGGCGGACAAGCCGATGCACCTGGAGTTCGTCGCCAAGGCCAAGGCGGCTCTGGATGAGGGCCTGGAAGTCTATTACGATAGCTGGTGGTAAGTCAGCAGAGGAGCGCCAGAATGAGCAACAGTAATTGCTTGGAAGGCTTCCGCTGCCCGGAATGCGGCAGCTATGAGCCCTTCGACATCGAGGTCAAGACCACCGTGACTGTTTACGACAACGGGAGCGGGGACATGGAGCACGCGGAGTGGGACGACGACAGCCAATGCACGTGCGTCGAGTGCGGCCATATGGGCATCGTGGGAGCATTCACCAGCGACAGCGAGAGCAAATCATGAATGCCGTACACAACGCCCTGGCCCTGCTGGACGCGGGCAAGCCGGAAGAAGCCGCAGCGATTCTGCGCCAGATGACCGAGCGCCCGGAATACGCCGACGCCATCGAGGAGAGCGCCCGCGCGCTTTGCACCGATGAACTGGAGATCGACGACGGGCCATGCTTCTCAGACGGCGAGGACGGCTGCTGGGTGAGCGCCTGGGTTTGGGTGCCGCGCGAAACTGCTAAAGAACCCGACGAGGAGGCCTAGCCATGCGCCATGAGAACATCGAGCGCGCCGAGCGCATCGCCAAGATCATCGACGGCTACCCGGACCGCCCGGCGGACCCCAGCGTGGCTGTTCCCGAGGGAATCACCGAAGAGGAAATCAACGACACCCTGACCGACTGTTTTCACTTGACCGAGCTTCAGGACCAGCGGGGAAGCCGCTTGGTTGAGGAGGTGCGCGTCAGCATGGACGGCTGGGACTTCACCATCCCCAGAGGGGTTGCGATGACCCTGCGTTGCGCTCTGGACAACTACACGATCGAACGGGCGAACGAAGGTCGGAGACTCGCGGATGAAGAAGGGTAGTTCGCCAGGTCTTTTTTGTGTCGTGATTGTTGTATTTATTGTGGACCTTTTTTAGCGTTTGTGGTATGTTTTAGCCGTTGGTTGAGTAGAGGTTGAACATCAACAAGCGGGGGTGGAGATGAAAACGAGGCAAGAGATTTTGGAGCGCATCGTCGCCGGATTCTGGAAGGACGTTGAGCGCGCCGAGGACATCCTTGAGAGCCGGGCCCTGGTCGGTCAGAACATCATGGTCTGCGACGAGAATCACGGGATGTTCTTGGTCGTGAGCGGCGACGCCTATGTCGTTGGCAGCTTCGCTCAGGCCGTGAGCTGGGGCGTGAAGGACGCGCCGCAGATGGCCGCGTTGGCGACGCGAAGGGGTGGCGACCAGATCAAGTTCATCACGGTGAACCGTGTCTACGCCGCCTCCATCGTGCTCGAAAAGGTCAACGGCTACCTGGAAGCCCTCACCGCCATCAACCGCGAATTTCGCATCTAGGAGGCAATGTGAGCGAGATCATCTACCAGCATTTCATCGGCAGGGGGCCGGAGGCCGAGGCCATCATCGCGGAGGCCAACGCCAAATACGACGCGTTCATTGAGGCGGCGAATGCCTTCAAACAGGCGCGTGGCTACGAAAACATCTGGATGCGCGGGACCAGCGTCGGCGGCCCGGTGTTCAAGGAGAAGTTGAGCGGCAAGGACGCAAAGTCCAAGGGGCTCAAGATGGATTGCTACGTCACCGAGGGATACGGCTACGCCCCGCACCTAGGGACCAAGCTGGGGACGGAACTGAACACGGCCCTAGACGAGTTGAGCAAGAGCTCCATCGACCGGGGACAGTTCGTCGTAAAGAAGCTCGACATGCGGCACGAGGTCTACTGCGGGAGGGTGATTGGGCGCACCGTGGCGGGCTTCCGCGACGGCGTCATCGTCGTCAAGGTGCCCACGGGCAACGGCGACCCCCAGAACGGGGACATGCCGACCCCGCCGCCCTGGCTGGTGCCCTGCAAGGAGTCCGAAGCCCTGGCCGCGCTGGGCCGGTAGGAGGCACCATGTCCGATCCCTATTACGCCATTGATATCCCGCACATCGTTCGATCGTACGCCGCGAGCCAGAACAGGCAACGCCCAAAGCGGTTGAACCCTGCGGAGCCAAACGTGACGGTGAAGTGGTTGTTTCAACACCTAGGCGACAAATGCCGCACTCGAGGCGACAAGGCCGCTCTGCGCGATGCTATTTGGACCTGCATCAAGCTTTTGGACGGCCATTTCTGCCCGCGCGGGCACTGTGCAAGATGGAGCACCGGCTTTCCATTCCATTGCGCAGACGAGAAGAACCCCAAGACCTGTCCGATCTGCAAGAAGTACCTGGCCAAGAAGGCCGAGCGCGAAGCGGCCAAGGCAGACTCCTAGCCATGGCCGAGCTTTTCTTGCTTCCACAAACGGGCCAGCCGAATCCGGACACAGTTGAGCTGCTGGAACAGCTTCTCGAAGAAGCGAAGGCTGGCCGGATCACCGGCATTGCCTACGCCACATGCGGCGCCCAGGACTACACGGGAATCGGCTGGGCCGGGACATTCCCCGACAACATCTACGCGGCGGCTGGGGCCGTGTCCTATCTGCACTCTCGCGTTATGCACGAAATCTTCACCTACCCGGGGGGCTAACATGGGTTTCTTCGACGATGACGACACCACGAGAGTTGATGGCGTTTTCCAGTGTGAGAGCGGCAAGGCCGTCTGCGTCAAGGTCGATGGCGAGGACGTGTGGATTCCCAAGAGCGTGTGTGACGACGCCTGGAAAGGGCTTGACCGCGGCGACGGCGTCACCCTGGAGGTAGACACCTGGTTCGCCGAGAAGGAAGGTCTGTAATGCAGATCATCATGCTTGAGCGCGGCGCTGGCAAAACAGCCAAGGTCATCGAGGAGTGCCGGAAGCACGGCGGGTATATCGTCTGCCCTGGGCGGCGGGAGGCCAAGGACATCGCGGACAAGGCCGCAGCGTGGGGCATCCGCATCCCCTATCCTCTCACTTTTGAGGAGTTTTTGAGAGGACAATTCCGTGGCCGTGGGGTGAAGGCTTTCCACATCGACAACGCCGACCTGCTGATCCAGTACATGGCCAGGGGTGTTCCCGTTGTGACTGCGTCGATGGGGACTTGTGCTGGCTAACTAGCGGTAGAGGAACATTTTTTTGTACGAATTGTTGCATTAATTGTGTAGATGGTATATGGTTTAGGTGTTGAGGGAATGGAGAAGGGAAGCACCTTAAACCGCAAGGGTGGAGAGAAGAAATGAGCCGCATGATGCAAGCCGTAGAGCACGTCAAAATCATTCGCCCGTTCGTTCCGCAATCGCAGTTGTCGGCCCTGGTCGACGGCTGCCGGAGCCCGGAGAAGGACTTCTTCTTCGCCAAGCTCCAGGAATACGCGGAGCGCATCCAGGCCATGCCCAAGACCTACGAGCAGGACGGCAAGGGCGACGATGCCCTGGTGTCCCTGCACTACTTCCGGGGCGGCTCCGACTTCTACATCACCGAGAAGGACACGGAGCTGGACCAGAACCAGGCGTTCGGCCTGTCCAGCCTGAACGGTGGCGAGCCGGAGCTGGGCTACATCAGCATCGCGGAGTTGGCCGCCTGCAACGTGGAGCTGGACCTGCACTTTGAGCCGCGCAGGGTGCGCGAAGTGAAGGGGGCATAAGATGGAATTCAACTGGCACCTGAACCCGAACGACCTCTTGGCCGTAGAGCAGATCGTAAACCGTATGTGGGACTTGGCCATCAAGCATGACATCCCCACGGGCGAGAAGATCAACCTGCACATGGACCTGACGGCCTGCCACAACCACGCCTGCCCGCTGGACCTCCAGAAGCTGCTGAAGGCCCCCGACTTTGACTTCATGCACGATGTCTTGGGCATTGGACGACACCTCAACCGCGAGACGGGCCAGCTCGAAGACTGCTTCCTGCCCCGTTGCGCGAGGCCGGAGCACGCATGAGCACTCGCACAGATTGCCCCCCGCACAAGTTCAAGCGGGGCGACAGGGTGGAGGTCAACGGCAACCGCGAGGCTGTCGTCCTCGGGGAATACTCTTGCCGAATGTACGAGGTGCGTCTCTGGGATGGCCTTCGCCATGTTGGCGACGTGTGTGTGGACGTTTCGGACATCAAACCGCGCGCCAGCGCGGAGTAGGGGGGCAAAACATGAGCGCGAAACACACACCGACGCCTTAGTGGAACGAATCTGGCGTCATCCACGCCAAGGGGCCGAATTGGACAGAGGAAAGCCACTCCTGCGTCCACGTGGCTCGGGTCGATGAGGAGGATGATGACAGCCAAGACGCAGAGTTCATCGTCCGCGCCGCCAACGCGCACAACTCGCTGGTCGAGGCGCTGGAGGCCGTTACAAGCGAGCTTGAAAGTCGCCTGGATGGCATGTCGGCTGACCCGAGCGAAGAGGCCGCACTTGAACTCGCGCACGCCGCCCTGGCGCTGGCGAAGGGGGAATAGCCATGCACAAGCATCTTGGAAAGATCGAGAGCGTCAGATTCGGCCTCGGTGGCTATCAAGACCAATGCATCGGCTTGACGGTCCACTTGGCAAGCGGGGGGAGCGGCGTCGCCGACTTCTTCGGCCCATACTGCCCCGGGCTCATCGAGGTCAACGAACGCACAAAGTGGACGGAGGAAGACCGCGACAAGGAGCTTGCGAGCACAATGAGGCGGATCGCCGACCTGCTGGTAAGGGCCAAGAAGTCGGAAGTGTCGGCCCTTGCTGGTGTGCCTGTCGAAATCGAATTCGAGGGCAACCTGCTCAAGTCCTGGCGCATCTTGGATGAGGTGCTGTGATGGACCAGGCGACCAACTCCAGGCCCCGGCAGAACATCCTCCAATCCATCATCGACGCCGACCAGGACTTCGAGTGGTATCCGACCACGGAGGCCATGCTTTCCGTCGTCGCCGCAGACATCAAGGCCAAGGCCTGGAGCGTCCCGCACCGCTACCGCGACAAGCTGACGGGAATCCTCGACATCGGGGCTGGCGACGGGCGCGCGCTCCGCTATTTCAAAGAGCACTGCGAGGCCCACAAGCTCATGGCCATCGAGAAATCGAGCATCCTCGCCCAGCAGTGGCCGGAGTATGTCTTCCCGGTCGGCTGTGACTTCATGGCCCAGAGCCTGATCGACAAGCCGGTGGAGACGATCTTCTGCAACCCGCCTTACAGCGAGTACGCCGAGTGGGCCTGCAAGATTATCCGCGAGGGCTTCTTCTTCGCCGCCTACCTCATCATCCCGCGCCGGTGGAAAGAGAATCGCGAGATTCAGGACGCCATCGAGAAGCGCGAACTCAAGACAGAGGTGCTTTGGTCTGGCGACTTCCTCAACGCGGAGCGCGCGGCGCGCGCCACGGTGGATATCGTGCGCATCGCCTACAGCGGAGACCGCTACGGTGGCAGCGAGTGCGACCCGTTCGGGGCCTGGTTCGACGGCCAGTTTGAGTTCCACGCCGCCCCGGAGTTCCAAGAGGTCGAAGGCGAGTCTCTGCGCGACAAGGCGCTGGTGTCTGGCCGAAACCTCGTGGAAGCCCTTGAGGCGCTGTACCATGACGAACTGGCCCGACTTTACGCCTCCTACAAGGCCATCACCGCGCTCGACGTGCAGACTTTGAAGGATATCGGCGTTGAGAAAGAGGCCATCCGCGGCGCGCTGCGCGAAAAGATCAAGAACCTCAAGAACAAATACTGGCAAGAGGTCTTCAACAACCTGGACAAGGTGACGACGCGCCTCACCAGCAAGTCCCGCAAGGCGCTGCTCGAAAGGCTGATGCACGCGGCGAATGTCGATTTCGACGCCAGCAACGTCTACACCGTGCTCATTTGGGTGGTCAAAAACGCCAACCAATACTTCGACCAGCAGCTTGTCGAGGTGTTCAAGCACCTGTCCTGCCAAAACTCGACGATCCCGTACAAGAGCAATCAGCACTTCCTGGACGGTTCGTGGCGATCCAGGAACGGCTGGGATTTGCGTGAGGGGAAGCTGGGCCAGTACGCGCTCGACTACCGCTTCATTCTTGAGGGCCATTACTTCTCAAAAGAATACTCCTGGAGCAGGGACGACTACCGCGCGGAGACGCTGCAAGACATCTGCACCATCGCCCGCAACCTCGGCTTTGAAGGCGTTTCCGACCGGAACCTGCGGGGCAGAGAGTGGACCCCCGGAGTGTGGCGCGAAGCCTACTTCGATGGAGGCGTGCTGCTGGCAGCCAAGGTCTACTTGAACGGCAACATGCACCTCAAGTTTCACCGGGAGTTCATGGGGCGGCTGAACGTCGAAGCCGGGCGGTTGCTCGGCTGGGTCACGTCGCAGCGGCAAGCCGAGGAAGAGATGGGCGACCACGCGGCCAAGGGTGCGTGGCGGTCATCGTTTGCGCTCGACATGGCAAGCGTTCCGGCACTGGCGGCGGCCTAGCTATGCCGGCCTTCATGCTCCCGCAGGAGCCCGACACTTTTTACGACTGGCACAGCGGCCAGCCCGTTCCAGATTACCAGGGTCTTGTGCTCTGTGGCCAGGGCCAGGACCGCGCGCTGTTCAAGACGTGGCTGTCATATGGGGAGCGCCAATGGCGCGTGGCCCACACCGAGGGACCGAAACTGCGCGCGCTCGTCGCCAGCTTCAACACACAGGAGAACCAATGAGTATCGTCGAGATCAAGCACTTCCACCTGTTCTGCGGCCTGGGCGGCGGCGCGCGCGGCTTCAACCAGGGCGAGGCCCGGGTGGGCAACCTGCAAGCCCGCTTCCGCTGTATCGGCGGCGTGGACGTGGACCGGGCAGCAATCGCCGACTTTGGCCGCATGGCCGGAGTCCCGGGCACGTGCCTGGATATGTTCGACCGCGAGCAGTATCGGGCCTTCCACGGCCATGAGCCCCCGGCGGACTGGCGCGAGGCCGGGCCGGATGCGATCCGGCGCGCGGCGGGCGGAGAGCGCCCGCACATCGTGTTCCTCTCCGCGCCCTGCAAGGGCTTCTCGGGCCTGCTGTCCGAGACGCGGAGCAAGACCGGCAAGTACCAGGCGCTCAACCGCCTCACGTTGCGCGGCGTGTGGCTCATGCTTGAGGCCTGGGCCGACCACGACGACGGCCCGCCGGAGCTGATCGTGTTCGAGAACGTGCCCAGGATCGCCACGCGCGGGCGCCATCTGTTGGACCAGATCACGGGTCTTCTGCGCTCCTACGGCTACGCCGTGGCCGAAACCACCCACGACTGCGGTGAGCTGGGCGGGCTGGCCCAGAGCCGCAAGCGCTTCCTCCTGGTGGCCCGGCACACGGCCAAGGTTCCGCCTTACCTCTACGAGCCCCGCAAGCGCACTCTCCGCGCCGTGGGCGACGTGTTGGGCAACATGCCCATGCCCGGACATCTGGCCGCAGGCCCCATGCACCGTATGCCCGCTTTGCAATGGCGCACGTGGCTGCGTCTGGCCTTCGTGGAGGCCGGGGGCGACTGGCGCACTCTCAACCGCCTGCGGGTCGAGGACGGCCAGCTTGCTGACTACGGCATTGTGCCCGCCTGCACCTGGCAGGACGGCGCGCTGGGCGTGTTGCCCTGGACCGATCCGGCAGGAGTCGTCACCGGCAACGCTGGCCCCACGTGTGGCCGGTTCAGCGTGGCCGACCCCAGGGCCGAGCGCATGATGCGCGGTGACTGCCTGGGCGTCATGGCCTTCGACGAACCCGCAGGAACTGTCACCTCGCGCGGTTTCCCGCACAACGGACGGTTTGCTGTGGCTGATCCTCGCTTCCACGGCCAGGACTACGGCCAGTACGGCGTGCGCGCTTGGGACAAGAGCATGGGGGCCGTGAGCGGCCAGAGCGCGCCCGGAGGCGGTCCCTACGCGGTTGCTGATCCGCGCTTTGACGGCGTGCGGCACAACAACATCTTCCGCGTGGTGCGCTTCGCCGAGACCTCCCCGGCAGTGACAGGCGGAGGCGGGCCGAGTGCCGGAGGCTTGGCCGTGGCCGATCCCAGGATGCCCAGCAACAGCTTCGGCAAGTACGGCGTGACGGACTTCGACGACCCGGCGGGCACGGTCATCTCCGGCAGCACGACGGGCCAGGGGGCCTATGCCGTCGCCGACCCGCGCATGTGGGGCGGCAAAGACCGCGAGAATTACAACGGCGGGGGCCACTTCGGCGTCCTGCCGTGGGATGCCACCGCCGGGGCCGTCTCGGCATCGGCCGGCGCTGACAATGGCCGTTGGTCCGTCGCCGATCCTCGGATGCCCGAGCCGCGGCAGAACCTCGTGGCCGTGATCCAGGCATTGGACGGCACGTGGCACCGGCCCTTCACCACGCTGGAGCTGGCCGCATTGCAGGGGCTGGTGGACGTGGATGAGCAGCTGGAGCTGGACGGACTGTCGGACATGCATTGGCGCGAGCGCATCGGAAACGCCGTGCCGCCTCCGGCTGCCCGGGCCATCGCCGGAGTCATGGGCCAGGTGCTGCTGCTCACCTGGAGCGGCGAGACCTTCAGCATGGGCAACACGCCGATCTGGGTTCAGCCGCTGGTGGCCGGGCTCATGGCGGCGGAAGCCCCGGTGATGGGGCAGAACGGATAACCCGCAAAGGAGTGAACAATGAGCCTTGAGTACATCCGAAACACCTACGGAGTCCCGGCCTACAAAGACGTCCGCGTGCGCTACACAGGCAGCGACGGCCCGCAGGAAGGCATCATCGTCGGCGCCCTGAACGGCTACGTAGAAATCAAGCTGGACGGGCAGCTCCAGGCCCGGCCCTACCACCCCACATATGGGCTTGAGTACCTGCTGCCCAAGGCCTGACCAAGGAGGAACCATGCGCTACGCACAGATCAAAGGCGGCCAGAAGCTGCATCTCGTTTTTGAGGCTGGCGAGGGCTGGGATGACCAGCACTTGGTCAAGGCAGGGCATGTGAGTGCGCCAATTTGCGGACGCCAAGCCCCACCGGAGGGCTACCGCATGACGTGCAACCTGTCCCTGGGGGAGGCGTGCAAAAACTGCCTGCGCGTGGCGCGGGCGAAGGGGTTGAGATGAACATCATCACCGACGCGATGGACTTCGCCACGCAGGCGCATCGGGGTCAGAAGCGCAAATACACCGGGGAGCCCTACATCGTGCATCCCTTCGCCGTGGCGGGGCTCGTGCGCTCCGTCGTTGAAGCCGAGGAGGCAATCGCAGCAGCGTTCCTGCACGACACCGTGGAGGACTGCGGTGTGCCCTTCATCGTCTTGGCCGACAGATTTGGGCGATTCGTGGCGGACCTCGTGGAAATGCTAACCGACCCGTCCAGGCCTGAAGATGGAAACAGGGCAATGCGCAAGCGCATCGACCTGGGGCACACCACCCAGGCCTGTCCCGTAGCCAAGACGATCAAGCTGGCGGACCTGATCGACAACACCAAGAGCATCGTGGCCTTCGACCCAAAATTCGCCGCGGTCTACCTGGAGGAGAAACGCAGGCTGCTTGAGGTGCTGAGGGAAGGCGACGCGGGCCTGTGGGCCATCGCAAAGGAGCTGGCAGCATGAGCCAAACACTGTTCGTTTCGGTTGAGGACATCGAGAAGCTGCTGGAGGATATTCCTGACACGTCCCCGCTGCCTCCGTACATCGCTGTCCCGACGCAGGCCGGGCTTGCCTTCGACGCTGAAATGGCCCGTCTGCGCGCCCAGGTTTCGCAGCTCCAGGCATATGGCAATGAACAGGTGGAGCTCCGGCGCCAAGCCACGGAACGCCTCCGGGCGCTGGAATCGTCTTACGCCCGGCGCGGCGCACATCTGGTCCGGCAGGCGCAACACCTCCATGAAACGCGCCAGAAGCTGCGCAAGGTCGAGGGTGAGCGCGACGGGCACCGGGACCGCGCCGAGGCGAGAGGGAGAGCGTTGCGCGGCATCTTGGACAGCGGGAATCTGTTTGAGCACCACGAACTTGCGAGAGTGGCCCTGGCCGCAACGGAGGACAAATGAAGCCGCTCCCCCTGACCGCCGAAATGGCCCTGGCTGCGATCCTGGGGGAGAAGACGGAGACGCGCAGGCCCATACCGAAACGCCTGCATCTGCATGAGTGCGGGCGTGTCGCCTACCCGATGGACAACTCCCCGGAGGCCCGCGCCAAAGAGCAGGAACCGGGTTGGCAGTACACGTTCAACGGGTGCCTCTACCAGTGCGCGGCAAGCGACATCCCGCAGGCGATCCGCGACATCGCCGCCCCCTTCGGCCTGCCCGGCACGGAACTCTGGTTGCGGGAGCCAGGGCGCGTGGGCGAATGTCTGGACGAATGGGATGGCTGCAAAGTTACCATCCAATACGCCTCCGATAAGGCATCGCGGACGTTGATTTTCCCGAATCGCCTAATGATCGGTGAACTCAAGACAATGCTTCCCTTGTGGGCAATGCGCTGCGTTGGCATCCCCAACGGCATCTTCCGCGAGGCGGCGCGCTACAAGACGGTCGTGCTGGCTGTGCGCGTGGAACGGCTTTGGGAGATCACCGAGGCCGGAGCCATTGCCGAGGGCGTAGAGGAGGCCGTGAAGTCCTGGCTCCTCAAATACCAGCCAAAGTGGGAGCCGCAATGCTGGCTTTCGCATGACCACGGAGAGTCCTACTGCCGCCGCTGTGCGGAGAAAGAGGCGTGGAAGCTCCGGCGTGAAGGCAAAGATGTTGAAGTTGACGGCGGGTGGAGCTTGGCGTCCATCGAGTCGGATGTCTTTGAGGAATGCACCAGTTGCGGAAAGCTCCTCGAAACATCAGTTCATGACCCGTCCGACTACCTGCCATTCGATGGCGTGCACGACGGGTACCTCACGGCTGAAGAGATAGCGATGGTCTACAACTTCGGGGAGCATAGCCTCTCTCTCAAGGAAGGATACGCCCGCGAGGCATACCGCGTCCTTTGGGATATGATCTACGGCAAGCGCCCCGGCCTCGCCTGGGCGGACAACCCGTGGGTGAGCGTCACCGCATGGGGCAGCATGGTGGCGATATGAGCGACAAGGAAGCATCCATGCTGGCCTGCTTCACGCCTAAGGAAAAGGCACCGGAAGTCCACCGCTCCGCCATCATGGCCGAGAACGACACCCGGCGCTACCTGCTCACCCGGCAGTGGGGCTACGGCTGGACTGTGCTCTTCGTGGGTCTGAATCCGTCCACGGCCAACGCCACGCACGACGACCCGACTCTGCGCCGCCTCATCGGCCTCGCCCGGTCCTGGGAGGGCTACGGGCGGTTGCTGGTGTGCAACCTGTTCTCCCTGGTGTCACCAGACCCAAAGGCCCTGCTCGTGCACCCCGACCCTGTTGGCCCGCTCAACGACTTCACCATCCATACCGCCGTGCGCGAGAGCGAACTCGTGGTTGCGGGCTGGGGGGCCTTCCGGGCTGCGCGGGAGCGCGCCGTCCAGGTGCTCGAATCGGGCCTCCTGGGGTCGAACGTGCGCTGCCTGGGGCAGAACGCGGACGGCTCCCCGAAGCACCCGCTGTACCTGCCGCGTGGGGTGAAGCCCGTCCCTCTGGAGGGCGTATGACTCACGCCGACCTCGTCGCCCGCGGCCTCAAGTGGCTGGGGAACCGCTGCACAATCGCCTTCTCCGAACTGGCCACGGCCGCCATGGAGATTCCGGACGGCTGGGGCTACGGCGGTGACGGCTCCATCCTCGTGGAGTGCAAGGCCACGCGCTCGGACTTCCTGGCCGACGCCAAGAAATACTACCGTCGTCGGCCCGAGGCGGGCATGGGCAACCTGCGGTACTACCTGTGCCCGCCGGGCCTGATCCGCCCCGAGGAGCTGCCCGAAGCCTGGGGCCTGCTCTACTGCCTCCCGAAGCAGATCAAGGTCGTGGTGAAGGCCAGGCCCCAGGAGGCCAACCTGGACGCGGAGCGCCGCCTTCTGGCGTCCGTGGTGCGCCGCTGCGCCCTGCGCTGGCCCATTCACCAGGTCCAGGACATGGAGACCATGCCGGGCCGGTCCAGGGCTGCGGACTGTGCTAGCGAAACGGCATCGCAAGCTCACGTAGACTAACATTTTTTGCCTATTTTGTTGCGTTTATTGTGTAGATGTTGTAGGGTTGAGTTGTGGGAAGGGAAGAGATGGATGGAACCAGAAGCGAGGAGAACGCCATGAAGATCATCACCGCGATTTTCGACGCTGCCGAATGCCCTCTTGTCACACTCCGGGAAGCCGCGCGCTGCGAGCGCGAATCTGGTGATGGCAGCTTCTCCGTGGAGGTAAATGAGGTCGTGATTAACGCCAGCGGGGACTACAAGCTCACCTTTGCCTGCGGGGAGCAGCACCAGGTGATGCGCCTGATCGGTTGTGTTGCCGCCCTCGGGCACGCTGGGTTGATCGAGGTGAAGGAAGGATAGCCGCCAAGGCCGGGGAAACGCCCTGGCCTCTTTGACAACCGAATATCGCAGCATTTGAGCCAGCAGGCCGCGTCTGACGGATGTAACGCCCACAGTGGGATTCCTCGGCGGATTGCTGGCAGGGCGCGGCGGGGCAGATACCGCCTCCCCAGCAACAACGCTGACGGTCCCGTGAGGCTAGCGGGAAGGAAGCGCAATGCGTGAGCAACGCCGATGTGGCAACGGCCCGCGCCCTTTCAAATGCTGCGATGCAACGCAAAGGAGTACATCATGGCCAAGAAGATCATCGAAGTCGCCCCGGAAGTCCGCGCCGCCTACGAAGCCGCTATGGATCGCATCCGTACCGTTACCGGCGCACGCACTCAGGTGCAGCTGGCCGAAGTGCTGGGCGTGCGCCAGTCGAGCATCAGCGACGCCAAGCGCCGCGCGTCCATTCCGCCCGAGTGGCAGTTGAAGATCATGCGCCTGCATCAGGTTAACCCGGACTGGCTTCTCACTGGCCGGGGCGCGCAGTTCCTCGGCGACATGCTCCCCGAGAAGATCAACCGGCTTGGCCGCGTCGTCACCGAGGTCCAGTTGGAACTTCACGAGCTGAAGTCCACGCTGGGCCAGGCCATCCTTCTGGCGGGCATGACCAACGACGAACTCGCCGCGCACAAGGAAAAGGCGGCACAGCAGCTCCAGCTCGGCCTCTCGCATGTCCTGGCCATGGCCGCGAAGATCGACGGCGCGCGCGATGTGGCCGGGATGGGGGCGTAGGGATGCCCGCCATCACCGAATCCCACGTGCAAGCCCAGGCCAAGGCCGTGTGCAGCCTGGAGCCCGGCAGCTACTACATCTCGGCCACCGACGCCGGCCGCTTCTTTCTCGTGGCCGGGCCGTACCCGACGCACCGCGAGGCCTTGGCCAACGTGGACCGGGCCAAGACCATCACGGAGTTTTCCACCGAGGGCCGCTCGTACTTCTGGTTCTGGGGCACGACGCGCATGGCCGACGACTACACCGCCCCCGGCGTCCTGAACCGCCACGGGGCGATTTAGCTCACCAACTTCCGAACACCCGAGGAGGGGCAGATCATGGCAGAGAAGCAGGACAAGTACATCGTGTTCAAGATGGACGAGGTGGTCTACCTGTCCGAGAACAACCCGGACTTTGAAGAGGCGTGGGAAAAGATCGAAGACCACATCAAGGCGCTCCGCGAGTTCCAGAAAAAGCCGCCCATCGAGGCCAACAAGTACATCATCTGCAACCAGGACGAGCCCTACGCCGAGAAGGTGATGCAGGCCATTCTGGAGGGAGAAGACGCGAAGGGCATGGCGCAGGGAACGGGGGCGTAGGGCCATGTGCAACTGCATCGCCGAAGTGACCAAGAAGCTGCGCGAGCACTATGACGGGAAGTTCAAGAAGCCCATCGAGAGCCTCCAGCTCCAGACCTATATTGATTTCAATAGCGGCCGCCTTGGCACATACACCGAGGTCAAGATCGCGCTGGTGGACCAGAAAAAGGTTGAAACAGCGTCGCTGGTTCACACCTTCTGCCCGTTCTGCGGCGTGAGGCTGCGCGAGAAGGAGGCGTAGAGCCATGAAGATCAGAGTGCTCGGCGAAGCGTTCCTCTTCACACCGGGCGACGAGCAAGACCGGGACGACCTCTACGTGCTCGTGGGACGAGGCCTTACCGCAGGCAAACCTATCTTGGTGGCCGTAGACGCTCGTCAATACGAACCGCCTTGCATCCGCCGAGAAGGCGGCGAGATGGTCGCGGACGTCAACACGCAGCCCACCGACGACACCGACATCGTCATGGAGGCCCTGGCGGCAATGAAGCGTGTCAGGAACGCCAAGGAAGGCTTCGTGCACGGCTTCGACGACCCCTGCGGCTGCCCGTTCTGCGACATCGACGCAGTCATCGCCAAGATCGAGGGGAAGGGGGCGTAGGTCTTGGACGACCACAAGAAAATCCTCACCATCGGCACACCGTCAGGGAATGGGCTCCGCATCCTGGTGCACCACCTCGCGGCCATGGGCAATGTCGAAGGAGCGGTTCTGGCCACCGACGAGTGCCGGGCTTCCGACCTACTCGTCCCCGACGCCCAGACAAATTGGGACGGCGAGAGATACGGCGAAGGCCATGGCCACCTGAAGCAGCCCTTCGGTAAGCGCCGCAGCCACAACCCAAACAGGAGGAAGCGCTGATGCGCCCCTACATGACCGAGGAAGAGGCGAAGACCAAAACCTGTCACCTCATGACCTATTGCTACAACCCGAAGCAGGTCGGAGAGGGTGAATCGGCGATATATAAACCAGCCAAGTGCATTGGCTCCGAGTGCATGGCCTGGGGCTGGTTTCCTGGCGACGCCCCGGAGATCGGGCGCACGACCAAAGGCCGTTGCGAAGCGCCGGGCGGTGCCGCATGAGCGACACCTATTGGATGGAATGCGTCGGTGAGGCACTTTGCGAGGCCGGGATTTCGGCCACCGAGGAACAGCTCAAGACGGTCGCTGGAATCGTCCAGGGCGCGCACGAGGTCTACGGCGAGAGCCACGGAAGTGAGCCTGCGGGGCTTCCGCAGGATGCCGAGGTCAAAGCCCTGCGCGCCGAACTCCAGAAGGAGCGCGCCAAGGTGACGTGCGGGGAGTGCAAGGGGACCGGGCAGATCGTCACCGTCTATCTTCCTGGCCGTCGTTCAATCGAGACGTGCGATGCTTGCCAAGGTCGGGGGCGGGTATGAGCTGGACCACAAGCCCTCCCCAGCGGTGCATCTTCTGCGGGAAGGTGGGAGCGCGGTGCCAAGCATCCAATGGAGGATTAGTCGGGTGGGCGCACCGTCGCTGCATTCCGAAACCAATTGGCGGGAAACGCCCGGAGTGGGCCAATGCGCCCGCATATTCGAAGCAGAAGGAGAAATAGCCCATGGCCACAACCAAGATCGAATTCGCGCACGAGACGTTGAACCCACTGGTGGGGTGCTCCCGCGTGTCGCCCGGCTGTGACAACTGCTACGCAGTCCGCATGGCACATCGCTTCGGAAACAACCCGACCGTGCCGCAGTACAAGGGCCTCGCCACGATGACGCCGAATGGTCCGGCCTGGACCGGGGAAGTCCGTTACGTGTCGGGCGTGCTGGAGAAGGCCCAGGCCCGGCTCTTGAAGGCCAGGAGTCCCCGGCGAATTTTCATGGTGAGCATGGGCGATCTGTTTCATCCTCGCGTCATGTCCTTGGATCAGGGCGGTGTGTTTGTTTTCATGCGAGACCTGCCCAGGCACCACTTCATCATCATCACCAAACGCCCGGCGACCATGGCGGAGTTTTGTCGCGCATACTGGCCCAAGCCCCTGCACAACGTCATGCTCATGGCGACCTGCGAGGACCAGCAGCGGGCCGATGAGCGCGTCCCGCACCTGCTCAAGTTGGCCGCGCAGGGCTGGCACACCGGCGTCATCGTGGAGCCCATGCTTGGGCCGGTGAACCTGAAAACCATCGTCGTTGATGCAGCGGAGGGGGAGCAATCAGACTGGATTGACGCCTTGCGGGGCATACGTGGGACAGGTGACGTGGTGCATTCAGACGCGGGACGCCTCTCCTGGGTCGTCTGCGGCCACGAGCAGGGGCCGGGCAAGCGCGAAGTCCCGATCCAGTACCCCGGCTCCCTGGCCTCGCAATGCGCCCGCGTCGGCGTGCCGTTTTTCTTCAAAAAGGACTCCGCTGGGGAGTTCCCGGAGGGGATGCCCCGCCAGTTCCCGGCGTGGATGGAGGCCTAACCCATGCTGCAACGCATCATCGCCACTACCCCGGCGCGACCGGGCGCCACGCTGGCCCCGGAATGGAAGCCCGTGGGGGTCTTCCCCTACGGCACGGCTTGGGCGAACCACCGCCTGGGCCTGCGGGTCATCATGTCCGTGGACACGCTGGTGGGCGACGAGCGCTACCTGCACGTCTCGTGCTCGCGCAAGAGTCGCCTCCCGTCCTGGGACGACCTCAAAGTGGTCAAGGACGTTTTCATCGGCGAGGAGGTCGAGGCCATCCAGTGCCTGCCGAAGAAGAGCGAGTACGTGAACCTCATGCCCCACTGCCTGCACCTGTGGGCGCGCGTCACGGCACCGTAGCCACCGTTCGCAGCTCGTTGGTCGCTCACGGGGCAAACTGCCGTAAAACGCCGTACAGGAAGAAATACAGGAGCAAGAGAATGACCTCGAAGGACAAGAGCACGCGCCCCCTTGCGAACTCCACCATGTCGGCTTACGATCAGCGTGGGGCTGCCAGTGCCCCACGTGGAGGACCTGTGCCGAAGATCAAAGGATTTCTGAACGTGCCGCAGGTGGCGGAGAGGCTTGGCCTATGGGACACCCGCGTCCATGCTCTCATCAAAAGTGGGCTGCTCGTGCCCGACCTCGTGGACGGGTGTTTCGCCTATTTCAAGTCGCGCACGATCACCAACTTTTTGAAGACGCGCCGAACTTCCGCAGGAATGCCTGCGGGCGCCCGCACGGCCAAGACCAAAGGGTACCCGACATGTCCGGCGTGTTCTGGGCCGAGCCGGAAATGGACGGCCTACGCGGGGAAGCAACGCTGGCGCTGCGTGGACTGCAAGAAGGTCTTCTACGCTGGCGGGGACGAGACCCTGCCGGTGGTCGAGAAGGAAGACGTGGGATGAACGAGGACCGAGCCATACGGCTACAGATCGGACTCTGCCTCGCCGCGAAAACCGTCGGGGTCGAGCCGGACAGCATCACGGAGTATTGGTCCACCATCAACGAAATCGCGCTCCTCGTGGGCGGCGACGCTATGGTGGAAAACGCGGTAGCGTCCATGTCCATAATGCTGCTCCAGGGCGAGGTAAATGCCGCCAACGTGAAGATGCTGAATTGCTTCCTCCCGCGCGCTGGCTTCGCGGCGGCTTGCGCACTCGGGGTGGGGGTGAAAGACCTTTGGGGCACCGCTGAACGCTGGGACAGCACGCTTGGGCATTTTTTGCCAAAGTTTACGAATGTCTTGAGGGTCGAATACGGGCTCGTTCGAGGGGCAAAGCCGTGATGGAGCTCTTCTTTCTCATCGTCATGGGCTTGGTTGTGCTGGCCTGCAACGCCGACCGCGACAGGTCTGGGCCGAGCAAGGCCTACACGGATACGATACGAATGCGGAGCGACGCATTGGATGATCGCATCTGCCGACACCTTGAAGATGACCCGGAGTTCGAAAAATTTCACGATGAGTGTATGAAGGCTTACTTGGAAGAAAAGTGTGCCCTTCCTGAAATGCGCCCGCCGTACAGGAACCGTGGGGACTTTGAATGCCAGGAGCAGCAGCAGATGGCCCCATGGCGGGAATGTAAGGACAAACTGGAGCGGTGGCTTGACAAGCACCACCCCGACGAGGCCCGCCCGGACTCACCATATCTTCGTCGGACTAGGCCCCAGGGCGGCGCGTAATGACCGACCTCCTATGCATCATGCGTCTGGCCCGGGAGCGCGGTTGCCTGACCAGGGAAGAGCGCCAAACCGAAAAACAGGGGGGGTCCATGAAGAAGATCACTGAGCAAAGCAAGACGGATTTCCTTGGCGACCTGGACACCCGCGCGGTCAACCTGCTCAAACGATTGTTCCCTGAAGCGGTCGACGGCGACGGCATCGCCAAACAGCTCGCTTCGACTCCTCGTCCGGCCCCCTTCCTTCTGAAACAAAAAGGCGTCGGCAGAAAGAACCTGGAGCAGATCGCTGAAGCCCTTGAGCGCCACGGGCATATTCCCTCTTCCGCTGAGTGGCTGTCTGGTGAACTCGCTGCCATTGCGCGCCAGCAAGCGTCCCAGGCCAAGGACGACACCATCGCCGCCCTGGCCAAGAGCCTGAACGGCATGTTGGAGTCCTACGAGATCGTGATGGGGGAAAGCCGACTTCCGGACCTGGCCCAAAACGCGGTGCGCGGCGCCTTCTTGAACGAGCCCGCAGATGCCTACAAACTGCTTCACAGCCTTGGCCTGGATAAGAGATAAACCCTCAACTTGCGAAATTTCGCAAACTGACCTTTTTTGCTTGACCGCTCAAGGGCCGCTCCTCCGGGGGTGGCCCTTACTTTTGCAGCTCGGCCAGCGTACGCAGCGCGCCGTTGCCGTCCACCATGTCGCCAAGCGTCGCCCGCCCGGCCTTCACCAGGTCGAAGCGCTGGGGGCCGAGCACATTGAGCTTGAAGGCATCGTTCTGCTTCTCAAACCACGTCCCGTAGTCCCCGTCGTGGAACCCGCTCTCAATGATGGTGCGCCGCAGCCCGGCGTCGATGTTCTCGTCCGGGCGCATGGTGTACGGCCGCATGGCGCGCTTCAGCTCCGGCAGGTCCACGCCCAGCTCTCGCCAGCTCACGGTTCCGTACAGGGGTACACAGCGGCACCTCGGGTGCAACGGGATCGGCGGCCCCTCCCCGAGCTTGAACTCCTTTCCGTCCAGGGCCGCGCAGCGCAGGCAGGTTCCCCGACCGGTGGCATGGAAGCCCGGCTCAAGCGTGGCGCACCAGCGCCAGGTGGTCACGATGTCGCTGTTGGCCTGGGCCGTCGCCATGCTGGCCTCGACGTTGGCCGTCTGCACAAACGTCCTGGCCAGAGTGATCGCGTCGCGTTCGGCCAGACCCATCCCGTCCGCAAGCCGCGCACTCAGCGCCGGGTAGCCCTCTCCCAAAAGCGCCCCGGCGCGTAGCTCCGTGAGCATGGAGCGCTGCATGGCGCCGGAAAAAGTCCTGTCCACCCACTCGCCGATGATCCTGCCTCCCAGCGGCGTCTCCTGAAAGAACGTCCTGATCCGTGCTTCGGTCATGGCCACGGTGTTCACGCCGGGTATGGCCCCGTCGATGGAAAGGATCGCCGCGTGCTCGACGAGCGAGGCTTGCGCAGTCTGGGTTGTCATCTCCGTGAGCTGTCCGGTCAGGGCTTGCCGCACGGCCAGCGTCATGTCGTCCAGCCAGGCCGTGAGCTGGTCCTCACCCATGGTCCCTTCCAGAATGCCCTGGGCCACCTCGCCTTCCATCTGTGCTTGGAGGTCAGCGCGTGCAACAGCCAAGGCGGCTTCGATGTTCCGGACACCAGCGTCCTCAAGCGCATCGAGCTGCAAGCGCCAGTTGACATTGCGGGCGAGCCTGTAGAGCCCCATGGTGTCTTGAATGTTCCTGCTCATGCTGCTACCGTCCTCGGATGTCAAAACGTCTGGACACGCTACGCCGCTGGCGCAAGTTCAACGAAACCGGCGTGCTCGAAATACCCATGACACCGCGCCGCCAGGCCATGATCGCCCAGGAGTTGGCCAGGGCCTGCGGATCCGCCGTGCCTCTTCTGCCCAACCCTACGCCTATTGGGCCTGGCCACCAGGCTTCGGATTCTGCCCAGGGTTCAGAATCCCTCCCAGGCCCCTCCCGGCGTTCATAGCGCCGCCCAGGCGCATGTCCTCCTCAATCTCTCTCCGGTCTTCCACGGGGTCGAAATTCTCGGGCAGCGCCTTCTTGACCGCCTCGACCTCCAGAAGCGTCTTGCGGCTGATGACGCGGTTGCTTTGCAGGGTGGACAGCGCGGAAATCAGGACGACGTTCACTTCGTCCACGCTGAAGTCTTCGTTGTACTTGGCCTCGATGCCGCTGTCCGACAGGCCGAGCCATTTCGCCGCCAGCCTCCAGCAGCTCTCTTCCGACGCCCGGCAGAGCTGAGCGAACTTCGTGAGCTGGCTGTCGAGCTGACTCTTGTCGATCTTCTTGCCATCGGCGCTGACGGCGACGCCGCTGTCCGGCCTGATTTGGCGCATGGCAATCTCGCGCACACTGGCCTCATCGCGGGTGATTGCCGCCGACAGGGCCTCGAAGGAGCCCCCTGCGGGCTCCACGTAGGTCAAAGCCGACGTTTCGTCGTTGGTACAGAACGCGTTGCTGCTGGCGCGGACGAACTCGGTGATCTCCTCCTGGGTCACACCCCGGGCATGGAGAAGAGGCACGGCACAGTCAAACAGGAGCTTGTCCAGCTCAGAATCCCGGCGGTAGATGCGCAAGATCAGCGTGGCCACGTCGTCCAGAGCGGAATTGCCGACCATCGGGCGTTCGAACTCGAAATAGAAAGGCACGATGGGAACACGGCCCAGATTGTGAGTCCCGCTATTGAGGGGCTTGAAGCTGGAGTTTCCTTTGTTTCCGCCCTCAACGCGCTCCCAGCGCTGCCAACCTGTGCGCGTCCAGAGCGTCAGGCGCACCTTCGTGCTGCAAGCCTGAAAAGGCTCGCGCCGGGCCTCAACGACTTCGCGCACCACTACCCAATCAAGCTCTCCGTCTGCGCCAATGCTCCAATCAAGCAGGTTCTCGGCCGCGACTTGGACAAAGTAGGGCACCATGCGCCGCCCCACCTGCTTGTCGGCCTCAACGCTCCCGCCGGTCCCCGGCTCCATGTCCACCAGGATGAAGTTGACGCCGGCCGCTCCTGTTATGCGGGTGTTGTCCTGAAAATAGCTGTCTGCGCTGTTGCCCTGGCGGTCAACGTCGGTGAGCATGGGCTCAATGGCGTTGGGCAGTACGCGCGGCGGGCGCCCTTCGCAGATCGCGGCCGCGAATGTGTCCACGATGGGCGCAGCGAAATTCCTGTACGTCGCACGATCTTTGCGGATGTCGAATTGTTTTTGGGTTTCGAACGGGTGGCGCAGCAGGTACTGCCCGTTGTCCTCGATGCGTGCGCCGCCCTCGTACAGGTTCGACCAGAGCACCCGGCGCGTGCTGCTCCCGAAGAAGTCCAGGTGCTGGTTTTCGTTGGGGGTGAAGCCTGCCGGGGCCGGTACGGACTTGAGTTTCTTCGCCATGGACCCTCCTTAGCCCTGGAGGCCGAAGCCGAGGGCAACGCGATGTTGAATCGGGAATTCCACGGCGGTGAAATAGCGCGCCGCGGTTGTGATGTGCTGGTAGTCGGCGTCTTCTTCCTGGAAGGTCGAGCCCTGCTTGAGCTTGAGCGCCTGGAGGCCCTTGTCGAGCGTGGGGCATCTGCGTGGGTTCACGAAAAAGGCCCGGTGTTCCGTGGCGTCGCAAATGCGGGCGCGCAGGCTCTCCTGGCCGTCCTTAATGGACGGGTTGGAGCGCGGCACCTTCATCTCCACCCGAAAGCCTTCGGAGCGCAGGATGCGCTCGATGGTGATGAAGTCCGAGGCATGTCCGTGCTTCTCGCCCGCGTGGCCGCTGGCATCGCCGTAGACCTTCACCAGGCAGCCCTTGTAGTCCTTGTAGCGTTCGCAGAATTCCGCTGCCGTCTGTTTGGCCACGGCGCTGCCCAGGACGATCTCATCCACGCAGTACACGTTGTTGGAGCTGTCGCGCTGCATGACGATGCTGGACAGGGGGGTGAAGTTGAAGTCGTGGGTCCAGATCAGGTGCCCCAAGTTCTTGTCGGCCTCGACCGCGCAGTGGTTGCGCTCATCGTAGTCGCCGTACACGACGTTGCTGGCGTCGGCGCTGCCGTACTGGTTCAGGATGAAGACCTTCACCCATTCCTTGGGCTTTCCGAAGAGCTGGAGCAGGTAGTAGTTGAAGCCCGTGACGTGGTTGTCGATGTTCTCGGCCGCTGGGTTCGGCACGTACTGGATGCCATCGGGGCCTTTGACGGTGAGTAGCGCCGGAGGCTGCGAATAGAAGCTGTAGTTCTCAGGCCTCTCTTCCTCAGCCAGGCGATACCACCAGTTGGACACATCGCAGGAGTTGGTGTCGGCGATGATCCCCGACCAATCAAAGCCGCCCAGCATCATGCCCGGATAGCGGTTCACGCGGCCGGTAGCCATTTCGAGCACGCTGAAGCCGATTTCGCTTGCCTCGTTCAGCCAGACGCCCGTCAGCTCCAGGGACTTGAGCTTGCGCACGTCCGCATCGCGGTCCAATGCAAGGAAGACAATCTGGCACTCAACCCGCGTTCCGTCCGGGAGCGGCGGGAGCACGATGGTGGCGATGATCGGGTGCCCGTAGTTGATGCGGGTCACGGGACCGAACCAGTCCAGCCAAGTCTTGATGGTCGTGGTGCGCAGTTCGCCGTAAGTGTTGCGGATGATCGCCCACTTCGACCGCCTCACGCCCTTGTATGGCCTGGCTGTAAGCGCCTTGCCCATGACTTCTGCACAGCACGCCACAGACTTGCCGCTTCCTAGCGGGCCGCGGATTCCCCGGAAAAAGGCCGGGTCTGCATGAAACTTCTGGGCCGTGGGCTCCGCTTGGTAGGCGGGCATTTCGAGCTCGTAGCTCTCGCTACTGGCCATCGGCACCTCCGCCCACGGGTTGGCCTGCGGGCCGGTCATCCTGGCCAGGCTTCGGGCCGAAATTCAGAGAGAGGACGACCGGGCGCTGTTGGGCATCTGCGGCATCGCCCCGCTGGGGCCTATTGTAGCCGCGCTCCTTGCCTTTGTTGTTCAGGTAGTACATGAGCGCGCCAAGCTCCCCGCGGTCAATGTTGGAGAACAGGCGGGACTCAGCCATGTCCAGAACAGACTCGCACTCCTCCTTGTAGTACTCCGCGATCTCTGGGTGCTTTGCGATGTACGCATCAAGTGTTGTTCTGCTGCATTTGAGACGTTCGCAAATCTCTACTTTAATCCCGCCTGTCCCATTTATCGCCTGCTTCACTTGCTTGATGGTATATTTCGGCCTTCCAGGTCCACCTGGTCTATTCTTTCTTTTTTTCTTTGCGGGCTTCTTCGCCTCCCCGGAGTCTGTCTTTACTTTGCTCTTTGCTGCCATTTGTCATTCCTCATAGTCAATTATTTGTTCTTGACGTAGAATGTACGTCCAGTTTGTTGCTTTTTGTTGACTTTATTGTGTTGGTGTGTTGGTGTGTTGGTGTGTTTGAAGGAGGGAAGAAAATGGAACTCAGCGAAATTGTGAAGAGGGTCAGGGCAAAATCGCCCGACGGAAAGGTTCTGCTGTCCTTCTCGCGCGGGAAGGACGCATGGGCAGCATGGCTGGCCATCCGGGACAAGTTCGACGTCTGCCCGTTCTATTACTACGGGATAGAGGGGCTTGAGTTCGTGGACGAGTACCTGGAGTATTGCGAGAGGGTCATTGGGAAGCGCATTGTCCGTCTGCCGTCCCCGGCAGCGCACTCCCGCTTGTCCCCCAAGGGTCTTGTGTTCCAACCGCCTGAAAGGGTTGAGACGCTGTGCGCCTGCAATCTGGAAACCTTCGACTGGACTGAGGTCCAAAGAACCGCAGCGCGCTGTTTTGGGATCGATGAGGGCACCTATACGGCGCTTGGCGTTCGCGCTGCGGACTCTGCGCGTCGCGCCCTGGCCTTCAAATCCCATGGCCCTGTGACCGAGAATCTGCGCAAGTTCTACCCCGTGTGGGACTGGAACAAGGACCGGCTCGTCTCCGAGCTGACCCGCAACAACATCGTCTTGCCCGTGGATTACAAAATTTGGGGCCGCACATTCGACGGCATTTATCTTCTGTTCCTGCTTGGCCTCAAAAAACACTTTCCCAGGGATTACCAGCGCGTCCTGGAATACTACCCCCTGGCCGACTTGGAGTTGTTCCGATATGGCAAAGAAACTGGCAACTTCGTTTAGCCGAGGCAAGGTCTCTGGAGGCGGTTCGTTCAGCCGTGGCCGAGAAAAGCCCATGCCCAACCCCATCGACGTGATCGCCGATGAGGAAAATCCCTTCAACGGCGAACCAGAACACGACTGCGCCATGCTGCATAAGATCGTGCGGCGAGTTCTGCTTGATGCGACAAAGAACCCACGGGTTCCTCCCGTGCGCGACGTGCTGTACCCCTTCGGATTCGTCATCGCCTTCAATGGGCGCGAGTGGCGCGACAAGTTACTCGCCGACCTGGGGCTTGCCGCCCATGGTGACAAGTACCTTGATGGCCATGTGGTCGCGGCGGTTTTGGGAATCGAGCTTGAGCGCGATACACCATGGAGCCCGCCGAAATTTACCGCGCACAAAGAACCGTCCGCCGGAGCGTCCGGGAAGTTTGCCGCCGCGAAGGGCTTCAAGGCGGGAAAGCTGGCCGCGGTCGAAGAGGTCAAGGCGGAAGTGGGCGAAGCGCTCCAGAATATCAGGTCCGAAGAGAAGAATGTGGCCAAGTACATCGAGTGGACCGGAGACATGGGGTTCTGGTCCTCCGTGTGCTTCAGGAGCCAGGAGTGCGCCGACAGATTCCTGCGCACGCTCGGCGTCCCTATCAACGAGAAGCGGTATATGTGGGGCGACGATCTCGCCGCACGGCTGGGGATCACTTTGCCTCCATTCACATTCAAGTACCGTGCGCAGCCGGCCAAGGAAGACACAAAGCTCTGTGCGCTGGTTCAGTACCCGTATCCCAAGTCCTAAAAATGAAACGCGGGGGGAAGCATACCCCTTTCCCCCCGCGTAGCTCCTCCACGCCTCGCGGCTAGGAGTCGCTGCCGTGGTCACGGGTATTCATCAGGTACTTGGGCACCTTGCCGCTTTTCGTCGAACGCCCGATGCCACCGTAATTGGAAGCGCCGCGCCCGATGCCCTGCTTCATGCCGGTGTGAGCCCGGTCCTGGAGATAAGCCATACTGGCCTCCGTGGTTTGTCTCCAGCCCCTCTCCCGCCGCAACGACGGATTACGGGCTGGAGGTTTCAGCGTCTTCTTCGCCTTTATGGCGTCCAAAGTGTGTGCGGTGGCGCCTTTCCATTCAGCCCCGTTTCCTCGACACACTCGACCACCAAGGCCTTGAATTTATGAGGCAACCGCCATGCGTTTTATGCCCCGCGATATATCGAGCCTGCCGCGTGTCTCCCACCGTTCGATCCTCCCCTTGGGGCGGCGCTGCCCGTGGTCGGCTTGCGCTCTGGCCAGACGTGGCTGGCGTGATCTGAATCCCGGCGCTCGTTTATCCGTTACCCCAGCGGTGCTGGGCAATCGGCCCCCGGTGGTCATGGGGCCGCAGGGTTTCGTCTTGCGAAAAATATGGGGGGCTACTTGCCCCCGGGAACGGCGCGTTCAGCCCAGCGGCAGGCCCGCACCATGAATATCTTCAGCAGCTCGCCGGAGGCGTATCCGCCCGACCCAACAAGGAACGCCTTGACGCCCATCGGGAGGTCTGTCTGGTCCAGGAGGAGTCCGACGAGAACCCCGACGAATCCACCGCCTGCGGCTGCGACGCCAACGGCCTTGAGACCGCAGCGCCTGGCTTGGATCGACCGCACGACGGCCCCGAGGGCGGCGAGAATTGCCACGGGCATGAGCCCTGCGATCAATGAGGCGTACTCACCCATGGTTCGCGTGGCCCTCACGGCGTCCTCCGGGAGCATCTACTGCGCCCCCGTCTTGAGCTTCTCGATCTTCTCCTGGCCTCGCTTGAAGCTGGCCACGCCGAGGATGGCCAACGGGGTGCCGAAGAGCAGGCCAAAGGAGGCCACGAGCTGCGGGATCATGTTCAGCGCGGCCATGTTCTTGGACTTCACGGCGTCGAAGCCAAGCCAGCAGCACAGGATGGACACGAACAAAAAGGCCAGGGCGCTTGTGAAGCCCCAGAACGGCCGCCAGCTCCACTGCGGCCAGTGCTCGCTGTGCGCCTCGGCGCGCATGGTTTCGTTCACGGCCAACTGGCGCTTGGTTTCTTCCTGTTCAAGAGCCAGCTCCGTGGCTAGCCATGCCTTCTGGAACTCCATGGCCAGGGCGGGGTCGGCCTTGATGGCATCCACGGCGCTCTGCGCGTCGGCCTTGCCGGTGACGGCCTGAGCCACGCTGGCCACAGTGTTCGCGACCTCCTCGGCCTTGTCACCTCCGATCCACTTGGCGATGGTCGGGGCCACGCCGATGAGCCCGCCGATGATGGTGATGGGATCCATGGACTACTCTCCGGCCGTTGGTATGATCGCAAAGACCATCACCATCACCTCAACGGCGACCACCAAAACAATGAGACCTCCGATGACCCAGCCCATGCTATCCCTCCACGAGTTTGAGAGCCGCTTCGCGCACGGCCTTGACGCGGCTTTCCCAGCCGCCGCCGAAAATCGGCCAGCCGGAAAGGCCTTCCAGGTAGTCGATTCTCGCTGCGGCGTAGGCGTTGATGACCGAACGCAGGATGTTGGGAGAAAGCGCGTTGCCCACGGCCAGGGTGTGCGGGCCGACCTTGCCGTCCGCAGTGACTCCCAGCCGCTCCTGGAGCTTCTTGCAGGCGACGCGCACGCCCGAGTTGTAAGCGAAGTCCACGACCATGAGCGCCAGGGGCGCGGGGAGCTGGCCAGCATTGCAGGGGGCGAAGTAGTCGGCCTGAAAAATGGCCTTTGCGTCTTCGAGGGTGAGCAGCTTCACGTCGTCGGCGTCGATGTCGCCGTCGTGGTCCTTGTCGCCGATGTCCTCGCGGTGGGCACGGATGCTCACGCCGTGGTTGGTTGCCCCACCCGGATCGTTCGGATTGTCCGAAAACCCGCCCTCGATGCTCGGGCCGAGCGTGAAGTTCATGCAGATGTCGAGATTTTTCACCTGTACCCCTCCTGTGGCCCGGGGAAAACGCAGGGCGGTTTGCCCTTGCGTGAGGCACTAACACCGCAGTCCGCGGTAAGCGCCCGCCAGACGGGGTCAGGCAGGGGCCTAGAGGGGGTCAGGAGGGGGACTTGACGGGGTTATGAGTTTGCGCCCCTTCAGCCAAAGCCACAGTTCGTATTTGTCGGCCACAGGCCGCCTCATCTCATCGCGCACGATCGGCGCGCCTTCGCGTTCCCAGCGCCTTACGAGCTTTTCCTGCACCCGGAAGGCCACCTTGAAGTCTGCGTAGCCCACGAGGACCTCCGTGACGCGCGCTGCTACTGCCTGGCTGCTCATATCGCCCCTCCTGAAGGCTTCGGGACCCACGGCTGCACGACGATGAGCCAGTGGGGGTTGTCGCTGTAGTATTTCCCGGTCCCCGGAAGATATCCGACAATGAGCTTGTCGTCGGTCCAAAACCCGGCCATGGTCATCACGTCCTCAATGTTCTTGATGGCGTTTGACAGGTCGGGCTTTTTCGTTGGCCGCATGAGTCCGGCGCGCGCCGCGGCCTGCCACTTTTTGGGCTTGCTGGCCGGAATTGGCAGGTAGGCGTAGACCCCAAGCTCAAGCGGCCCGGTCAACGGCTCACCAGGAGCCTTGGCCGCGATCTGCGCAAGCATGACATCCTCGCGCTTCTTCTGTTTCTCGTCCTTATGAACACCCGCGTGTTCTCCGCGCCGCACGGCCTGCACGCGCTTTTGCCCTGTGGGCGTGCCTGGAATGTAGAGGCGAATCGCTTGCTGGGTCATGGCAACTCCCATTCGGGTTTGGCCTTTGGGCTCGTGAAGACCGCGGCTGCCTCAGCCCACAGGATCATTTTCGCCCCGGCCAGTCCGACCTTCAGCGCTTTGGTGTCGCCGTAGTCATGGAACACCCACCGACCCCGGTAAATCCCCATATTTGCGGGCTTCACGTCGTCCATGAAGCTTGGGATTTCTGTGGGGAACGCTGGCGTGTTCCGGCCCACGACTGGTTGCCGCGTGCGCGCCTGAATGAGCACTCGTCCGTAGCTGGAAAGCCAGTAGACCGGGGCGAACCACTGCTCCCATTCGGTCCCCTGAACGGCGCCCCACAGTTGCCACTCGTGAAAATTCTGCACCCCGTAATTTTCCAGCTTGAACACCCGCGTGGGGTGGAATCGGTCCTCGAACACCTCTCTCCCAACGCCTTCACCTAGCCGGTCCCCGAGGATGAATGAATTAAAGTCCATCTGGAGCCCGAAGCTGAACTCGAACGATGTCCGCTCAAGCTGAGGCATAGTCTCTCCTTTTCGTTTCGGCGCATCCCGACCTAGCCCAAGCCGGGGGGGGGCATTCCACGGACATCCAGGGCTTCCTCCGGCTATTGCGTCGCCGACTCGGAGGCGCAGCGTTGCTTGAACGGTTGAACCGGTGAGCCGTTCCGGGCGACCAACGCGCGCAGCTCGCGGCACTTGGCTTGAAAGTGCGCAATATCCGCCGGCGTGCGGATCCCGATCGACAAAGCGGGCCTCTGGGATTGCGCGGCGATCTTGGCGCGGTGGGCCTCGGCATGGGCCTCGCCAACGGCTTCGACAATCTGCGACGGCTTGGGGAAGAACCCCCCGACCTTCGTCCACCACTTCATGCCCAAGAGAAAATCGGTCTCACCCATGCCCTCAAGGGCATCCGCCCACAGGTCGGACAGTTCCGACAGCTCATCAGCCGAGAGCCTTGATTGGAATACCAAGTCCGCTTTCATCAACGCTTCGAGAATTATTGCCTTGTCCATTTCTCTCCCTCTCCTGTCTCAATTTCTGAAGAATCTTCGCCTTCTGCTCACCTTCCTGCTGCTTCTGCTGGTAGACCGTCGTGGCACGTGGTCTTCTGGGGACTCCGGGCGGGGCCTGCGCGGCGGCCATCTTCATCGCCAACTGGTCGAACTGCGCGCGGAGCTTGGCCGTCGAGAGAATGTTCGCCGCCCAGCAGAATTTGCTCCCCTCCTGCGGGATGTTGTCGGCCTGCGCCCACTTGATAACCTCTCGGATATGCTCGGGGTCGCGCTTGTCGATCCGCAGCATGAGGTCCACGTGCCTTGCCCACGCCTGGAGGTCCGGCTGCTTGAACTCCGGCCGGTTGCGCCGAATGCAGTTGTACAGGTACGTGGCGAGTCGGAGGGGCGGAGCACCTTCGACAAAAAGATTCCTGTCTTCAGGAATCTGTCTTTCTTCTTTCTTAGCTTCTTTAACTTCTTCTCTTTCGGGTGCCCTCTGTCTGCCCTTCGTAGACCTTTCGTTGTGCCCTTCGTTGTGCCCTTCGTAGTTTTCTATTGTCTGGTAAACTTCGTAATTTGTGATGGTTATGAGCATCCCGCGAGTGCCCCTCGTAATGCCTATCATTGTGCCCTTCGTGTCCCCTTCATGCGGACTTTCGTGGGAACGCCCAGCGAACCACTCGTAAGCACAGCGGATTTCTTTGATGGACGGGGTTACGCGGCGGTATCCGACCAGCCAGGACATCGCCTCCTGCATCTCCTCGATGGAGGTTCGGAACTGCCCTCGTTTGAGCTTTGCACCATCGCGCCACTCGGCGCGCAGCAGCATCCAATCCCACAGTTTCGAGTACAGGGGGGGCTTGTCCATAAGTTCGGACTCAAGAGATTTGCGCGCCTTGAGGATGAAGCCGCCGGAGATCATCTCCTACGCCCCCGTTCCGAGCCGGGCCTGGGCCGTTCTTGGCGGGCACGCCGCAGCCTTCAGCCGCTCGATTTCGGCGGCGGCATCCTGAAGGCGCATTCTGTAGGCGTCACGCTCCATTTCGAGGCGCTTCACCTGGTCGGACAGGCGTGCCCGTTGGTGCTCTGCGCGCTCGTAGCGCGCCTTGTAGTCCGCGGGTCGGCGCAAGTCGGAAAGGGAGAAGCCTTTCATGCCGCAGGCCTCCCTCTCTTGACCTTCGTCCGCCTCTCGTGTTCGGTGCGATAGGCCACAAAGTCTTGCTCGCATTCGCGGATGTGGGCCTGGAGCTTGGCGTGGACCTGCTCGGTTGGGAGTTCGTCGCGCATTGCCTGGTGGTAGGCGGCAAGGGCCGGGACATCGTCCAGCATCTCCTCAGGGAGCGTCGGTTGGTCCGGGCAGGCTTCGTCGTTGCTGCGCAGCAAGAACCCGAGGGCGGTCGCCATGTGTGCGAGCACTGAGGTGTCGGAAATCTTCTGGATGAGCTTCCAGGCGTCTTCAAGCCCGAGCTTGTTTGGGGTGGGGAAAGGGTTCAATTCGTTGTTGAGGGTCGAGGGTGCCTTGTCGAGCAGGACCAAGAGCTCTTCCTTGGTCGTGCGGCCGTCTTTGATGGCGGATTCTACGGACTCATGGAGTAGCGCGACCAATTTCATCATTTGCGCCATACCTTAAGCCTCCCCACGCGAAGTGCTTGTGTACACACTCATCGCCCTGTGCTTTCTGGTCTCATGGACATCCAAATCACCACTCGTCGCACGATGAACGGAAACGTCTTGGCCACGGCCAGAATCCTCACTGCCGAAGACGTGAAGTGGTTCAGGGTCACGCTGCCAGAGTCCGTCTCGCTGGATAAAGTCCAGCACGACATCGTCAATCAGGTGCTCGCCCACCTGAAGAAGCACGGTGGACCTGCCGCAAACCTGGTCATGTACCAGTTGGCCTTGCCTTCGGGTGGGTGAAACCATGGGCACCTCCACCCCGTCTCTACGACGGGCCAACAGGTTCAGTTCGCCGCGCGCCGCGGGGCCATGCCGGGCAAGCGAGGTGGACGGCTTCACGCACGAGCCTCGTCTTGGGGAGGGTTTTCGGGCGGGGGGATGGGGATGTACGCGTCGATGACCGCCTGGATGCGTTCGTAGGTTTTTGTGTTGAGGCCGGGACGTTTCCCGTTAAGCAGCCTGGTGATGCTGCTGATCGGGACTTCCGCCGTCTTGGCAAGACGAGAAGAGTTCCAGCCGGACTCCGCCAGGAATGTTTCGATGTCTTGTTTGATTCCCATGGTCAGAACCTAACCAATTGGCAAAATATGTCAACAGTATTTTGCCAATCTGCGCGTAGACAATTGGCAACGTGTGTGCCAAAGGGGTTGATATGGGAATCCATGAAGATGCCGTAAAGGCCTTAAATAAGTTGCTGAAAGACTTAGGACGCGGCGGCCAAAGTCGTGTGGCCGAGCGGTCTGGCATTGCCGTGAGCCAGGTAAAGAGATTGGCCGATGGGACAAGAAATGTCGGATTTGAAACGGCCAGCGCAATCCTCGACGCCATCGGGGGTAGGATTGTGTTCCTCGGAGAGAAAGGGCAGCAGGAAGAGGTTGCCGTTGGACAGGATACCCCCGGAGTTGTGCAGAGCCAGTTACAGCTCCCGGAGAGCTACAGCTTCATTCCCCGGCTGGTTGACGTGAATATATCATGCGGCATGAGCGAGTTGGAAACGCTCAAGGCTTTGTCCGCTGCGCTCCAGGCAAAGATAAAGTCGCTTGAGGAGGCTACGGCAGGCCGAGAGAAAGATGCGGCGGTATGACGCGGCTTGCCTGCTGCCGCTTCCAGGTTTTGCGCCGCGTCAGGTGAAACTTCGAGGGAGAGGGGTTGTAATCAGGATGTTCCCAGAGGTGTAGGTGGGTACTTGCATCATTGGGCTGATATTGAGGAGGATAAAATCGTGGTCGCGGAATTGTTGCCGAGTCTAAAAATGATCTACCTATTCATTGTCCTTGGAATTATCTATTCATTTTATGTAGCGGTGAAAGGGGCTAACCCATTTGTAGTAGCAAGCCGTGAGCACTTGGCTTTCAAAATGTTTTGGACAGGAATAGGTTTTGCTCTTCTTTCCGTATTGCTCGGTATGCTAGGTGTTGTACTTGCGCTTGTCGCGGTTGCTCTTGGTATCGTTGTAATGGCGAAGGGGCTGGTAGGAAGAGGGATTGTCGTTATTCTGGCTGCCTGCATAGCACAATGGCTTCGATTGTTCATCATTTCAATATCTATGCACTAGCGGCACATGCTGTGGCTAAATCGCTCACAGCAACCGTGGTCGTAGCCTCTATTGTTCTGTTTTCATCTCTTGCGTTCTCGGCTTCACCTCACTCCCACCCCGAACCATGGTACCAAGAGGCCTGGTGCGACTCGCGCGGCGAAATGGAAGTGGTCATGCCCGACGGTAGCCGCTGCGATTGCCTGACCGAGACTTACGCCGTGGAATTTGATTTTGCGCGCAAGTAGGCGGAGAGTGTAGGCCAGGCCCTCAATTATGGCGCCCAAAGCGGCAAGGCTCCGGGCGTCGTCTTGATATTGGAGCAGCCTGGCGATGAGCGCTACCTCCAGCGCGTGCTGCGCGTGCGCGAGGCCTACGGCCTGCCCCTGGAGGTGTGGGCCGTGGATAAAGAAGGGCGAGAGCTGCCATAAATCAGTTGTAAAGCATTGCTTACCAACTCAAGCCCCCTCCCAGGGGGCTTTTCTTTTGCTCATCAGCCTGGGCCAGCCCCTTACAAAAATGCCACCCTCCCCTGATGGACTTTTTTGACCCATTTGTTGCCAATTGGGAATTTAGTTGTTGACTATGTTTTGCCAATTGGTTATTTGTGAGTTGTTGATTTTGAGGATTGGGAAAGTTTGAAAAAGGGGAGGCAACCATGACGGAACTCACAAAGACTGTGCGCCGGGAGAATTTGGACCAGGCCGACGAGAAATTGCCGCTGGGCCTGCACATTGCCGGGTGGCTGGCCGTGGCCTGGGCCATTGTGGTCCTGCTCATTGACCTCAACGCCGACAATATCTTCGGGAGGTAGCGATGGACAAGATGCTCGAAACCCTGCGCAAAATCGAAAGTCTAGCCGACCGGGCGCTGCGCGATGACGACTACAGGCGCGGCGAGTACCTGGACGAAATCAAGCACTTGGCCTGGAGCGCGGCGAGCAAGGCGAAGCCGCAGGCCCAAAACACCAAAAAGGCGGCCTAGCCATGGAGAAGCTCATCCATCTCGACCTGTACGACGGGCGGCGCGACGAAGATTTCGCGGACATCGAGTGCCGCGAGTGCGCATACTTCGGCCACACGTGCGCCAACGCGGTGGTCGTGTTGGAGGCCATGCGCAGCCGGGGCAACGACATGAGCATCCCGGTGTTCGACTTCACCCCCGACGGCGACCGGAACGCCAGCCAATGCCCCGGTATGTGGCCGAGCCGCAACTACCTGCGCAATACCGCCCAGGACCGGGCGTTGGAGTTGGCCGAGCAGCGCAGCGCAGCACAGCACCAGTGGGATGTTGGCTCTGTGAAGGGATACGGGACAGGGGGGCTGTAGGCATGAGCGGGATGTTCGTCACGGTGGCCGAGGCGCGCAAGACGCCATGCCCTTTCGCCAAGGCCAAGAGCGGCGCGTTCTGCACCCCCGAAGGTTGCAAGCGCTGGGCCTTCGGCCCGCAAGACATGCAGCCCTCGTTCGGCGGCTACGGCACGCACCCTTGCGACGACCCGCGCGCCGTTGTCGAGCCTGCGCGCCCCGCGTGTGTTCCCGCCAGTTGGGAGTGGTGCCCGGCGGATTGGGCGGGTGATGCACTGTGGGCCGAGCCCCGGATGGAGTTCTGCGGCCGGTTCGTTGGCCGCTGCGGACGCAAAGGAAAGCGCGATGCTGCCTAGCGTGACGGCCGTGCTTTCGCCCTGGGCGGACTTTTCCGGCATCGCCCCCGATGTTCTGGAGAACGCGGCCCGGCGCGGCACCGCAGTGCACCGCATCTGTGGCTGCATCACGCAAGGCCTCTGGTTTCCCGAGATACCCGACGACTGCGCCGGGTTCATCGAGAGCTTTCGCGGGTGGTTCCCCGTGGTGGAGGAGGTCGTGCTCTCCGAGGGGGAGTTGTCTGACGCCGCTCTGGGTTTCTGCGGGCACCCGGACCTGATTTGCCGCATCCGGGGAGACGAAACCCTGGCCCTGATCGACTTCAAGACCCCGGCCACGAAGAGCCCACTTTGGCGGGCGCAACTCGCTGCCTACAAGCACCTGGCTGTGGTCAATGGCTATCCCGTGGAGCGTGTCGGCTCCCTGCGCCTCAAGCGCGACGGGAAGGCCCCAATTTTCGACGAGTACACGGACGGCAGCGCAGCGGACCTCGCCGGGTTCGTCGCGGCGCTCAACGCGCACCGGTATTTCGGCACCAAACTGTAAGGAGGACACCATGGGAATGGATTTTGGCGCAGCATTGCGCGCCCAAGACGGGAACCTCGCCGGGCACATGATGGCCATGCAGGACGAACAGTCGGGCGACATGAACATCACCTGGGAACCGAGTCACGCCCCGGCGGCACAAAACCCCTACGACCTCGCCCCGGTGCGCGCCAAGCTGGCGGTCTACGACGCCGAGATAGACAAGATGGTGGCTCAAACCGAGCGCCTGATGGTCTCCGACGACGCCACGAACGCCACGGCAGTTGAAATGGCGAATCAGGCCAAGAAGATCGACGCGGCCATTGAGCGCGTGCGCAAGGATCTGGTGCTGGCCCCCAACGAGTACGTGAAGAGCGTCAACGGCCTGGCCAAGGGCTTCCAGGGGCGGCTGGGCACCATCGTCGCCAGCCTGCGCGGCAAGGTCGGGGCCTACGCCCAGCGCATTGAGATGGAGCGCCGCAAGGCCGAAGAGGCCGCGCGCAAGGCCCAGGCCGAGCTTCAGGCCAAGATCGACGCCGAGGCCAAGGCCGCGCACGTGGAGCCGGTCCAGATCGCGGCGCCCGCGCTGCCCAAGCAGCAGACCATCGTCCGCACCGAGGCCGGCAGCGCCACCCAGCGCAAGGTCTGGAAGCACGAGATCACCGACGAGACCCAGGTGCCGCGTGAATACCTGATGGTCGACGAGGCCAAGGTGCGCCAGGCCGTCAAGCAGGGCGTGCGGGAGATTCCCGGCATCCGCATCTACGAACACACCGAAATCGCCTTCCGGGGCTAGGAGAAAAGGTCATGGCTCAAACAGTCGCAGTCGTTGACGGCACCAAGGGCGCTTTGCTTGCCCGCATGGCCGAGAAATTCGGCGTGGATAAGGCCAAGGTTGGCGAGATTCTGAAGGCCACGGTGTTTAAGCAGCCGAAGGGCAAGGACGGCCCGGCCGAAGAAATCAGCAACGAGCAGTTGGCTGCTCTGTTGATCGTAGCCGATCAATACGGACTCAACCCTTTCACCAAAGAAATTTACGCCTTCCCCGACAAACAGAAAGGCATCGTGCCCGTGATCGGCGTGGACGGGTGGAACCGCATCATGAATGACCACCCAGCCATGGACGGCATAGAGTTCCGGTACAGCGAGACCATGGCCAAGGCAGACCCCGACGCCAAGGATTGCCCGGAATGGATCGAGGTTGTGATCCACCGCAAGGATCGGAGCCACCCCATAGTGGTGCGCGAATACCTGGACGAGTGTTACCGCCCAGCATTTGAAGGGCAGGGACAGCGCGGCAGTTACAAAATCAAGGGCCCGTGGCAGTCGCACACGCGACGCTTCCTGCGCCACAAGGCCCTGATTCAGGGGGTGCGTATCGCCTTTGGCTTCTCTGGTGTCTACGACGAGGACGAGGCTGAACGTATCGCCGAAGCGCGAGTGGTCAATATGACCAGAGACATGCCCGCCGCCATTGACACAAGGCCAGAGCCCACTCTGGACCTCGCCGCCCTCGACCGCTTCAACAAGCAAATCACGGAAGCACTCCCTGACGAAGACATGGACATCCTGGGCGAGTTCATAGCGGCAACGGCTGCGGCAAACGGAACCGACGTGAACGGCCTGAAGATGGCCGCGGCTGGCGACAACTTCGGCTCGTTCTTGACCAGCTTCAACGCTTGGAAAGCCCGGCGTGCGCCGGAGGAGACTTACCTCTGCCCCGACCGGACGGACGGGACGCGTTTCCCGGCCAGCGTCTGCGCGAAGTGTCCGAAAGCCGCGCGCTGCCCGGAGTACGGTCCGGAGCACGCCAAGCAGAACGGCTAACAGCTACCAGCTCCAGGTGTAGACCCCGCCGCTCCATCCCCGGCGAGGATTCGCGCAACAGGAGCATGTTCCTCCTTGCACCGGGACGGCGGGTCTTTTCCCCACCCGCCGTCCCACAAAAAAATGGAAGGCAATAATGAAACTCGAAGACCTGAAAGACGACGCTGAACGCATCGACTTCCTTTTGCACGCCCTGGACTACGTGACCGGCTGCGAAACCTGCCTGAAAGACCCGCTGTACGAGGGCAAAGAAGGCTACGCCGGGCCGTGCCCGCACCTCGAAAACAGGCGGCGCGGCATCTACGGCAGCAACACCCGCAAGCTCTGCCCGGACCTGGACTTCAACGACTGCCGACCCATCGGGGGGATCACTGGAGACCGGGCCGAAGCCTAGTCCTCCCCTCACACCGCTCCGGGGAGACCCAGAGCGGCAACGAGCGAGGGACCATCAACACAAACGACGACAGGAGGAACCATGGCGAAGAAGAAGGCAACCGGAACCGAGCCCACGCTTCAGCTTCAGGATGTCCCCGCGTCCATCGCGGGCTATGCGGTCGGGCCGCAGTTTTACGACCGCCTGGTGCGCGACTTCCCCAACGAAACGCTGGGCGAAGACGGCATCGAGGCCATGCTGGAAGACGCGCGCACGGCGCTGGGCAAAGACCCCGGCGAGATCATGGCTAACGCCATCGCCGACTGGCCGCAGTTCGTGGTGAGCTACCGCGCGTGGCTGGAAGCGCGCCGCGGCAAGCGCGCCGTCTTGGAAGAGGCCGCAAAGCAGGGCTTCGTGGAAGTTGTGGACCAGAGCCAGGCTGAAACCCGCGAGGTCGAGCGCTCGCGCACCACATGCGCGTTCTCCGGCCCCCAGGATGAAGACCCCTGCACTCGCGCCGAGGGCTACTGTCTGGATGACACCCTGGAGTTCTGGACCGCGCGCGTCGACGCCAGCGGAGAAGCGGACGCACCCGAGCCCCGCGTTTGCGAGCACTGCGGCGAGCAGACCACGGCCTACCTCGTGACGCCCACCGAGCAGGTGTTCTGCTTGGACGGCGAGGCGTGCCGTGAGCGCAAGCGCCTCCAGGAAGAAAAGTCCAAGGCGGAAGGCAAGCGCATTGAGAAGGTCATCGAGCAGCACCGGGTGAAGCTCACCACGGAAGAGATGAAGGCCCTGGCCGACCGCACGGCGGAAAATCTGCGCCGCAAAGCCGACCTGGAACAGCAGAAGGCGCAGAGCACCAAGTCCTACGCGCAGAAGATCGGCGAGGTCGATGCCGAGCTGCACAAGGACGGCGCGCTCTACCGCGAAGGGCACGAAATGCGCGATGTCGAGTGCCAGATCGTCAAGGACTACAAGACAGGCTGGGTCACGACCATCCGCCTGGACACCATGGAGGAGACCCACCGTCGGCGTCTGCGCCACGACGAAGCCCAGGTGCCGCTTCCCATCGGTGAGGCCACACCGGGCGACCTGGCGGCGGCCAACATCGGCGGCACTTTCGGGACCAATCCGCACCCGGACGGCGAGAAGGTTGAGGAGCACACCCCCGGCGATGAGCCTGTGGTGGACGACGACGACACCCCGACCGCCTTTGAGCTGGCCATGGACGAAGCCGCGGCGAAGGCTCGGCTGGAGGCCCTGGGAGGCGAGCGTGTGGCGCCCGACTGCTACGGCGGACCCATCGGTCTGGAATGCGGCGAAGGCGCGAGCCTGTGTGCCTTCTACGCTGAATGCAGCGAGATGGCCGGAGCTGGCGTGAGCGGCGAGAGCATCCCGCGCGTGGGCGACGATGCCGCGGAGCACGTCCAGGGCGCGGCGTAGCACAAGCTGGCGGCAGGAGGAGGGCTTCTTCGCCCCAATCTCTTGCCGCCAGCCTTCGCCCGACAATCCGAGGAGAGAACAGGAGGGGGCATGGGGAGCATCACCGCGCACGTCATCCGTAGGCTGGGGCCGCTGCATTTCATCCTGGGGATGCTGGAGGCTGCGGAATCGCCGGTTAAAGACAGCGGGCTGACCACTGAAGAGCGGGCACGAACGGAAATTTTACGGAGTCGCATCGGGCGCTGCGTGCTGCGGGCAAAAGGCATGGAGCCTGCCCCGGGCGACGCGAAAGAAGACCGGAGGGTCAAGCGCGCCATCCTCCGCATGAACGACGCTCTTTGGGAACTCTGGCCGGAAAACATCGACGCCCGTGAGGTTGTAGCGGCGGCGCTGTCTCTGGTCGCCGCGCAGCAGGAAGAGCTGGACCGACTCTGGGCCGAAGGACACATCCGCGGTCCGCGCGCGCAGGCCAAGCGCATGGAGTGGAATCTGCTGCATGGGCTGCTGGCTGATCTCGCTGAGGCTTTGGACTCGGAACTTGAGGGCGCCCCGCTCGACAAGGGCGACCATGTAGGCGGCCGCATGGCCGAGGCCCTAGCTGGCCGGGAGGTGAGAGCATGAACTTCAAAATCGGTGATACCGTCACCTGGACTTCCCAGGCTGGCGGGCGCTTCAAAACTAAGACCGGACGCATCGTCGAGATCATCCCTGCCCAGGGGCGTCCGCCGAAAAATCTCGCGCAGGGCGCTCTCCCGCGCGGCCACGAGAGCTACGTGGTGGACACGCAGAATGTGCCCGGATGCGCTCCTCGGCTCTACTGGCCACGCGTGAACCTGCTCAAGCTCGCGAAGGCCGCGCCCGCCGCCGACACCATTACCCCGGCCCTCAACGCCCTGGCGGACATCCGCAAAGCGCTGGGCGTTGGCGGCAAGCCCATGATGAGCGAACTCGCGGGCATCGTGGCCGGGCTCAAAGCGGAGAACGACAAGCTCAACTCCCGTAAGGGTATGTGGCCTATCCTTATGCGAACCCTCGATGCCTCGGGCTTCCAGGGCCGCCTTGATGCCCTTCCCAAGCACGTCGCAGACCTGCTCCAGATTGTCACACAGGCCCTTGCACTGGCCGAGAAGTTCATCGGCAAGGTGGAATCGGGCCGCGCCCGGAGCAAGGAAACCTACGCGGAGTGCAAGGCCCTGCGCGAGGCCATCCTGCACACCGGGCCCCTCCCGACCCCCGCCCTCGCCGCCACGGAGGTGAAGTAGCATGGAAACTGAAAAGCTGGCTCTGGCCTTCGGGCTCACCCGCGACTCTTGGCTTACAATGCCGCGCAGCCTCATGGGGGCGATGCCCCCGGAGTGGCAGGACCGCCTGGCCCCCCTCATCGACGAGTTCCGCGCCGCGTGGCCCGGTCTAGACGAGGTGCGAACACGCGTTGAGGTCGTGCACGAGGCGGAGTGCCCAACCTGTAAAGGTTTTGGAGCGCAGGGTGGTGAGCAGGAGCCGTGCGACGAGTGTGGCGGAACGGGGAAGGTCGACATAACAGCGCGCTGGTTTTACTGGCTCAATGACTACCGCCGCCCCAACTTCAAGCGCATCGCGCAGCTTATGTTCCCGCCCAAGACCATGCCCCAGCACCAGGACTATCAGGCCGCCCTGGCTCGCGTCCGGCACAACCCAGCGTTGGACGAGAGGGCCTAGCTATGCCCAGCGCCGACATCACAGTATGCGCGTCACAAGACTGCCCCAGACGCTTGGATTGCGCCGTCCACTCCTGTCATCACACGTGGGCGGACTTGGCCGGGGCGGTGCGCGCGGGCAGCAACTTCGACCCGTACAATCCTGAACAGGGCGGGTGCGAGCATTTCACCGAGGCCGCTCCGCTGGCCATGGACGCGAGAGGGTAGATGAGCAATGCGCGAGATTCCGGCAGCATACTTGACCGTTGAGGAGGCGGCGGCGCACGTGGGGAAGTCCACGCGCACGCTCCTTCGCTGGGCCAAGCAATACCAAATCCCGCGCAAGGGGCCATGCCGCAACCAGTTTGGCCGGGCCGACCTCGACGCCTTTATGGATGACCCCGAGGTGTTCTTGGCCGCGAAGATCCATATGCCACGCCACAAAGGGGGGGGCTTTACGCGGGTTGTCGCGTAGGCTATGGCGCAAGGCATGGGCAAGGTTCTATTCCACAAGACGGGCGGCTACTACATCGCCTATTCGCTGCCGGGAAGCCGGAAGCGAATCAAGGAATACTTTGGCCTTGGCCCAGCCGCCCAGCGCCAGGCGGGTATCCGGCTTGCCGAGATCGCCCTGATGCGCGCCAAGGGGCAGGTCCCCCGCAACGCCTCCGGCGTGTTCCTTGACCAACTCGCCCAGCTCTATCTCCACGATGCCAAAATGCGCGGTGTAGGCGAACAGTTTCGCACGGAATTCGCGGCCCTGCTCAACGATGCCATCCTGCCGGTGCTTTGCAAACGCCCCGTCGATCAACTGGAGTATCAAGACATCCTCAAGATGGTGGAGCCGGGCGGCCCGTGGGCAGACAAGAGTACCCCCACGGTCAACCGCTACATGGGCTATCTGCGCTCCGTGTTCAAATTCGGTGTCAAAAAGAAGATCACCGGGGCAAGCCCCTTGGACGATTGGAAGCAGACGCCCGAGCGCAAGAAGGAAATGCACCTGACCTTGGACGGTCTGCGCCGCATCATCGCCGCAGCCGATCCCCACCTTTCCTGGGCTCTGGAGGTGGAGGCCAACCTGGGCACCCGCCCTGGTCCCTCCGAGTTGTTCAGCATCCGCTGGGCTGACGTTGACTTTGAAGGCCTGCTCGTCCATGTGCGTGGCACCAAGACCGAGGGGGCCAGCCGCATCGTGCCGATCACCCCGGACTTTCGCGCCCGGCTGCTCATCATGCGCCAGGAGGCCAAGAGCGCCTACCTGATTGAGTACAAGGGCAGGCCGGTGAAACAGGTCTACCGCAGCCTCAAGACTGCCATCAAGCGCGCTGGCATCACCTACCCCGTCACTCCCTACGACGTGCGCCACTTGTTCGCATCGGTGCTGCTCCAGGGCGGGGCCGATCTCGCCGCCGTGTCCGCCCTCCTGGGCCACAGCAGCATCGCTACCACGCAGGAACGCTACTATCACCTCATGGCCGGAGAGAAGGCGCGGGCCGTCGCGCTCATGCCCCAAGTCGCCGCGCCCAAGGCCGGGAAGCTCGTCAAAATCAAGTAGGCGCATCAGTAGGCGCAAAGGTGTCTCCAGATGGCCGAAAATGCCACAAAATGCGCCTACTGAAACAGACAAAGCAAGTGATACCAATGGTTCACAGCCTGCACACCTTCTTTGGGAGCAGGATGTCGCTGGTTCAAATCCAGTCGCCCCGACCAGTAAATACAACGGCTTGCAGCATAAAAACTGCAAGCCGTTTTGTTTGGTATGCACAATAGTATACCCAGACGCCCGGAAAGTGGCTTTTAGCGTAAACCCGCGCGCGATTCGGCACTGATCGGCGCGCGATTCGGCGCGGTGGGTGCCCCAACCTGCGGCGTTGCGCAGGGCGGCGCGCGAAGGTTTTGCTTGACCTTGAAAGCCAGTCGGGATAGGGGCTTGCTCCGGAAACGCGCTTCGCCCACGTAGCTCAGTCGGTAGAGCACTTCCTTGGTAAGGAAGAGGTCACCGGTTCAATTCCGGTCGTGGGCTCCACGGAAATGCAAAGGCCCCTGCCATGGCAGGGGCCTTTTTTGCGTCCGGCGCTGGCGGGAGGCTAGTAGACGGAGCCGGGCGGGGGCAGTTCGCCACAATAGCGCGCGCTTTGCCCATCGCTCACAAGCTGGGTGTCGTTTCTGGCCGCCCGGTCTTCCTGGGCCTTTGGCACCAGGGTCATGGTGCCCAGGGCGGCAAAGGTGGTGGCCTGCCGCAGGGAAAAGAGCAGCGGCTTGCCAGGCTCCACGCGGAATGTGTCCCCCTGCCTGAGCGGCCTTCCGCCCGCCAGGGAGAGGATCCGGTTGGCCGGGCCGTTGCTGGCGGTTTCGGCCACGGTGTATTGGCCTGCGGGAAGGGCCACCTCGCCTCCGCTGGACCAGCGCAGGGTGATCACCTGTCCCTTGGCGTCCACAAGCTTCACCGAGCGCACAATCCGCGGCGCCACGTCAACATAGAAGGAGGACGGCCGCGCGCCTTTGGTTTCGCGCAGCACCTGGTACCGGGCCACATCGGCCTGCGGGCCGGGCAGGCGGTAGCGGTCGATGAAGCTCTCCGGATCGAGGATGATCTCCCAGCCCATGTCCTGGCCGTCGTTGTCGGTGGGGCGGGCCGTGTAGCCCTTGAAGTTCAGCACCTCGCGCCATTTGCTCCCCAGCACGCCTTCGATGACCAGCTGGTCTCCCACCAGGGCGTGCAGGGTCTCGCCCTGGCGCACCTGCACGGGCTTGCCGTTAAGCCAGCAGACGAACACCGGCGGCCCGGCCGGCAGCGGGGGAGGCATGGCCCCAGCGAAGCGCACCGTGGTGGAGCTGACCTTGCGGCCGTCCACGCGCGTCTCCAGTTCCTTGAAACGCTCCAGGGCCATGCGCGGAGAATCCACGATGTTCACGCCTTGGCGGTCGGAGGCGAACACCGCCACGGCCTGGCCCTTGTCGGCGTTCTGGCCGATGGAGGCCGGGTCCACGGTGATGGTGCCGCCGGAGCGGATGGCCAGCGGTCGTCCGTCCAGCGGGGTGCCGTTGATCTTGGGGCGGCAGTCGCGCTCGAACTGGCTTTGCACGTCCCGCTCGTCCACGGACGGCGGCACGATGTCCACCCCGCAATGCCGGAGCAGCACGCCGGTGGCGTAGACTTGATGTTTGACCTTCCAGCCCAGCGCCCCGATGTTCTTGCTCACTTCCACGGCCATGGCCGGGATGTTCAGGTTGGCCAGGGCGTAAAAAGTGAGCGACTTGCGCATCTCCTGGGCGTAGCGGCTGTCGGACTCGAAGGTGCGCGTGTTGAACAGCTTGAACTCGTAGTCCTTTTCCCGCACGGAGGCGTTGATTTCCCGCAGGGCGGAATTTACGAGCCGGGCCAGGTCCAGGCTGTCATGGACGTTGGCGTCGATGATGATGCTTTGTCCCCAGCGCGAGGGGTTCCGCAGGGGGTTCACGTATTCCGGGTCATAGAAGCCGGAGCCCTCGTGCAGGTGGATGAGCGCGCTGGACTGGGAGAGCAGGAACCGGACGGCGCGCGCCAGCCGGTCCTCGTAGAACTGGTTGTAGTCGCGGTCGAAACGGCGGTTCATGTCCACGTTCACCGCCCGCTGGTGCACATGGATGGAGGGCACGTTGGCCCGGGGCACCACGATGAGGTTGCCCGTGCGGACACGGCTTTCCGCCAGAATCTGCGCGGCCAGAAAGCCGGTGGGCTCGTCGCCCTGAATGCCGCCCTGGATCATGACCGTGGGACCGGGTTTCTCGCCCTGGATGAACACGACATGCAGAGGGTACTGGGTGCCCTCGAAGAAGACGAAACTGCTGCGCGATGCCCCGAGGCAGGCGAGCGGCAGCAGCAAAAGGAGCGTCAGCGCGAAGCTAGCCGCCCAGAGGGTACGTTTCGCCAAGGATCACTTCCCCGTTTGCGTTTCGTATCTCCACGCGCAGCCCCAGGACATCCTTCCGGGTGAGGCCCCGCGGGGCGCTGGCTGTGGCGGAGATGCGCTTGAAGCGTTGGATCTGGTAGGTGAGGTCGGAAGCGTTCTGCACGGAAAGTTCGGTCAGGGCGCCGTCGGTGCGCAGCAGCAAAAGCGAAATGCCGCCCGAGGACGCCCCCTGCGCGCGGTTGTTCAGGTCGAAGCTGGTGGTGATGGTCTCGCCCGAGAGCTGGGCCTTGAAGTTCTCCACGGCGATGGTGCCGAGGTCCACCCGAGCGAAGGCCCGCGATGTCGGCTGTACGGCCTTTTCCGTGGACGCCTTGCCGTTCTTTCCGGCCGCTGGCGCGGTATTCTGGATCTTCTCCAGGTTGCCCAGGCGTTCCAACTCCACCTGGGCCTCGGCCAGGCGCACTTCCAGGTCGCGGCGTTCGGCCAGCACGCTGCGGTAGCCCACAAAGGAGCGCAGGCCCACCACAAGCCCCACCAGCACCACCACGGCCAGCACAGAGCCGACCCACAGCAACAGCTTGAGCCGCCGTGGGCTGACGCGCAACGTCTTGACGTCGGCGTCGTCCCGCATGAGCAGCACGCTGTAGCTGGCGTTCTTCATCAGCTTTTGCCCCAGGCTTCGCTCACGATCACCCAACCGTCGCCCCTGGGCGCGATGACCAGGGTCTTTGCGCCCCTGTCAGCGTGGCCGGAGCTGTCCTCGTAAATCTGCTCGAAGCTGACCTTCAGCCCCTGCTTGTGGATGGCCACCTCCACCTTGTCGGCGGCGATGCGCACCGGGGTCTTGCTGGTCCACAGGGCCTGCTTGTACTCGCGAATGGCCTTGGCGCCATGCTGGCGGCCGTTGTTGGCGTCCTCGTCGTAGTAGGCCATGTATTTGTCGATGTCGGCCGCAAGCCAGGACTCCAGCCAGCCTTTGAGCAGGCTGTCGACCTCCGGCTGCTTGGAGCGGAGATAGCGGGTCTCCAGCGCGGCGGTGGGGGCGTCGACGTATTCCCCGCCCACGATGCGCCAGGCGCCGTCCTTCTCCTTTTGCCAGTAGAAGCGTTTGCCCACGGCGGAGATGAGGTCCTGGGTGCGGTAGTATTGGTCGAAGGTGGTGACCCAGTAGTCCGGCCCCTGGATGGCGCGCACGTTGTCCACCATGACGTGAATCCAGGGCTGCCGGGCGAAGATGCCCAGCTTGTGGTTCTTGAACTGCGTAAAGGAAACGCCCTCGGTCTGGGCGAATTTTTCCGGCTGGAAGTAGTCGAAGAAGCGTTCCCGCTTGTTCTGCCAATCGCCGGCCCACTGGCGCACGCGCTCGGACAGGTGCTGGGCCGTGGCGTCGCTGCCCTGGTCCTTGCTCCAGGTAAGCTTCTTGGCGATGACCACCGGCGTGCCGGACGGAATCTGCCCGTCCAGGCTCTTGATGTCCTGGGCGCTTAGGGCCACGCAGCCGCGCGTGTCCTGGGCCAGCAGCTGCTTGCCGCGGCCGTGGATCCAGATGCCGTGCCCGGTCTTGCCCTTGAGGCGATCCACGGGATTGGGGAAGTTCAGACTGAAGGCGCGGTCGCCGTATAGTGCGAAGTCGAGTTTGCCGGGCACCTTTTCTTCAACGAAGTACACGCCCTCTGGGGTGCGCTTGTCGCCTTCCTTCTGCTTGTCGCCCTCGGCCTGGCCCGTGGCGCACACGAGCTTGCGCAGCACCGTGAGCGGGCTTCGCTTGCCGAACATGAAAAACGTCTGCGTCTCCTTGTCGATGCCAAGGAAAAACTCCGGCCCGGAGGGCTGCGAGTTGACGTGCGTCACCCAGCCGGTTCCGGCCGCCAGGGCAAGGGCTGGAGTCAGGGCCAAACCGGCCAGAAGGAGGAGGGTGCGTAAGGTTTTCAACAGCTCATCCGCTTTGTCTGTTTGCGGCGCACCCTATGCCCCCGCGCGATGGCGGCCGGGACGCCATTTTCGTCCTAGCCCTTGGCTGCGGCCAAGAGCTCCTTGCGCGTGAAAATGGACTTGAGCGTCAGGCCCGCCTCGGCCAGACGCTGCGTGCCGCCTTCCTCGCGGTCCAGCACGCAGAGCACCGCGCCCACCGTGAACCCGGCCGCGCGAACCCGCTCCGCAGAGGTGACCAGCGTGCCGCCGGTGGTCACCACGTCCTCGAGCAGGGCGATTTCCGCGCCGGGCTCGACGTTTTTGAGGCCTTCCAGGTACTGGTCGGTGCCGTGCCCCTTGGACTGCTTGCGGATGATCACCGCGGGCAGGGGGCTGCCCTCCAGGTGCGAAAGCACGGACACCGCCGTGACCAACGGATCGGCCCCAAGGGTCATGCCCGCCACGGCGTGAGCGCCCGTGCCCGTGAGCATGTCGAGGAACAGCTTGCCGATGAGATAGCCCCCCTCGGGGTTGAGGGCGGTCTGTTTGCAGTCGAAGTAGTAGTCGCTCTTGCGGCCGGAGGTGAGGGTCACCTCTCCCTCCACGTAAGACAACGCCATGAGCAGACGCGCAAGTTTCGCTTTGGAATCCTTCACGATTACTCCTGTCCCTGGCCGAACACCCGGTCGAATATGGCGCTTACGTAGCGCAAGTAATAGCAGGGGTCGAACAATCTTTCAAGAGTTTCTAGAGTCAAGTGTTCACGAATCTGCGTATCGCCAAGCACCTGGTCCTTGAACGGGCTCTTGGCGTCCCAGGAGCGCATGGCCGCGGCCTGGACCATCTCGTAGGCCTTCTGCCGGGGCAGGCCCAGGTCCACCAGGGCCACCAGCACGCGCTGGGAGTAGAACAGCCCGTACGAGGCCTCCAGGTTTCGGGCCATGTTTTCCGGGATCACCCGCAGGTTCGAGAGCAACCCCGCCAGGCGGTTCAGGATGTAGTCGGCCAGGATGGTGGAGTCGGGCATGATGACGCGCTCCACGCTGGAATGGCTGATGTCGCGTTCGTGCCAGAGGGGCATGTTCTCCATGCTGGCCAAGGCGTTGGTGCGAAGCAGGCGCGAGAGCCCGCAAAGATTCTCCGCGCTGATGGGATTCTTCTTGTGCGGCATGGCCGAGGAGCCCTTCTGCCCCTTGGCGAAGCCTTCCTCCACCTCCAGCACCTCGGTGCGCTGCAGATGCCTGAGCTCGGTGCACAGGCGCTCCACGCCGCCGCCCAAGAGGGCCAGGGCGGTGAAGTACTGGGCGTGGCGGTCGCGCTGGATGATCTGCGTGCTCACGGGGTCGGCGGCAAGGCCCAGGATGGCGCAGGCCTTGGCCTCCAGTTCGGGCGAAAGGTGCGCGTAGGTGCCCACGGCGCCGGAAATCTTGCCCACGCGGATGTTTTCCAGCGCATCGGCGAAGCGTTTCCTGTGCCGACAGAATTCCGCATAGAATCCCGCCATTTTGAGGCCGAAGCTGGTGGGTTCGGCGTGGATGCCGTGGGTGCGGCCCATGCAGAGCAGGTCCTTGTGCGCCAAGGCCATCGTCTTGAGGACGCCCAGGACCTTGTCGATGTCGGCCAGGATGATTGCGCCCGCCCGCACCAGCAGCACGGCGTTGGCCGTGTCCACGATGTCGGAGCTGGTGCAGCCCAGATGGATGAAGCGGGCGCTTGCGCCCACTTTTTCCTCCACGGCGGTCAAAAACGCGATGACGTCGTGCCGGGTCTTTTCTTCGATTTCGAGGATGCGGTCCACGTCGAAAGAGGCCTTGGCGCGGATGGATTCCATGTCGGCCTGGGGGATGACGCCAAGGCTGGCCCAGGCCTCGCACACGGCCAGTTCGACCTCAAGCCACGCGCCGAAGCGCGCCTCCATGGTCCAGAGGGCGGCCATTTCCGGGCGGGAGTAGCGTTCGATCATGTGGGTGCTTCCGTCTTGCGCTGTTTGGTCAGGGGGGCGCTTGGCCCGCGCCGGGCTGCGGCCCTGCTCCGGGGGGAGCGCAAGAAAAAGGCAGCCTCGGGCTGCCTTGTTCTTGCCGTGTCTAACTGGCGGCCGTGGGGCCTGTGCACTGCGGGCTTGCCGGAGCCTGGGCCGTCGGCGCGCTTTCGGCCGCCGGTGCGGCAGGGGCGCTTGCGCCCGTCTGCGCGGACGCCCCGGAACCTCCGGAGTAGCCGTTGGCGTACCAGCCTCCGCCCTTCAGCACGAAGGACGAGCTGGAGATGATCCTGCGGGCTGTGCCGCCGCACACGGGGCAGGGGATGTCCCGCTCCTCGTAGTCCTTTTGCCATTCCTCGAAAATCTGCTTGCAGTCCTGGCAGTGGTATTCGTAGATCGGCATTGATCGGCCTCCAAACGGAAAAAGGGCCGCAGGGGCCCGTCGTAGCTGGCGGGGCGGCTCAGCCATGCCGGTCGAGCCGCCCGTCTGGGAAGTACGCCTATTTGCCCTTGGCCGCGGCCTTGGCCTCGCGGACGCGCTCCTTGAGGCGCTCCTCGCGGCGCTTGCGGCGGCGGTCAATCTCTTTCATGCGCTCGACTTTCTTGTGCTTGCCCATGTGTCCTCCTGGGAAAAAACGGCATATCGCCTTCTTCGGATGCGCGCTTCTAGCGCACATCACGGCGCATGTAAAGGGTCGTCTGGCCCCTGCGCGCCGGGCATTGCCCTTGACGGATGCGGCGTAAGGCTTCATTATCAATCAGCGGGCGCTGCCCGCGGCAAAACGTCCATTTCCAGGAGTCCCGACGAATGACCAACGACCCTTACGCCAACGCGGTGGCCGACATCGCCGAGGTGTTCATGTTTGAACATTGGCTCAGGCACTCTTTCGTCGTCGAGAAGGACGGCAAGTTGTTCCTCGAGGTCTCTCAGGACGACCTGCGGGACATCTATCAGCAGGAAGAGCATCTTGCCCCGCTGGTGGACATGCTGCAGAACGCCGAGATCAGCTACGAGAAGTGCCAGGCCACGGTCTGCTCCTTTGTGGGCGCGCGTTACGACGGCACCAAGTACGGGCCGGACGTTGTGGCCCGCGCCCTGGACAGCAAGGCCTTCAAGATCGAGATGTATGTCTTCGGCGTGTGGCTCAAGGGGCACCAGCAGTACCTTGACGAGCGCCGCATGTCTTTTGCCGAATGGCGCGAGATGTACGCGGGATGGAATTCCTTGGACCAGGTGAAGGAATACCGCAAGAAGCTCATGGCCGGCGGGGGCGATCCTGATCAGCCCTCCAGCAGATCGGTGCATTAGCCATATCGGCTGAACCGTAGTTTGCCCTGTGAAGCGCGCCCGGTTTGCCCCGGCGCTGGAAGAACCACGCCCCCCAGACAGCGAGGCAGGTCATTGTGTGCGCCCTGTGGACCAAGAACAGCAGCGACGACGATCGCAAGCGGCAGGTCATCATGGACCTGTTGGAGGACATTCGCGACCAGCGCGCCAAGATCAAGCTGGAGTTCGACGAGGGGGTCACCAGCATCAAGGATTTGACCGCCACCCTGCTTGAGTACGATGTCTCCGGCATGGTGGTGGAGGTTTCGAGCCTCAAGGGCGCCACCCGCGCCTTCGACGGTGCGAATATTTCCTGCTATTTCCGTGTGCGCGACCGCGCGGGTCGCGGCCGCGAGCGGTACCTCACCTTCGATTCCGCGGTTCAGGGCGTGACCCAGCGCCCCAGCGGCATGGTCCATTTCAGCCTGGCCTTCCCCCAGAACCTCAAAAGCGCGCAGTTGCGCCGCAGCGTGCGCGTGAAGGTGGACCCTCGGAAGGTTCCGGAACTCACGGTCTGGCCGGATTTTTCCGGCTGGCGCGATTTGGAGAAGCTCCCCGCCGTATTCGGACCCGAGCAGTTGGCCGAACGGGGCTTCAAGGTGGACAACTTCTCCGCCAACGGCGTGCGCCTTGTGGTCACCTCTGCGCTTATGCACGAGGCTTTGCCCGAACCGGTGAAGGGCACGCGCTACGCCATGCGCTTCAGCGCCGTGGCCGAGCCGGGCGCCGCCCCGGCCACCTTCTGGGTGCAGGCCGCGCTGCGTAACGTCTTTCGCGACCCGCACACCTCCGAAACCGCCCTGGGCTTCGAGTTCGTGGCCGAGGGGAGCATGGACGAGAAGAACGGGCTCATGTGGCGGCCGCTCAAGTTCGACGAGGTGTCCGGACTGGGCAAGTTCGTGTTCAAATGGAACCTGGACCTGTACCGGGAAAAGGGCATGGGCTCCTAGGCCCGCGCCCTTCCCCGGCCGTCTTTCGTCCCGTGCCTACAGGCCCTTGCGCTCGATGAAGCGCAGCAGCAGCACCCCGCATACCAGGAACGCCGCGATGACCGGCCAGTGCCCCAGGCCCAGCAGCTGCGGGACCGTGACCTTGCCGAAGTTGCCCCAGGCGATGACGCTTTCCTTGAGCGCGGGGTAGAACTCCGCGTACAGCCCCGCGCCCACGACCATGCCCGCCATGCCCGCCAGGGCGTCCACGCGGCCTTCGCCCAGGGCGGCCCCGGCCGTGCCCGGGCAGTACCCCAGAAGCGCCCAGCCCAGGCCGAACACCACGCCGCCAAGCAGGTTGCCGCCCAGCGACAGGGTCTTTATGGACAGCTTGGCCAGGTCCAGGTCCACCAGCAGGTGCACGCCCACCATGCCCACCAGGATGGTGCTCAGCATGAATTTGACGATGGTCATGTCCTGAAGCAGCAGCGCGCCGAGCTGGCGGTCGTGGCGGATGACCTCCGCCCGTTGCAGCAGCACGCCGAAGCCGATGCCGGTGAAAAGTCCGAACCAGAGATCCATGTCTACCTCCTTCCCGCGCCGGAGGGGCGGCCGTACACCAGCCGGGCCATCACCAGCCCGCCGATGAAGAATCCCGCGAGGGACACAAAACCGCTTGCCGCAAGCTGCAGCGATCCGGACAGCCCATGCCCGCTGGGGCAGCCGTCCGCCAGGCGCGCGCCGAAAATGGCCACGGCGCCGCCAAGAAAGGCGAGGCCCATGCGCAGGGCCGTCCTGGGGCCGAAACGTTTGGCGAAGCGGTCGGGAACCGCCTGCACGCGGAAGGTGCGGCTGGCCAGCGCGGCCATAAGCGAGCCCAAGGCTATGCCGATGACGAACAGGAACTGCCAGTCGAGCTTGGGCGCGATTTTGACGAAGTAGTCCAGTGCGGTCACGCGCTCTGGGTCTACCGCGCCTTCCACGAAGCCTGCGGCGCGCACAAAGGTGGTGGAGGCCCCGAAGTAGTTTCCCGAAACGTACACGGACAGGACCAGCAGCAACCCTGCCAGCGCTCCGGCCAGATACGGGTTCCAGGGGGGGGACGGCGTTTTTGCGCTCATGCGAATTCCTCCTGTTCCAGTGTGTATACCCTGGTGGGGTAGCATACAGATTGCGCATTTTCCTGCGGCCGTCAAGGGCGGCTTGCCATTCTGGCCCATTGCGGGCTACAGGCATCCATACTTGCCCGGCACGCCACGCACAAGCAATCGAGGTCGCCATGCCCGTGAAAAAGCCCGTTCCCAAGCGCCCCGCCCAGAAGTCCCCACCGGTCCCGCAGCCCCAGCCCGTTTCCGGCCCGTGTCCGGACGACCCGGAGGAACAGGTCGGCTTCTGCTCCCTCATCGAGAAGCTCAAGAAGGACATCCGGCGGCACATGTTCGCCTTTCTTGGCAAGGACATCGCCCGCGCGGGCATTCACGACTACTACAAGGCCCTGGCCTACACCATGCGCGAGCGCATGGCCGAGCACTGGATACGCACCCAGCGCTCCTACTACGACGCCAGCGCCAAGCGCGTGTACTATCTTTCCCTTGAGTTTCTTGTGGGACGCTCCCTCAAGAACAATGTGCTGTGCCTGGGGCTGGAGGACCAGGTGCGCGAGGCCCTGGCCGAGATGGGCCAGGACTTCGAGGAAGTGGCCGAGACCGAGTGGGACGCCGGGCTTGGCAACGGCGGCCTGGGGCGGCTGGCCTCCTGCTATCTGGACTCCCTGGCGACCCTGAAGATACCCGCCTACGGCTACGGCATCCGCTACGAGTACGGCATTTTCCACCAGAGCATCCAGGACGGCTGGCAGGTGGAGCGCCCGGACAACTGGCTCCGGTTCGGCAACCCCTGGGAGTACGACCGCGCGGGCTATCTGTACCCGGTGCAGTTCGGCGGCGAGGTGCGCGCCTACACCGACGAGCAGGGCCGCCTGCGCGCCGTGTGGGAGGGCGGGGAGAAGGTCATGGCCATGGCCTATGACATGATGGTCCCCGGCTACCAGAACGGCAACGTCATCAACATGCGCCTGTGGAGCGCCAAGTCGAGCCGCGATTTCGACCTGGAGTTCTTCAACTCCGGAGCGTATCTGCGGGCCATTGAGGACAAGGCCAAAAGCGAGAACATCTCCAAGGTGCTCTATCCCACGGACAGCTTCGTGGAGGGGCAGGAGCTGCGCCTCAAGCAGCAGTATTTCTTCGTGGCCGCAACATTCCAGGACATCACCCGCCGCCACCTGAAGCATCATCAGGGCTTCGACGAACTGCCGGACCTTGTGGCCGTGCAGTTGAACGACACCCACCCGGCCATCGCCATCCCGGAGCTCATGCGCATTCTGCTCGACGAGCACCTGCTGCCCTGGGAAAAGGCCTGGGAGATTTGCGTGGGCACCTTCGCCTACACCAATCACACCGTCATGCCCGAGGCCCTGGAGCACTGGCCCGTGGACCTCATGACCCGCGTGCTGCCCCGGCACATGCAGATCATCTTCGAGATCAACCGCCGCTTTCTGGATGAGGTGCGCAAGCGCTACCCCGGCGACGACGAACGTCTGCGCCGCCTTTCGCTCATCTCCGAGGATTACGGCAAGCGCGTGCGCATGGCCAACCTGGCCGTGCTGGGCTCCCACTCCGTGAACGGCGTCTCCGCCCTGCACACGGACATCCTCAAGAACAGCACCTTCCGCGATTTCGCCGAGCTGTTCCCCGAGCGCTTCAACAACAAGACCAACGGCGTCACCCCCCGCAGGTGGCTTCGGCAGTGCAACCCCGGCCTGGCCGAGCTCATCGCCGAGGGCATCGGCCACGGCTTTGTCACGGATCTTTCGCGCCTGGAGGGCTTGAAGCCCTTGGCCGCGGACGCCGAGTTCCGCGCCCGCTGGGGCAAGGTGAAGCACAAGAACAAGCAGCGCCTTGCCGAGTACGTGCTCTATAAGCTCGACCGCAAGCTCGACCCGGACAGCCTCTTCGACGTGCAGGTGAAGCGCATCCACGAGTACAAGCGCCAGCTCTTGAACGTGCTGCACGTGGTGAGCCTGTACGATGATCTGCGCTCCGGCCGCCTGGGCCGCGACATCGTGCCGCGCACGGTGATTTTCGGCGGCAAGGCCGCGCCGGGGTACCGCATGGCCAAGCTCATCATCCGGCTCATCCACGCCGTGTCCGATGCGGTGGCCCGCGAGCCCAAGTGCCAGGGGCAGTTGGCCGTGGCCTTCTTGCCCAACTACTGCGTGTCCAACGCCGAGAAGATCATCCCCGGCGCCGAGCTCTCGGAGCAGATCTCACTGGCCGGCACCGAGGCCAGCGGCACCGGCAACATGAAGTTCTCCCTGAACGGCGCGTTGACCATCGGCACCCTGGACGGCGCAAACGTGGAGATCCGCGAGCGCGTGGGCGCGGAGAACTTCTTCCTCTTCGGCCTCACCACGCCGGAGGCCGGCGCCCTCAAGGCGCGCGGGTACAACCCCTGGGAATACTACCAGAAGGACGAAACCTTGCACCGGGTGCTGGACCTCGTCGCCTCGGGCCACTTCTCGCCATTGCAGCCGGACCTGTTCCGGCCCGTGGTGGACAGTCTGCTGAAGGACGGCGACCGCTGGATGCTCCTGGCCGACTTCCGCTCCTATGTCGAAGCGCAGAAGCAGGTGGCCCGGCTGTACCGCAGCAGCGAGCTGTGGCTGGAGAAGTCCATCCTGAACACGGCGGGCATGGGCTATTTCTCCTCCGACCGGGCCGTGGCCGAGTACGCCCGCGACATATGGGGCGTGGGAGTATAGCCGGGCAGGGCGCGCGGGCGCGCGGGCGCGGGGTTCTTGACAATGGGCGCGGATGATGGTGCCCCAGTCCCCATGCGCGAACAGCACGATGACGCCCCGGCGCGCGGACGCCTGGCCCCCAGCCCAACGGGCCGCCTGCACCTGGGCAATGCCTGGGCCTTTTTGCTGGCCTGGCTCTGGGCGCGCTCACACGCCGATGGACGGGTGGTCCTGCGCATGGAGGACATCGACCCTGAGCGGTCGCGGCCCGACCATGCCGAAGCCATCATGGCCGACCTGCGCTGGCTGGGCCTGGACTGGGACGAAGGCCCGGACATGGGCGGCCCGCATGGCCCGTATGTCCAGAGCCTGCGGCTTGGGCGCTACGCCGATGCGCTGGAGACCCTCAGCGCCCAGGGGCGCGTGTACCCCTGCTTCTGCACCAGAAAGGAGCTGCGCGAACTGGCCGGCGCGCCCCACGCCCGCCTGGCCGATGACGGCTCCCCCGCCTATCCCGGCCTGTGCCGGAACCTGAGCCCGGAGCAGCGCGAGGAACTGCTGCGCCAGGGCCGACGCCCCTGCCTGCGTCTGCGCTGCGACGCCCTCGCCCTTTCTTTTGCCGACGCCGTGGCCGGGCCGCGGCGCATGACCCTTGAGGAATGCGGCGGCGACTTCGCCCTCAGGCGTTCGGACGGGGTGTTCGCCTATCAGCTGGCCGTGGTGCTGGACGACGCGGCCATGGGCGTGACCCAGGTGGCGCGCGGGGACGACATCCTGGCCAGCACGCCCAGGCAGCTGTTTCTGCAGCGCCTGCTGGGCCTGCCCAGCCCCCGCTACGCGCACCTGCCCCTTGTGCTGGACCACCAGGGCGAGCGCTTGGCCAAGCGGCACCAGTCCCTGGCCCTGGCCGAACTGCGCGGCCGTGGCGTGGCCCCTGGGGCCATAGTGGGCTATCTGGCGTGGCGGGCGGGTCTGCTTCCCGCGCCCCGGCCGTGCCCGCCAGCGGAGCTGGCGCCGGGCTTCTCCCCGGAAGCCCTGCCCCCCGGCCCCGTCGTCTTGCCGGAAGACATCGGCAGCGTGCTGCTGGCCCTGGGCTGACGCCCCACGCGGACCCCGCGCCGACCGTGATCCCGCCTCGTCCTGATTCGCCGTGTTGCGCGCGTGTTGACTCCGCGCGCGAAGGGCACTACATTCGTCGGTGTGTGATTTTTTGTTTGCATTTCTAGTCGGTTGCAAGCACCCGGTCGACCCGTTTTCGGCCGTTTTGTTTCAAACGTTTTTCATGTGCGCGCGCAGGGGCTTGCCCCAATAGCACGGGGGCTCCGCCGCGCTTTTCCCCACCGCGCAAGGCGCGCACGCAGGAGCAGGGTGATGCTGTCGAAATTCTTTCTGGACCGTCCGGTCTTCGCCTGGGTCATCGCCATCATCATCATGACCCTGGGCGTGCTGGCCATCTACAAGATGCCCATCGCCCAATATCCGCCCATCGCCCCGCCCTCCATCGCCATCGACGCATACTACCCCGGCGCATCGGCCGAGACGGTGGAAAACACCGTGACGCAGATCATCGAGCAGAAGATGACCGGCCTGGACAACATGCTCTACCTCACGGGCACCAGCTCCTCCTCCGGCCAGGGACGCATCGAGATGACCTTCGCCGCGGGCACCGATCCGGACATGGCCTGGTCCAAGGTGCAGAACAAGCTGCAGCTGGCCATGGCCAGCCTGCCCGACGAGGTGCAGCGCTCCGGCGTGAAGGTGAGCAAATCCACCCGAAACTATCTCATCGTTGTGGGCCTCATCTCCGAGGACGGCAGCATGAGCGGCGAGGACCTGCGGGACTACGCCCAGTCGAACCTGGAGAAGATCCTCTCCCGCGTGCCGGGCGTGGGCGAGGTGGAGAGCTTCGGCAGCCAGTACGCCATGCGCGTATGGGTGAACCCGGACCATTTGAACAGCTTCGGCCTGACCATGGCGGACGTGATCTCCGCGCTGGGCGCGTACAACGTGGAGGTTTCCGCCGGGCAGTTGGGCGGCGCGCCCGCGCTTCCCGGCCAGCGCATGAACGCCTCCATCATCGTGCAGCACCTGCTCGAGACCCCGGAGGAGTTCGCCAACATCCCCATCCGCTCCAACCCGGACGGCTCGGTGGTGCGCATCAAGGACATCGGCCGGACCGAGCTCGGCACCGAGCGGTACGATGTCATCGCGGGCTATAACGGCGTGCCCGCCGCTGCCTTGGCCATCCGGCAGGCCGCGGGGGCCAACGCCCTGGAGACCGCCGACGCCATCAAGGCCAAGCTGAAGGAGATGAGCCGCTACTTCCCCAAGGGCGTAAAGGTCATCTACCCCTATGACACCACCCCCTTCACCAGGGTCGCCATTGATGAGGTGGTCTCCACCCTGGTGGAGGCCGTGGTGCTGGTGTTCGTCATCATGTACCTGTTCATGGGCAACATCCGCGCCACCATCATCCCCACCATCGCCGTGCCGGTGGTCTTGCTGGGCACCTTCGCCGTGCTCAGCTATTTCGGGTTCTCCATCAACATGCTCACCATGTTCGCCATGGTGCTGGCCATCGGCCTACTGGTGGACGACGCCATCGTTGTGGTGGAGAACGTGGAGCGCATCATGGCCGAGGAGGGGCTTTCCCCCCGCGAGGCCACGGCAAAGTCCATGGACGAGATCACCAGCGCCCTGGTGGGCATCGGCCTTGTGCTCTCCGCCGTGTTCGGCCCCATGGCCTTCTTCGAGGGCTCCACGGGCGTCTTGTACCGCCAGTTTTCGGTGACGGTGATCACCGCCATGCTGCTCTCCGTGGCCGTGGCCCTGATCCTCACCCCGGTGCTGTGCGCCACCTTCCTCAAACCCGTGCCCAAGGGACACCAGCCCTCGGACAGCGCCATCGCCTTCATGCGGCCGTTCTTCCGCCGCTTCGACTCCCTGTTCCTGCGCATCCGCACGGCCTACGTGGGCGTGGTGGGCTTTTCCCTGTCCCGGCGTTCGCTGTTCCTGGCGGCCTACGCCGCGCTGCTGGTCGTGGTTGCGGCCTTGTTCCTGCGTATGCCCACTTCCTATATCCCGGACGAGGACCAGGGCATCCTCATGGTGCAGGCCATGCTGCCCTCCGGCTCCACCCTGGAGCAGACCACGGAGGTCATGACCCGCGTGCGCGAGCACTTTCTCACAAAGGAGAAGGACGCCGTGGATTCCGTGCTGGCACTTGCGGGCACGGGCACGGGCGGCCAGGGCCAGAACATGGGCCTGGCCTTTGTGCGGCTCAAGGACTGGCACTCGCGCAAGCGGGCGGACTTGCGCGTCAAGCCCATCGCGGGACGGGCCATGCGGGCGTTCTCGCAGATCAAGGGCGCGCAGGTGTTCGCCTTTCCGCCGCCTCCGGTCATCGAACTGGGCATGGCCACGGGTTTCGATTTCCAGCTTCTGGACATGGGCGGACTGGGGCACGATGCGCTTATGGCCGCACGGAACCAGTTGCTGGGCATGGCCATGGGCGACAAGCGCCTGACGCGCGTGCGGCCCAACGGCATGGACGACGTGCCGCAATACCGTCTGGACGTGGATTGGAACCGCGCCGGGGCCATGGGCATTCCCATGGAGGGGATCCACACCTCGCTTTCCGCGGCTTTCGGCAGCGCCTACGTGAACAACTTCATCCAGAGCGGCCGCGTGAAAAAGGTGTACGTGCAGGCCGACACCCCGTTCCGGATGCTGCCCCAGGACCTGGAGCGGCTGTTCGTGCGCAACAGCCAGGACAAGATGGTGCCCCTGAGCGCCTTCGCCAACGGGCGTTGGGAGGCGGGGTCGCCCAAGCTGGAGCGCTTCAACGCCTTCGCCTCCATCAACATCTGGGGCGAGCCCGCGCCAGGCCATAGCACCGGCGAGGCCATGGCCATCATGGAGGAGCTGGCGAACAAGCTGCCCCAGGGCATCGGCTTCGACTGGTCCGGCCTGTCCTACCAGGAGCGCATGTCCACCAAGCAGGGGCCGGTGCTCTATGCCTTCTCCATCTTCGTCATCTTCCTGTGCGTGGCCGCCCTGTATGAAAGCTGGACCATCCCCTTCGTGAATCTGCTCATGCTGCCGCTGGGCGTCTTGGGGGCGATTCTGGCCACGTGGCTGCGCGGCCTGCCCAACGACGTGTATTTTCAGATCGGCTTTTTGACCACCCTGGGACTGTCCACCAAGAACACCATTCTCATCGTGCAGTTCGTCAAGGAGCGGCTGCGCCACGGCGACGGGCTGGAGCAGGCCACCCTGGGCGCGGTCAAGACCCGGTTCCGCCCGGTCATCATGACCTCCCTGGCCTTCTTCTTCGGCGTGCTGCCCCTGGCCATAGCCACCGGGGCGGGCGCCGGGGCCATGAACGCCATCGGCACGGCGGTGTGCGGCGGAATGCTCTCGGCCACCTTCATCGACCTGGTCTTCATTCCGCTCTTCTTTGTGGCGGTCTCGCGCCTGTTCGGCAAGCGCAAGGCGGCCGACCCCGCCACCCCGCCGGACGAGCCGGGCGGGACAGGCGCCGTCCAGGCCTAGCCCGCACCGGGCCCACGCAGCCAGAACGTCAAGGGCTCCCTGCCGCGCATGGCGGCAGGGAGCCCTTTTGCGTCGCCGGGCCCTGCTACAGCTTGGCGATGTACTCGCCCAGGGCCTTGAATTGTTCGTCGCTCAGGCGCGAGGCCAGGTTTTCCATGGTGGCCTTCTTGGCCCCGCCGAAGGTTTTGGCCTTGTATCCTTCCATGGCCTTGACCACGGCCTGGGCCGACTGGCCCTTGAGGGGCTTGCTCATGGTCGCCTTGGCGCCGTCCGCCCCGTGGCAGCTTTGGCATTTCGCGGTGTAGAGCGCCTTGCCGTCCTCTGCCGCAAGGGCGGTGGAGAGGGCGAAGGCCAGCAGCAGGGTCATGGAAAGGGCAAGAGTCTTCATGGCGTCCTCCGGGTTATGGGTTGCGGGGGGGACACTGCCTTGGGGGCTATGCTGCGAGTTTTTTCGCGATTTCCGCCAGGTGCCGGGCCTGGAAGCGCACGCCGTCCAGTTCGCGCGCGCTTGGCGTCCGCGAGCCGTCGCTTCCGGCGATGGTGCTGGCGCCGTAGGGCGAGCCGCCCACGACCTCGTCCACGCCAGTCTGTCCGGCGAAGGAGTAGGGCAGGCCCACCACCACCATGCCGTGGTGCATAAGCGTGGGAATGAAGGTGAGGATGGTGGACTCCTGCCCGCCGTGCTGGGTGGCGCTGGAGGTGAACACCCCGGCCGCCTTGCCGATGAGCGCGCCCTTGGCCCACAGGCCGCCTGTGGAGTCCAGGAACTGGCGCATCTGCCCGGTCATGTTGCCGAAGCGCGTGGGCGTGCCGAAGAGCAGGGCATCTGCGGCGGCCAGGGCCTCCGGCGTGGCCAGGGGGATGTCCGACTGGGCCTTGGCGGCATCAAGCGCGCCCATTTTGGCAAGCACCTCCTCGGGCAGGGTCTCGGGCACGCGCAGGAGCGAGGCCGTTACCCCCGGAACCTGCGCCGCCGCCTCGGCCGCCGCGCGGGCCATGGTCAGGACATGTCCATACATGGAGTAGTAGACGATGGCGATATTCATGGGGTGCCTCCAGCTTTGTTGGTAGTGATAATTTTTACTAATCGTATTCGTCCCCATTGTAAAGGGGAGCGACATCGTCCGGGCGGCCGGACTCGCCTCCATCTTTCAGCCGATAGGCCCGTTCACGGAAGAGCATGAGACAGGCGTCCGCAGCCTGTTCATCGTACAGCCTGCCCCGGTTCTTTTCGATTTCGTTCAGGGCGGCGGCGATGCCCAGGCTCGGCCGATAGGGGCGGTGGGAGCACATGGCGTCCACCACGTCGGCCACGGCCAGAATGCGCGCGCCCTTGACGATGAAGCGGCCGTCCAGGCCCTGGGGATAGCCAGAGCCGTCCATGCGCTCGTGGTGCTGTCGGATGATGACCGCCACGGGCCAGTCCTCGTCCAGGTGCTTGAGGATGTCGTAGCCCACCTCCGGGTGCATCTGGATGACGGAGAGCTCCTCCTGGCGCAGAATGCCCGGCCGGTTCAGGAAGTCCGCGGGCACGTAGACCTTGCCGATGTCGTGCAGGAGCCCGGCGATGCGCAGGGTTTCGAGCTCCGCGCCGGTGAGGCCCATTTCGCGGCCCATGGCCAGGCTGAGGGCGGTGACGCGCTGCTGGTGCCCGGCCAGGTACGGATCGCGGGCCTCCACAAGGGTGGAGAAGCCGCGCACGATGCCCTCCAGCAGCACCTTGCAGCGCTTGAGGGCGAAGAGTTCCCGCTGGTCGCGCAGCAGGTGCGCGTGTTCGCGGGCGGCGTCTATGGATTGGCGCAGGAGCTCCGGCGGGCAGGGCTTGGTGAGGAAGCGGTACACCGAGCCCTTGTTGGCGGCGTCGATCGCGGTCTGCAGGTCGGCGTGGCCCGTGAGCAGGATGCGCACGGTGTCCGGGTTTGCGCGCGCCACGCGCGAGAGCAGTTCGATGCCGTCCATGCCGGGCATCTTGAAGTCGGCCACGATGACGGTGAACGGTCCGCACACGGCCAGCGCGCCCAACGCCTCCTGGCCATCTTCGGCGGTGAACAGCTCGTATTCGGCCCCCAGCACGCGTCGCAGGGAATCCAGCAAGTTCCGGTCGTCGTCCACCAGGAGCACCCGGTCGCGGCCGTTGGCATCGCCGGGACAGTGCTGCTGCGTCATGGTCTGCTCCTTCTAGCCCAGGGGCTCTATGACCGCCACAGGCTGATTGATCTTGATGCTGCGGGAGTTGTCCAGCAGGAACTCGATGACGGTATCGTTGAACTCCCGTCCCTTGGCCATGAGCAGGATGGTTTCCGCTCCGCGCTGGCCGTGGAGGTCCTCGGCCAGAATCATGCCCGGGGCCAGGGCGTGCAGGTGGACCTTCTTGAGGGTGTAGCGCGCGTGTTCGCGGATGACCTCGGCCAGGGCGGCCACCACGGCGGGGTCGTATACGCCTTTGCGGCGGTCCAGCTTGGTGATGGCGTCGGTCTTCTGCATCCCGTTGGCCAGCAGGATGTCAAAGTCCACCACGGCTTTCAAGATCCGCGCGCCAAGGGGAATCCGCTCTCCTTTCACCTCGTCCTTGGGCCCGCCGCCGCCTTCGAAGTGCTTTTCCTGGTAGGCCACTATGGCCGCAACCCCGTCCATGCGCGGAATCTTGCCCACAAGCCGTGCGCCAAAGGCCGGGTGCCCCAGGAATTGCGCCAGCTCGGCATCGTCCAGGGGGCGGCCCTTTTCCACCTTGTTGATGAGCGAGTCCGGCAGGGTGATGAAGCCCACCACCGAGAGCATGGCCGCGGTCTCGGTCTCCCAGGGGCGGGGATCGTCGAGTCGGCGGCTGACCCCCCGCAAGTACGGCAGAATGCGCGACACCCGGCCGAACACATCCGGCTTGACCAGGGAGATGAGGTCGCAGAGCACGGACACGCTGCCCGTGAGGGTCTTTTCGAGCAGTTCGCGCTCGGCGGTCACCAGGTCGAAGTGGCGAAAGGCGTCGTCCAGCACGCGCTCCATGGTCTCCGGCGGGCAGGGCTTGGTGAGCAGGCGGAAGATGTTGCCTTCGTTCACGGCCTGGATGGCGATCTCCAGGTCGGCGTGGCCGGTGAGCAGCACGCGCACCGTGTCCGGGCTGCCGTGGCGGATGACGCGCAGCATGTCCACCCCGTTCATGCCGGGCATGTTGTAGTCGCTGATGACCACGGCGAAGGGCCCCTGCCGGGCCGCGGCCTCTATGCCCGCCTTGGCCCCCTCGGCGCAGGCGAGCTCGGCCTTTTTGCGCAGCTGGCGGCGGAAGCTCTCCAGCAGGTTTACGTCGTCGTCCACCAGCAGCACTTTGCGGTTCATGGCTCCTCCGACCCTAGGTCCACGCTGAGCACCGCCTGCCGCCACGCCGCGTAGCGTTCCGGGCCGCCTATGGCGTCCAGGCGCTCGGGCGAGGGCTCGGCCTTGGCGTAATGTTCGTTGAAGATGAAGATTTCATGGTCCAGCAGGTTGGCGAAGTGGACGATGTTCTCCACCCCGATGCCCGGCTGCGCGCTTTGGGGGTGGTGGTGGCGGGCCACGGCCTGCACCACGGGGTCTGGCAACCCCCATAGGCCCAGCAGGTACGCCCCCACCTCGGCGTGGGTGAGGCCGAGGAGTTCGTGCTCCACCTCGGCCACGCGGCGGTTTTGCGCGCGCACCTCGGTCTGCACGCGCTCGCATTCCTCGGGGCAGTGGGCCTCCATCAGCAGCTTGCCCACATCGTGCAGCAGGGCGGCGATGTAGGCGTGGTCGGAGTCTTCCTTGACCAGGCTCTCGTGCCGGGCGATGGCCCGGGCCATGGCCCCGGTGCGCATACTGTGCCCCCAGAGCATGGGCAGGGAGAAGCTTACCCGGCCGATGTTCTCGAAGCTGGAGAAGACGTGCAGCGACAGGATGACCGAGCGCACCACGTTGATGCCCAGCACGATGACCGCCTGCTGCGGCGCGGCGATGTGCCGCGGCAGCCCGAAGTAGGCGGAGTTCACGAGCTTGAGGATGTTGGCGCTCATGCCCACGTCGCGGGCCACTATGTCGCCGATGAGCTTGGGCGAGGGCTCGCCCTTGGCCAGCTCCGCCGTGATGCGGTTGTAGACCTCCGGCAGCACGGGCAGGTGCTCCACCCGGGCGATCTTGTCCAGAATGGTCTTGTTGGGCACCAGGTCGCGCGCGCCCATGGCCTGTTCCAGGGCCGTCACCAGCTGTTTTTCGTCGCAAGGTTTGCTGATGTACTGGTGCGTGGGCGCAATGCTTTGGCCGACCATCTCCTGGTCGGAGTAGCCGGAGAGCGCGAAGCGGATGACATCGGGGTGCTCGCGCATCACCTGGCGCAGGAACTGCGGGCCATCCATGCCCGGCATCCGCATGTCGGAAACCACTGCGTCCACATGGGCCTTGGCGAGCATGTCCAGCGCCTCCTGGCCGGAATTGGCGAAGAGCATGTCCCATTTCTCGCGCATGGGGCGCAACATGCGCCGCAAGCCCATGAGCACGTTGGGTTCATCGTCGACGAAAAGAATGGTGCGTTTCATCGTGCGTCACCCGCTTGCCTGGGCCAGGGGCAGGCGCACCACAAAGGTGGTTCCCTCCCCGGGCCGTGTCTCGAAAAACAGCTGGCCCTTGTGCTTTTCCACCACAATGCTGCGGGAGATGGTGAGCCCCTGGCCCGTGCCGCGGCCCACCTCCTTGGTGGTGAAGAAGGGGTCGAAAATCTTGCGCTGCACCTCCGGCGGAATGCCGGTGCCGGTGTCGCCAACACGGATTTCGGCCCAGGGCGGGGCCAGCCGAGTGGACAGGGTAATGCGCCCCTGCCGCTCGGGGTCGGCCTTCTTGGCGTCGGCTATGGCGTGGGCGGCGTTGATGATGAGGTTGAGCACCACTTGGTTGATCTCTCCGATCATGCACACCACATACGGCAGGGCCGGGTCCAGGTCCAGCGCAAGCTCGGCCACGTATTTCCACTCGTTGCGCGACACCGTGGCCGTGCTCTGCATGGATTCGTTGAGATCCGCCGGGGCCATGGCGGACGCGCCGGGGTGGGCGAACTGCTTCACCGAGCGCACGATGGTGTTGATGCGCTCCACCCCCTCAAGCGTTTGGGCGATGGCGCCGGGCACCTCTTCGGCCAGGTAGTCCACGTCGCGCTCGGCCATGATCCGCTCCAGGGCCTTGATGTCCTCCAGCTTCGGGCATTCCTTCTTGGCTTTGGAGGCCAGGGCCCGCGCGCTTTCGACCACGGCGAGCAGGTCCAGGAAGGCGCCCTTGATGAACTGGACGTTGTTGCCCACGTATTGGGCCGGGGTGTTGATCTCGTGGGCGATGCCCGCGGCCAGCTGGCCGATGGCTTCCAGCTTCTGGGAGTGCAAAAGCTGGCTCTCCAGGTTCTTGCGCTCGGTGGTGTCGGTGACCACGGCGAAGAATCCGGCCTCCCGGCCGTCCTCGTCGGCGTAGGCCGTGGGCGAAACCAGGGTGTAGATGTGCCTGCCGTCGGCGTGCTCCCAGATGATCTCCTCCTGCTTGTCCCGTCCGGCGGCCATGGCGAACATGGTCATCAGCCGCCGCCGGTCCTGCGGGGCGGCGAAGTCGGCCAGGGGCTTGCCCACCAGGTCGACGCGCTTGCGGCCCAGCATGGCGCAGAAGCTGTCGTTGGCGTAGGTCGCCATCCCGCTGCGCCGGGCCATGACAAGCCCCTCGTGCATGGATTCCACCAGGGTGCGGTAGCGGGCCTCGTTGCGGCGCAGCCTGGCCTCGGCGCGCACCCGGTCGGAGATGTCGGTGATCATGCCGATGGAGCCCGCGTATGCGCCGTTCGGCCCGCGCAGGGGCGAGGCGTTGATCATCGTCCAGACGCGGCGGCCGTCCTTATGGCGGAAGCGCAGTTCGTACTGGTCGGACAGGCCCTGCCTGCGGCGCTTGAGCTTCTGCTCCAGCAGCCGGGCGTCTGCCGGGTCCAGAATCTCCGCCAGCGGGCTTCGGACGAGTTCCATCGCCGACCGGCCGAAGAGGTCCGCGGCTCTGGGGTTGGCATAGGTGACGATTTCGCCCGCATCGATCATGATCACGGCTTCCTGGGCGGTCTCCACGATGATGCGGAAGCGTTCCTCGCTCTCCTTGAGCTTCATGATGGCGCGCATCTGTTCGGTGATGTCGCGGTGGGACACCACCGCCCCGGAGGTTCCCCTGGCCAGGGGCGAGGCCTGGAGCACGAACCAGCGCAGTTCGCCGCGCCAGCGGCCGGGATATTCCATGCGGAAGGTCGGGGCGCGGCGGGTCAGCACCGCCGCGATGCCCTCCAGGGCCTGGGTGGCGTGGGGATTGTCGGCCGCGGCGCGGCAGGCCTCCAGGTAGTTGCCGCCAAGGCCCAGGCGCTTGCCGTCCCCGCCCAGGGGGGTGCTCTCCGGGCCGGTGACGGCCCAGGCTTTGTTGACCATGGTGAGCCGCCCCTTCTTGTCCAGCACGCAGAGATTGGCGGGCAGGGCGTCGAGGATGGCGCGGGACAGGCTCTCGCTGCGGCGCAGGGCCGCATCGGCGCGCTGTCGCTCTATGGCGATGGCGAAAAGCAGCGCGGCCTGCTCCAGCTCCCGCCGCCCGGCCAGTCTGGAGCCTTCTGCGGGGCTGGCATCGGCCACCACCAGCAGGCCCAGCAGCCTGCCATCCGCCACCATGGGCACGGCGGCTGCGCAGGCCATGCCCGCCGCCTCAAGCAGGCTCTTTTCCCTGGCCGCAGCCGGGGGCATGTGCCCGGTGTCGCGGATGACCGCCGTCTCCAGCGCGGCGATGCGTTCCCAGAGCCAGGGAGCCCTGCTTCGGTTCAGGCGGCGCAGGGGTTCGGGCAGCGGCTCCAGGCCGTGGCCGCGCCACTGGTAGGCCAGGCGCAACGCGCGCCCGGACGGTTCCAGCAGGAACACCCCGGCTCGGGCCATGTCCAGGTGGCGGCACAGGTCGTTCAGCGACTCCTCCACGGCTCGGGCCATGCCCGCTTCGCCGGAGTTGATGAGCCTGCCGGAAATGGCCGAGACCAGGGCCTCGGCCTCAAGCCTGCGCTCAATTTCCCGCTGGTCGCGCAGGCGCTCGGCAATGTTGCGGCCCGTGGTGATGAGGGCCGGACTGCCCTGGAATTCCTGGGCCTGGCAGAGCAGTTCCACAGGGATGGCGAAGCCGTCGCGCCGTATGAGGGTGGCCTGAAAAAGCTCCGGTTCGCCCCGCAGGGCGTTTTGAAAGCGCGCGGCCGCGTTTTGGCGCTCACCTTCGGCCAGGCTGTCCAAAAGGTTCAGGTCGGGCAGTCCGCATTCCGGCAGGTTGAGCCAGATGTTCGCGCTGCGGTTGGCGTCAAGCACATGGCCATTCTCGTCATGAATGAAGATGGCGTCTGCCGCGCCGTCGAAGAATTCCCTGAACTGCCGCTCGGAACAGCGCAGCAGCCGGGTGGAGATGCGGGTCTCCAGCACGTGTTCCAACTGCCGGGCCACGGCGGCCAGCATGGGCGCATCGTCCGGGTGGAAGGTGTGCTCCGCGTGCGTGGAGCACAGGCGGACATGTCCGCGCGCCTGCCCAAGCACGGTGAGCGGTTCCTCCAAAAACGCCGGGCACGGGTCGCCATTGTCGCCGCCGCCCAGGTACGCTGCGCCGTTGAACAGGATGCGGGCATGAAGGCCCTGGGCGAGGTCCCAGCATTCGGGCAGCGCGTCGGCCACGCTTTGAAGCAACTCGGGCTTGGAGGCTGTTTCGCGATTCAGCGCCTGCGACAGGCGGTTCAGGGCGATGGTTTCGCGCAGGCGGCCGCGCAGATCCTCCAAATCGGCCGCTCCGTCCCCGGCGGCAACGGCCATGCTCATGGTCGTGGCAAGTCCGCCGAAGAAGCGTTCGATGAAGCGGACGGCCTGGCGTTGGGAGCCGGGCGGAAGCGCATTGTCGTCGACGAGATCGAGACAGCCCTCGCGGAGCGCGCCCAGCAGGCCCAGCAGCGTCTCCATATCTCCACCGCGTTTTTTGTGGCGGGCGGCGTGCTCAAGGGCGAAGCTTTCGGATTCGAGGTCGAGACCGGGCCGCCAACGATCGGGGGCTTTGCCGGACTGCTCTGCCGCCTCCCGAATCAGCGCGGCCATGCAGCCCCGCGCCACCAGGGCCAACGCGTCCTGGTCCGGCGTCGCGCCGCCTTTGTCGCGTCCCTGTTCGCGCGCGTGCGCGGCAAGGCCGGCGAGCACCGTCTCCCCGCCTTGGCGCAACAGTTGAACGAACTCTCGCATGTGCGCTCCCCGGACGTTTGGTAGTTTGGCCTTGCGGCACGGAAACACGCATATGCAACCTTGCACATTTTCGTCCATGGGGCAACCACGCGTCAGAAAAAGGCGATGTGCCACCGGTTGCGGCGTTGTGGCCCAGTTCCCCTCTTGACATCATCGACATATAGCAATATTGCAATGTCACAAAGAGACGGAGGCCGCATGGAACAATTTGTACGGGTGATGAAGGCCTTGTCCGATCCGGGCAGGGTGGCGGTGCTGAAGCTTCTGGGCGCGCGGGAGCTGTGCGCCTGCGAGATCATGCGCGCCCTTGGCCTGGCGCAGCCCACGGTGTCGCGGCACATGAAGGTGCTGGCCGATGCCGGACTTGTGGACGCCCGCAAGGTGGGTTCCTGGGTCCATTATCGCGTGGTCTCCGGGGCTTCCAATCCGTACGCCGGGGCCATGCTGGCCCAGCTTTCCGGCTGGCTGGAGAACGACCCCGCGGTGGCGCGGCTGCGCGCGGCGCTGGCCAAGGAATCCGCCTGTGGCGGCACGCCCTGCGCGAGAGAAAAGGAGCTGCGCCCATGACGCCGGATGCGATGCGCAAGACGCGCGTTCTTTTCGTGTGCGGGCAGAACTCCGCGCGCAGCCAGATGGCCGAGGCCCTGCTGGATCATTTGGCCGGGGACCGCTTTGAGGCCCACAGCGCCGGGCTTGAGCCCGCGCCCGTGAATCCGCTGGCCGTGGCCGTCATGGCCGAGCGCGGCATCGACATTTCGGCCAAGCGCTCCAAGCTGGTGGGGGAGGCCGTGGCCGAACTGGCCGCGCGCGGCGAGACCTTTGACGCGGTGATCACCGTGTGCAGCAAGGCCGCGGGGCGCTGCCCCTTTGTGCCGGGCGTGGCCGTAACCGAACGCTGGAGTTTTGACGATCCCGGCGCCATGGACGGTCCGGAGGCGGAACGGCTGGCCAGGACGCGCGCCGTGCGCGACGACATTGAGGCCGCCATACGGGCCTGGGTTTCCGGGAGGGGATGATGAAGGAATTGAAGCCACTGGACATGGCCCCATGCGGCTGCAAAGCGGACCCTGCGCGCGCTGATCGCGAGCAGGCCCGCAAGGCCCGCGAAGCGGAGCGCCAGCGCCGCGTGGCCGAGGCCCTTGCCCCGCCCGCCACGCTGCCGGGCAAGTTGGGTCTGCTTGCCGCCGCGCTCATCATTTGGTGGAATGTATATGGAATGCTGGCAAGCGCCGCCCGCTTCCTCACGGAAGGGCTGCTTGGGCTGGACCCTGCGAGCCACCTGGGCGCAAGCGTGGAGTTTTTCTTCTACGACACGCCCAAGGTGCTCATGCTGCTGGCGCTGGTGGTCTTTGGCGTGGGCATTCTGCGCAGCTTCTTCACCCCGGAGCGCACGCGGCGCATCCTGGCGGGCAGAAGCGAGGCCGTGGGCAACGTCATGGCTGCCCTGCTCGGCATCGTCACGCCCTTCTGCTCCTGCTCGGCCGTGCCGCTGTTCATCGGCTTTCTGGGGGCGGGGGTGCCGCTGGGCGTCACCTTCTCCTTCCTTGTGGCCGCGCCCATGGTCAACGAGGTCGCCGTGGTGCTGCTGTACGGGTTGCTGGGCTGGAAGGTGGCGGCCCTGTACATGGGCACCGGCCTGGTTGTGGCCATTGTTTCCGGCTTCGTCATCGGCAGGCTGGGCATGGAGCGGCACCTGGAGGACTGGGTGACCAAGGTGCGCGTGGACACCGGCGCGGACGGCGCCCCGGAGCTCACCTGGGCCGCGCGCCTGGACGCGGGCGCGCGCGCCGTGCGCGACATCGTGGGCCGCGTGTGGCCTTGGGTGGTGGGCGGCATCGCGGTGGGCGCGGGCATCCACGGCTATGTGCCCGAGGGCGCGCTGGCCGCCATCATGGGCCGTGAAGCCTGGTGGAGCGTGCCCGCTGCCGTATTGCTGGGCATTCCCATGTATTCCAACGCCGCGGGCATGATTCCCGTGGTCCAGGCCTTGCTCGGCAAGGGCGCGGCCCTGGGCACGGTGCTGGCCTTCATGATGGCCGTCATCGCCTTGTCCCTGCCGGAGATGGTCATCTTGCGCAAGGTGCTCAGGCCCAGGCTCATCGCGGTGTTCGCCGGAGTGGTGGGCGCAGGCATTTTGCTGGTGGGCTTCCTGTTCAACGCGATCCTCTAGGAGTCTGGCGTGCGGTTGGAAATTGTGTGGCAGCGCCTGACTGTCGGCGGCGGCACCTGCGAGCGTTGCGGCGACACGGGCAGGTCCGTGCGCGAGGCCGCCGCCGAACTGGATCGGCAGCTGGCCCCGCGCGGCATCGCCGTGCGGCTGGAGGAGAAGGCCGTGGCGCCCTTTGCCGTGGCCGAAAGCAACCGCGTGTTCCTGAACGGCCGCGCCCTGGAGGACATCCTTGGGGCCGAGGTGCTTATGAACGGTTGCCCCTCCTGCGGCGAGCTGCTTGGCGCGGCGACGGACTGCCGCGCCCTGCGCCTGGAGGGCCGCGTGTACGAGGCTCTGCCTGCGGAGTTCATCGTGCGCGCCGGGCTGGCCGAGGCGGAACGCATTTTGGCCGGGCGATAAGCGCCTGCGCCGACACTGGAATTCCCCCGCCCTGCGCGGGGCGCAACGGAGAGACACGGCATGGTCAAGAAGGCGCGGACGTTCAGCAAGGGCGAGTTCATCGGCGGCATTGTGGCCGCGCTGGCCGTGGGCTTTTTCATCGGCAGCATGGCCATGGGGCTGCGCCATGCGGGCCAGCCGCAGGCGCAGCAGGCCGCCGCGCAGGCTCCTGTCGCGCAGGCCCCGGCGGCGCAGTCCCCGGCGGCGGACGGGCATGACCACGCCGAGGAGCTGGCGCGCATCGGCGAACTGGAGGTGGCGCTGGCCTCCCGCCCTGGAGACCAGCAGGCCTGGATCGAGCTGGGCAATCTGTACTTTGACACCCATCAGGCCAAAAATTCCATCCGCGCCTACGAGAAGGCCATCGCCCTTGGGTCGGTAAGCGCCAACGTCTGGACCGACCTGGGCATCATGCACCGCGAGGCGGGCGAGCCCAAACTGGCGGTGGAGACCTTCGACGCGGCCCTCAAGCTGGATCCCGTGCATCAGAACGCCCTCTACAACAAGGGCGTGGTGCTGCTGCACGACCTGGGCGACCGGGTCGGCGCGCTGGACGCCTGGGAGCGGCTCGTCGCGGCCAACCCCCAGGCGCGCAATCCGGAGGGCATGAGTATGCGCGGCATTGTGGACGGACTCAAAAAGAGCTGATTGCCCAAGAAACAGGAGGGATTCATGGAGATCAAAGTGCTGGGGCCGGGCTGCCCAAAGTGTCACGAGACGGAAAAACTGGTGCGCGAGGCCGTGGCCGAGGCCGGGGTTCAGGCCAGCGTGGTCAAGGTCTCGGACTTCCAGGAGATGGCCATGCTCGGAGTGTTCGCCACTCCGGCCGTGGTGGTGGAGGGCGAGGTGAAATGCTCGGGCAGGGTGCCGGCGAAAACGGAAGTGCTTGGGTGGCTTGGGAAGTAGCACCCGCTTCATGACATGTTGGGAGCAGGACGAATGTTGGCCCGCTCCTGTTTGTGTCTGGACCACATACAACTGTGCGCCCCCTCGCGACCGCACGGAAACGGCACGGGGTGACCACTTGCAAAGGAGGCAGGCAGTGCAGCCTACAGGTGAGAACTCTTGGCGTAAATTCATCCCCTCGGGCATTTTGCTCATGGGTATCATCGCCGCCGCGGCCGTGACATTCGCCACCGATTCCGGCGGAGGCGGTGGCCTCCCCAGCGTGACAGCGGGAAGCGGATTGGCTTTGGCGTGCATCGGCCTTGTCGCCGGGGTTTTGGGCGGCATCATCGGAACCGGCGGGTGCAGCGTCATGCTGCCGGCCATCCACTTTTGGATGGGCTACCCAGCCCCCGTGGCGGTGGGGACGACCCTTTTCGCTGTCATCTTCACCGCCATTTCCGGCGGGTATGCGCACCTTGTGCGCAAGAATTTGGACGTTCGGGCCACCCTTTGGCTTGGCGTGTCCGGCATCCTTGGCGTTTTGGTCGGTTCCTGGCTGTTCACCCTGTTGACCAGCCATGTCGCCTTGCTCGGGCTTATTCTCGGCCTGGCCTTCTTGTGGCCCGCGCTCCGCATGAGCCGGGAAGGCCTGGGCCTGGGCGCGATGCCCAAAAAGGAAGGCGATGCCATCCCCGAGCACCGGGCCGGCATGGCCGTTTTCGGGACAATCATTGGCCTTTTGACGGGCATTGTGGGCCTGGGCGGCGGGTATGCGCTGGTGCCGGGACTCATCTATCTCTTTGGCGCGCCCGTGTATGTCACCATGGGCACCTCCCTGGCGACCATGATTCCCTTGGCCATTGTGGGAGGCGGAATCAAACTGGCCCAGGGCTATGTGGCCATGGGCGCAGGCCTGGTGCTTGCCGCGGGCACCATCGTGGGCGCCCAGATTGGCGCTGCGGTGATCAAGAAGTTTAAGCCCCAAACGCTGAAGCTTATTTTTGGCCTGTATTTCCTGTATGTTTCCGCAAAGTTCATTACCAGCTATTTTGGCGTCATGATTTGGTAGCAGTGCGTTGTGCGTTTTGCTGCAAGCAGTTCAGGTGAAAGGCGGAAAATGTCCCGCACCGGTCGCCGGACTACGCCGTGGCGCAAACACGCAGCGCGCGATTGCCTTGGGGCTTCGCAACTTGTAACCCGGCAGGAGAAATTGTGAAGAAAGCGCTTTTGGGAGTTGTCGCCAGCCTTCTTGTCGCCACAGCGGCCCTTGCCGCATCCACTTTGCCCAAGCCAACGCCGACTGTTCCGGTCAAGGGCATGGTGACCGTGGTGGACCTGGGGGCCAAGACCTGCATCCCCTGCCGGATGATGGCCCCCATCCTTGTGGATTTGGAAAAGGAGTACCGGGGCCGCGCCGCCGTGGTGTTCATCGACGTGACCCAGGATCGGGACGCCGCGGAGCGCTTCGGCATCCGGGCCATTCCCACCCAGGTGTTCTTTGACAAAAACGGGCGCCAGGTGGCGCGCCACGAGGGCTTCATGGACAAGAAGAGCCTGTCCGACCGCTTGAACCGCCTGCTGGCGAAATAGCGGGGAGCGCCCATGTTCGACGAGTTCCTGCTGGCGGTGAACGCCTGGATGACTGGCGGCTCTGCGGCCGCCTACGCCGGGGCCTTCCTGTGGGGGCTGGTGAGCGTGCTCTTCAGCCCCTGCCACCTGGCCAGCATTCCGCTGATGGTGGGCTACGTGGCCGGGCAGGGCAGGCTGGTGCAGGGCCGCGAGGCCGTGCGCTACGCCCTGGCCTTCACCTCCGGGCTTTTCGCCAGCATCGCTCTGGTGGGCGCGGCCTGCGCGCTGCTCGGCCGGATGCTCGGCGACATCGGCCCCTACTGGACCATCGGCGTAGGGCTGGTGCTGGTGTACGTGGCTCTCGACATGCTTGGCCTGGCCGCCTGCCGGATGCCCGGTTCCCTCATGTCGCGGTTGACGCTGCGCGGGCTTCCGGGCGCGCTCGTCATGGGCTTGGCCTACGGGCTTTTGTCGGGCTCCTGCACTTTCGGGTTTTTGGCCCCGCTGCTGGCGGTCATAACCGTGCAGGAGCAGGTGCTGACCGGCCTGGGCCTGGTGCTGACCTTCGCCCTGGGGCACTGCCTGCCCATCGTCGTGGCGGGCAGCTCGGCCGCGCTGGCCCGGCGCATGATGGAGGGCTTCTCCGGCGGCGGAACGCTGGTGCGCCGCGCCGCGGGGACACTGGTGGGGCTGCTGGGGCTGTACTTCATCGCCCGGCCGTTTCTTGAAACCTGAAGGAGACCGCCATGCCCGAGTCCGTCACGAGAAAGCTGTCCTTTCTTGACCGCTGGCTGACCTTGTGGATCTTCGCGGCCATGTTCGCGGGCATCGCTTTGGGCGCGCTGGCCCCGGGCTTGAAGCAGACCCTGGGCGCCATGCAGAGCGGCACCACCAACCTGCCCATCGCCGCAGGGCTCATCCTCATGATGTACCCGCCCCTGGCCAAGGTGCGCTACGAGCTCATGGGCCAGGTGTTCAAGAACCTGCGCGTGCTGGCGCTTTCCCTGGCGCAGAACTGGGTCATCGGCCCGGTCTTGATGTTCGGCCTGGCCGTGGCCTTTCTTTCCGGCGAGCACGCCTACATGACCGGGCTCATCCTCATCGGCCTGGCACGCTGCATCGCCATGGTCATTGTGTGGAACGACCTGGCCGGCGGCGACCGCGAGTATTGCGCCGGGCTGGTGGCCTTCAACTCCGTGTTCCAGGTGCTGTTTTTCCCCTTGTACGCCTGGCTGTTCCTCGCCGTGCTGCCGGGCTGGCTGGGGCTTGAGGGCGCGGCGGTCGACATCTCCATGGGTCAGATCGCCGAAAGCGTGTTCATCTACCTGGGCATTCCCTTTCTGGCCGGGCTGGCCACCCGCGTCGTCGGGCTTGGGCTCAAGGGCCGGGAGTGGTACGATGCGGAGTTCGCCCCGCGCATCGGCCCCATCACCCTGGTGGCGCTGCTGTTCACCATCCTGGTCATGTTCTCCCTCAAGGGCGAGGTGATGCTGGCCCTGCCCCTGGACGTGCTGCGCGTGGCCCTGCCCCTGCTCATCTATTTTCTGGTCATGTTCCTGGCGTCCTTCTGGCTCTCCTGGAAGGCCAGGGCCACCTACGCCCAGAGCGCCACCTTAAGCTTCACCGCGGCCTCCAACAACTTCGAGCTGGCCATCGCCGTGGCCGTGGCCGTGTTCGGCCTGGATTCGGGCCAGGCCTTCGCCGCGGTCATCGGGCCGCTGGTGGAGGTGCCGGTGCTCATCGGCCTGGTGCATGTGGCCCTGTGGCTCAAGCGTCGTTGGTTCCCAAATGATCCAGGCAGCCTGTCCCAGGTGTGCCGCGTGGACTGCCAGCAGTAAGGAGCGGTTTTTCTCGCATGAGCGATTTTCCTGAGACCTTGTTCATAGAGACCACGACCCGCTGCAATCTTTCCTGCGCCATGTGCGCTCGCTGCCAGCCCGGCTGGGAAGGTGGCTTTGGCGACCTGGATTTCGGCCTGTTTGAGCGGCTGGGCGAGCCCCTGCGCCACGCCCGCGCCGTGGTGCTGAACGGCATGGGCGAGCCCCTGCTGCACCCGGACCTGCCGCGCATGGTGCGCTTCGTCAAACAGCGCCAGCCCGAGGGCGGCTGGTGCGGCCTGCAGACCAACGGCCTGCCGCTTGATGGCGGCCTGGCGCGCGATCTGGCCGAGGCCGGGCTGGACGTGGCCTGCGTGTCCCATGATGGCGAGGTGGACCTTGGCCACGGGCCGGGGCGGCCGGGCGGTTTGGGCGATCCGCTGGAGCGTGCCGCCGCATTGCTGCGCCATGCCTCGCGCGAGACAGGGCGGCCCATGCGCATCGGCGTAGAGACCGTGCTCATGCGGGGCAATGTCGGCTCCCTGCCTGCCCTGGTGGAACGCGCCGCATCCTTGGGCCTGGACTTCCTGTTGGCCTCGCACCTGCTGCCCATGGACGCGGATTCCGAGGCGGAGGCGCTCTTTCTTCCCGTGAGCGCCGCGTCCCTTGCGCTTTTTTCCCGGCATCAAGCCGATGCCCAGGCGCAGGGCCTGGACCTTGGCGCGGTGCCGCGCGGGGCGGCGATGTTTCCCCGCAGTCCGGCCGACCAGGCCTTTCTGGACGTGTTTTTGCGGATGCGCGACGAGGCGCGTGAGCAGGGCGTCTGGCTCAACGTGGTGCGCCTGGCCGCCGTGGACCAGGGCGAGCGCGCCCGGCTGGCCGACATCTTCGGCGAGGCGCGGAACCGGGCCAGGGCCCTTGGACTGGAGCTGCGCCTGCCGCCCCTGACCGCGCCGGACAGGCCGCAAGACCGCCGTTGCCCATTCATGGAGCGCTGTGCGGCCTTCATCGACTGGCGTGGCCGCGTGTCGCCCTGCCATTTTTTGTGGCACGGCCACCAGTGCCGGGTTCTTGGCGACAGGAAGCGTGTCGATGCGCGACATTTCGGCGACATTTCCGCAACGCCGCTTGAGGAGCTCTGGCGCGACCCGGAATTCGTGCTATTCCGGGACACGGTGCGCCGGGCCGAGTATCCCGCCTGCGGCGATTGCGGCGCAGCCCTGTGCAGCGACGTGTCCGGGGTGTCCGGGCCGTTCGAGCGCGATTGCCTGGGCCTGGAGGTCCCCTGCGGACACTGCCCCTGGTCCGTGGGGCAGCTGGCCTGCCTGGGCAGCTAGGCGCCGCGACATACATCGGTCGGAGGAATCCCATGGACAAGCTCAAGGTTCTTTTCGTGTGTTCCCGGAACGCGGGCCGCAGCCAGATGGCCGAGGCCTTCCTGCGCCGCTTCGCGGGCGACGCCTTCGAGGTGGAGAGCGCCGGGCTCGACCCCGCGCCGGAGGTGCTCCCCCTGGTGCGGCAGGTCATGGCCGAGGAAGGTCTCGACCTTTCGGGCAAGAAGCCGCAAAGCGTCTTCGACCTGTTCCGCCAGGGCAGGCTCTACGACTACGTCATCGCTGTGTGCGATACGGCTACGGCCGAGTCCTGCCCGGTGTTCCCCGGCGTCACGCAACGCTGGCGCTGGCCGTTCCCGGACCCTGAAGCCGTCGCCGGAACGCCGGAGGAGCGCCTGGCCAAGGTGCGCGCCATTCGCGACATGGTCCGCGAGAAGGTGGAGCGGCCTTTCAGCGAACAGACCGAGGCCTAGGCGGGCGGCGTCTTCGTCGGACCGTGTCCGCGCCTGCGTGGTGACAGTCCGGCGCGCATGGGCTATCATGCCTTCCGATGAACGCCGAATCCCGACACATCGCCCGGCGCGCGGCCACTGTGGCCGGGGCCACGCTGGCCTCCCGCGTGCTGGGCTTCGTGCGCGACCTCATCACGGCCTTCGCGCTGGGCGCTGGGCTCTTCGCCGATGCCTTCTTCGTGGCCTTCCGCATTCCCAACCTGCTGCGCAGCCTGTTCGCCGAGGGCTCGCTGACCATGGCCTTCATCCCCACCTTCTCCCGCGTGCGGGCGGAGGAGGGCGAGGCCCGCGCCCAGGAGATGGCCCGTTCGGTGCTGGCCTGGCTCCTGGCCATCTTGTCCGTCATCACCCTTTTGGCCATGCTTTTCGCCCCGCAGGTCACGGCGGCCATCGCGCCGGGCTTCGCCCGCGACCCGGAGCTGCTTGGCGCCACGGCGGATTTGCTGCGCATCTGCTTCCCGTTCATCGTGTTCATCTCGGCCGTGGGGCTGTGCATGGGCATCCTGAACGCCATGGACCACTTCTTCGCCCCGGCCTTCGCTCCCTGCCTGCTGAACGTGGGCTTCATCCTTTCGGCCCTTGTCGGCTGGGCCATGGGCTGGAACGTGGCCTACGCGCTGGCCTGGGGCGTGCTGGCCTCCGGCCTGGCGGAGTGGCTGTTCCAGCAGCCCTACCTGGGACGGCTGGGCTTTTCCTGGCGCGGGCCCTGGCGCTGGCGCGATCCCGCGGTCATGCGCATGGGACGGCTCATGCTGCCTTCGATTCTGGGCTCGGCCGTGTACCAGATCAACCTGCTTTTGGGCACGCTTTTGGCCTCGTTCCTGCCCGTGGGCAGCATTTCGTACCTGTACTACGCGGACCGGCTCGTGCAGTTTCCGGTGGGAGTCTTTGGCCTTGCGGTCAGCACGGCCGCGTTGCCCAGCCTTTCGCGCCTGGCCGCTTCCGGGAAGATGGACGAGTTCCAGGAGGTCATCCGCTCCAGCATGAGGCTGTCCCTGTTCATCAGCCTGCCCGCCATGGCCGGATTGATCGCCTTGGCCGCGCCGCTCATCGGACTGCTTTTCGGGCGCGGGGCCTTCGGGCCGGAGGCGGTGAGCGCCACGGCGACCGCCCTGGTGGCCTACTGCGTGGGACTGCCCGCCATCGCCCTGGTGCGGCCGCTGGTGGGGGCGTTTTACGCTTTGGAGAACACGCGCCTGCCCGTGGCCGTGGCGGCCCTGTGCGTGGCGGTGAACATCGGCCTGGGCTTCGCGCTCATGGGGGTCATGGCCCACGCCGGGCTCGCCCTGGCCGTGTCCGTGGCGTCCTACGTCAACGTGGGGCTGCTGGCCTGGAGGCTCAAGCACAGGCTTGGGCAGTGGCCCATGGCGCTCTCGCCCACGCTCAAGTGCGCGGCGGCCAGCCTGCTCATGGGGCTGGGCGCCTGGGCCACCGCGGACACGCGGTATGTGTGGGCGCTGCTTATTCCGGCCTGGGCCGTGGCCTATTTCGTGCTGGCCAGGTTCCTGGGGCTTTCCGAGGCGCGGCAGCTGCACGAGGCCCTGGCCAGGCGAATGGGGTTGCGGCGGACGCAATGATCGCGCAGACGCGGCGCGGGGCTTGTCAGGGCCGCCCCGGAAGGCTAAGTAGTTGGTACGTGGCGTCAGGCCTGCGGCCCGCTGCTGATGCTTAGGGAAGGGGGGACTCACACATGCGCGCGAGGCTTCTCTTTGCACTTTCTGCGGCCCTGGCAGCCGTGTTGGCTCTGTCCGCCTGCTCCGGCGCGCCGGAAAAACCCGCCGAGCGCACGGAGCTGCGCATCGGGCTCATCGCCAACCTGAGCGGCCCGCCGCGCTTCGACGCGCATGAGCTGGCCCTGGCGCGTGTGGCGCAGGTGAACGCCGCCGGCGGTGTGGAGGTGGGCGGCCGCAGGCTCCCCGTCCGGCTCATGGTGGCCGACAACGCAGGCCAGGTGGAGCAGTCCATGGCCGCGGTGACCCGCCTGGTCCAGCAGGAGCGCGTCAGCGCGGTCATCGGCCCCTATCTGAGCCGCGAGGCCCTGCCCGTGGCGGCTTCACTGGAGGCCCTGCGCGTGCCCATGATCACCCCCACGGCCAGCAATCCGGCGGTCACCAAGGGCCGAAAGTTCGTCTTCCGCATGTGCCAGCTGGACAGCGACCAGGGCGTGGTCCTGTCGCGCGTGGTGCACTCCACCCTTGGCCTGCGCCGCGCGGCCGTGCTCTACGATGAATCCGACGCCTACAGCGCCGGGCTGGCCGGTTTTTTCCGCGCGGCCTTCGCTCCGCTGCCCGGAGCCGCCGTGACCATGGTCCCCTACGCCAGCGGCACGCAGGATTTTCTGCCGCAGCTCTCAAGGGCGATGGCCGCCGGAGCGCAGCTGCTGTTCCTGCCGAATTTTCCCGGCGACCTGGCCCTGCAGCTTCCACAGGCCCGCGCGGCCGGATTCTCCGGGCTGTTCCTGGGCAGCGATTCCTGGGACTCCGACCGCGATTTTCATGCCCTTCCCGAGGCCCAGGGCGCGCTCTACACCACCAACTTTTCAGCCGAAGGGGTGGACCCGGCGCTGCTGGTCAGGGCGCAGGCCCTGGCGTCCAGGCCCGGCCTGTCCCTGGTGCAGAATCACGTCCTGACCCTGGACGCCCTGGAGCTGCTGCTGGACACGGCCAGCCGCACGGGCAGCACGGACCCCGTGTCGCTGCGTTCCGGGCTTGCGGCCGTCCGGGGCTTCCAGGGGCTTACGGGCGAGCTGTCCTTCAATGAGGACGGCGACCCCGCGCGCACCGTGTTTCTTGTGGTGATCGAGGGCGGCGAGCGTCGCCTGCGCGCCCGTCTCGATCCTCCAGCAAGCGGGGAACCCCGCTGATGAGTTGGTCCGTGCGCAAGAGTTTGGTGGCCCGCCTGGTGAGCACCTACATGGTGCTTTCCGTGCTGGTGGTGCTGTGCGCCGGAGCGGCGAGCTGGCTGGCCGCGAGGGAGCTCTTGCGAGAAGCTGTTTTCGAGCGGCTCGAGACCTCCTCGCGCCAGAAGGAGACCGAGCTTGCCCTGTGGGTGGAGGAGCGGCGGGCCGATCTGCTGTTCCTGTGCTCCTTGGCCGCCCGCGAGGGCGAGGGCGGAGCCGGGCGCGGCTTCTTCCGCGTGGGCCCGCAGCTGCGGCGGCTGTTGCTGGACTACGCGCAGGCCAAGCCCGATGTGCACGAGGCCCTGCTCTTGGCCCCCACCGGAGGCAAGGTGCTCCTCTCCACAAACCCCGCCAGCGAGGGAAGCTACCGCGCCAGCTACAGCTTCTACATCCAGGGCCGCCAGCGCCTGTCCATGCAGAACGTGTATCCCTCGCCGGAGTCTCTTCGGCCGGTGGTGACGGTGAGCGCCCCCGTGAAGGACGACCATGGCAGACTTCTGGCCGTGCTGGCCCTGCACCTGAACCTGGACCCCATTTCGCAGATCATCCGCTCGCGGGCGGGGCTCGGCGAAACGGGCGAGACCTTCCTGGTGGATTCCTCCAGCCTGCTGGTGGCCTCCGGCCGGATGGACATGGAGAGCGCCCGCCGCAAGACCCATTCCCAGGGCGTGGCGCAGGCCCTTGCGGGCAGCAACGGCCGCGGGCAGTATGAGAACGACGCGGGCGTGCAGGTGCTGGGCGCGTATCGCTGGCTGCCCGCCTACCAGATGGCCATGCTGGCGGAGATGTCCCAGGCCGAGGCCTTCGCCCCGGCGGGACGGCTGGCGGTCACCCTGGTGCTGGTGGCGCTGGGGGCCACGGTGCTTTTGGCCGTGGGCGTGTACGTGCTGTCGCGGCGGCTGGCCAGGCCCATTCTGGACGTGACCCGCGCGGCCATGGGCGTGGCCGGCGGCGATCTTTCCGTGCGGGCGGAAGTGGAGACCGCCGACGAGCTTGGCAATCTTGCGCGGGCCTTCAACGCCATGACCGGCGAGCTTTCCGCCCTGTACGACCGCCTGGAGCAGGAGGGCCGGGAGCGTGGGGCCATCCTGCAGGGGTCGTTCGACGGCATCGCCGTGGTGCGGGGAAACGGGGCCGTGGAGTACTGCAATCCCGGCATGGAGCGGCTTCTGGGCTGTTCCCTGGAGGACACCCCGTCCCTGGGCGTGCTGGCCGACCGCATTTTCCACCAGCCCGAGGAGCGCCGCGCCTTCGTGGCCAGCCTGGAAGCCGACATGCGCAAGGAGAATCCGCCGGAGCGGGTGTTCGCCTTCCAGCACGTCAGCGGGGCCCGGCGCTGGTGTCGGCTCAAGGTCTCGCCCATGGGCGGCGATCGCCTGGTGCTCAACGCCCAGGACCTGACCGAGATCAAGGCCAGCGAAGAGCGCGTGCGGCATATGGCCCTGCACGACCATTTGACCGGTCTGCCCAACCGCCAGCTGTTCCTCGACCGGCTGGACCAGGCCCTGCGCCGGGCCAAGCGCGGCGGGGCCAGCGTGGCCCTTCTGTACCTGGATCTGGACCAGTTCAAGAGCTTGAACGACGCCTACGGCCACGCCCACGGCGACCGCGTGCTGGTGGAGACGGCGCTGCGCCTGCGCGCCTGCGTGCGCGAGTCCGACACCGTGGCCCGCCTTGGCGGCGACGAGTTCGTGGTGGTGCTGCCGGACCTGCTGCACGCCGAAGACGCCCTGTCCGTGGCCGAGAAGATCCGCGAGTGCCTGTACGACCCGGAGGCCGATGGCGGGAGGCTGTTCCTGGGGGCCTCGGTGGGCGTGGCCTGCTTCCCCCTGCACGGCCACGACCAGGATTCCCTGCTGGCCAGGGCCGATGCCGCCATGTACGAGGCCAAGCGCGCCGGGGGCAACGCCGTGCGCGTAGCCCCGCTTCCGCCGCTCCAGGTCGGTGCCGGCGTCGATTAGCCTTTTGCCGTCTTTACAGCCGCGCGTGGCCCGGCTAGGGTCTGGCGCATGAACCGCCGCCAAAAGCGCCCTCCGCGCCTGCTGTTGCTCACCAGCGCCTATTTTCTTTTGGGCGAACTGGCCGCCGCCTGCTCCCGGCAGGGGGTTCCCCACCTGCTGCTGGACCTGGGCGCAAAGGAGATGGACGCTCGGCGTTTTGTGGAGACCCTGCGCGAAACCGTGGCCTCCTTCCGGCCCGACGCCGTGCTGACCGTGAACCACCTGGGCGTGGACCGCGAGGGCGTGCTCCAGTCCCTGGCGCACGACATGCGGCTGCCGTTGGTGTCCTGGTTCGTGGACAACCCGGAGTTCATCCTGCCCGTGTATCCCCCCCCAGACGCCGAAAACGCCCTGGTGCTGAGCTGGGACGCCGACAGTCTGGACGCGGTGCGCTCCCTGGGCTTCTCCAAGGTGGCCTGGCTGCCCCTGGGAACCGACCCGGAGCGCTTTCGTCCCGGAAGGCTCGGCAGGCCGGAATGGCGGGCGCCGGTGTCCTTCGTGGGCAACTCCATGCTCCTCAAGACCTCCCGCAGGCTGGCCGCCGCCCGGCCCGGCCCGGCGCTTCTGGCCGCCTTCGTGCCGCTTTCGGCGGAGTTCGCGGCCTCTGGCGAGCGCAACGTGCGCACTTTTGTCGCGGCCAACAGGCCGGAGCTCGCCCCGGAGATGGACGCCCTGGGCGTGGAGCGCCGCACCGCCTACGAAACCGCCGTGGTCTGGCGGGCGACACTGGATTATCGCCTGGGCTGCGTGCGCCGCACCCTGCCCTTTTCTCCGCTTGTGGCGGGCGACCCCGGCTGGCGTGAGCTGCTGCCCGCCGCGCCTGGCCTGCGCCTGCACCCGGAGGTCAACTACTATGAGGAACTGCCCGGCTTCTACCCGCAGAGCGATGTGAACTTCAACTGCACCAGCGTGCAGATGAAGGGCGCGGTGAACCAGCGGGTGTTCGACGTGCCCGCGGCCGGGGCCTTTCTGCTTACCGACCACCGCGCCCAGTTGGAGCGCATGTTCGAGCCCGGCCGCGAGATCATGCTCTACGAAAGCCCGGAGGATGCCTCTGCCCAGTTGGAGCGCTGCCTGGCCGATGCGGACCTGCGCCGCCGGGTGGCCCAGGCGGGGCGCGCGCGCGTGCTGGCCGAGCACACCTACGACCATCGCCTGCGCACGCTCCTGGGCCTCATCGAGGAGCATTTCCCCGCCAGGCGGGGGGCTGGAGCCTAGGCATGGCGGCAGATCCGGTCCTGGTGCTGCAGATGCAGCGCATGGGCGACCTGATCCTGTCCTTCCCGCTGTTCTTGTGGCTTTCGCGCTGCTACCCCGGGCGCGAGCGCCACGTGGTTGCCGAGGAGCAGTTCTTCCGCCCCCTTATGCCCGTAAGCCCGCCCGTCACCTACATCCCCTGGTCTGCGGCCCAGGCCGGGGCCCTGGCCGGGCGCAGGTACCGCCTCATCGTGAACCTGAGCATCCGCGAGGAGGCCGCGCGCCTGGCCGGAAGCCTGGAGGCGGACATCAAGCTCGGCCCCGTGCGCGAGGCCGATGGCGCGCTGCGGATGCGCGGGGCCTGGCAGCTGTACCGGGCCGGGCTGGTGGGCGCTGGCCGCCACAACCGCTTCCATTGGGCCGACCTGAACGGCCTGGACCTGGTGTCCCTGGATGTGCCGAGGTTGACGGGTTTCGAGCCGCCGCGCCCCGCGCCCGGCTCCGGGGGCAAGGTGGGCGTGTTCGTGGGCGCCAGCGAACCGGGCAAGCGCCCGGATCCCGCTTTTTACGCCGGATTGTGCCGCGCCCTGCTTGAGCGGGACCTGAAGCCCGTGCTTCTGGGGGGGCCGGCCGACCGCCCCGTGGCCGAGGCCGTGCGTGCGGAGAGCCGTCTGCCCCTGGCCGACCTCACCGGGCGGCTTTCTGTCGCCGAACTGGCCGAGTTCGTGCGCGGCCTGGCCCTCATGGTCACTCCGGACACCGGCCCCATGCACCTGGCCGCCTGGATGGGCGCGCCCACTTTGAACCTCTCCGTGGGCCACGTGAACCCCTGGGACACGGCCCCCTATCAGCCGGGGCATGTGGTGTTGCGCTCGCGCCTGTCCTGCGCGCGGGGCTGCTGGACCTGCCGCAGGGCGGAGCGGCGGTGCGCGCGCGCCCTGGCCCCCCGGCCTGTGGCGGCAGTGGCGGTGCTGATGGCCGAAGGCGCGCGCGCACGGCTGGAGCGCATCCGTTTGCCGGGGCTCGCCGTTTTCGAGACCGCGCGCACCCCGGAGGGGCTCTTTGGGCTGCGCCGCCTGGGGCCGCCGGAGCCGCAGGACGCGGCAGACCTGGCCGGGGAGTTTTGGCGGCGCTTCTTCTTGTGGCGCCTTGCGGCCGGGTCCGAGGAAGCGGTGCGCCAAGCCTGGGCCGCGCTTGCCGGAACCTTTCCGCGCCTGGCCGTGTCGCTTCGGGCGTCGCTGCCGGGCCTGGGCCGGGGCCTTGTGCGCCTCTCGCGCGAGCGCGGCCAGTCCAGCCCCCTTGCGCACGGGGTCGCGCCGTTTTGGGGCCTGCTGGCCTCGCAGCTGGAGATGTCCGGCCAGAACGCCGACCTTTCCCCGGCCTGGGAGGCGGAAGCCCTTTCCCAGCTGGAGCGCTTGGCGGCCATCCTTTCCGCCGCGGATTGACCTCCGCGCCCTTCTGCACCGGAAGATATCCTCCCTGGCGTTGCGCCGGGACACGGCATTTTTTGCCCGCCAAACATGGCTGGACCCCGCCCGGCTGGTCGGGCCGGACGGGGTCGCACAGGGGTATGGAGAGGCTTGGGAAGGCCTAACGCTTCATGGCGATGACTTCGCCGAGCAGGGTGTCGGCGGTGGTGATGACCTTGGAGTTGGCCTGGAAGCCGCGCTGGGAGGTGATCAGGTCCACGAACTCCGTGGCCATGTCCACGTTGGAGGCCTCAAGCGCGTTGGAAGTGATGGAGCCTCTGCCGCCGGTCTTGGCCATGCCGGTGAGCGCGGAGCCGGAGTCTCGCGTTTCGCTGAAGAGGTTGCTGCCCTCGCGCCGGAGCCCCCACTGGTTGGTGAAGCTCGTTATGGTGAGGGTGTAGAGCTCCATCTCCTGGCCGTTGGAGAACACGCCGGAGAGCACGCCGTCCTCGGACACGGACACGCTTTGCAGATAGCCCGCGGTGTAGCCGTCCTGGCTTTGGTACAGGGTGGTGAAGCCGCCCGTGTCGTACGACTGGGTGGCCAGGGCGCTGATGGCCGAGTTGCCCATGCTGGGCAGCCAGCCCGCGCTGCTGGTCTTGTTGCCGATGGCCGAGGCGTTGCTGGCGATGGTGCCGTTGGCCTGGGTCCAGGTGCGGTTCTTGCTGCGCATTCCGAAGTCGACGGTGATGGGCGCGGCGTCCACCGAGGTGGCCGAGCTGGCGTTGCTGGCGCGGATGAAGTTCGCCGTCATCATGGGATAGCCCGAGGTGGAGAAGTCGGCCAAGGTCCATTGGTCCAGGCCCTTGAGATTGCCCGAGGCGTTGCTCTTGAGGGTATACGCGCTCTGGCCCACCATCTCGCCGGAGCGGAAGGTGATGGTGCCGACCATGAGGATGCCCGCCGCGCTGGTGCCCTTGACGTTGGTGCCGCCGATGGTGCGGCCGTCGTCCTCGGGATTGCAGGTGACCATGTACTCCCACACGGTGTCCGCGCCGGCGTTGGAGTTCATGGTGACCTTGTCGTAGTACACCGTGACGGTGTGCGGGGTGCCGGTGGCGTCGTACACCTTGATGGTGTTGCTGTAGCCGTAGCTGGTGCTGGCCAGCGGCGTGTCGGCCGTGCCGTCCCAGGTTTCGAACATGGCGAAGTACGGATTGTTGGTCGAGTCGCACTGGCTGTCGCTGGTGGGATCGAGGTTGGTCACCATCTGAATGGAGGTGGTGGCCGAAGCCGGCGCCTGGAAATTGGAGACAAGCACGTCGGTGGGCGTGCCGTAGATGGCGTAGTCGGTGCTGCCGGTGGTGGCGGAGGTGGCGCGCTGCATGGCCCAGCCCTGCACGCGGTAGCCGTTGGTGTCCACCAGGTAGCCCTTGGAGTCGAAGCGGAAGTTGCCCGCGCGGGTGTAGTAGTTGTTTTCCGTGTCGGGCCGCTTGACGGTGAAGAAGCCTTTGCCGCCGAGCGCCAGGTCCGTGGACTCTGTGGTGGTCTCGATGGCGCCCTGGGCGAAGTCGGCGTAAATCGCGGCGACCTGGACGCCCAGGCCCATTTGCGAGTTGCCCGCGGCGGTGGCGATGTCCTGGCTGATGAGGTCGGAGAAGTAGATGTTCGACCCCTTGTAGCCCGTGGTGCTGACGTTCGCCAGGTTGTTGCCGATGACCGAGATGGCCTGAGAGTGGGCGTGCAGACCGGTGATGCCCTGGTACAGTGAAGATGTGAGAGACATTGCCTGACCTCCTTGAACCCCTGTCGTGAATTCCTGTGATCGACCGTTTCCGAATTGTTCCAGCCCGGATTACGAGCCGGTGGACGTGCTTGTGGCGGCGGTGTTGACCACCTCTGTGACGTTGGCGAGCTCCACGGTGCGTCCGTCGGCGAGCTCCAGGTACACCGTGCCGCTGGAGGTCTTGACCCCGGTGACCACGCCGCTGATCTGCGACTGCACCAGCACCTTCTCGCCCTCCGCGTTTTCAGCGCGGACGATGACGCCGTAAGTGCCGTCCGCCATGACGTTGCCGTCTGTGTCCTTGCCGTCCCACACGTAGGTGTAGTCGCCGATGCCCTTGGAGCCGAGCGATTCGGAGCGGATGAGGTCGCCGTCCTTGTCGTAGACGTTGGCGGTGACGTTGGTGACCGCTTCGCCCAGGCTGTAGTAGAGCGTGCTGACGGTTCCGTCGTTGACGGTGAGGTTGTAGCCGGAACTCTTGATGCTCTTGCCGATGTAGTTGACGCCCGAGGTGAGCGAGGTGGAGCTGGTGGACTCGACCAGCGTCTGCACGCCCTCGTTGATGTTGTTCAGCGCCTCAAGGTTGGAGTACTGCACCACCTGCGAGGCCATTTCCTTGTCGTCCATGGGATCGTTGGGATCCTGGTACTTGAGCTGCGCCAGCAGGATGGTCATGAAGTCTTCCTGGTCCAGCGTGGTCTTGTGCGTGGTGGTGCTGCTGTCCGTGCTGGAAGTGCTGCTTGTGCCGCTGACGGTGCTCATGGCGTAAACCTCGTGTCTCGTGTTAGGCGACGATGTGCAGGCCCTGGTCGGCAAGAATTGCCCGCATGTGCATGTTTTGCATATCCGGGGCCATGTCCGCGCCGTCGGAGCGCATCATGCGCAGCTGGGAAAACAGCCGCGAAAGCTCCTGCTGCTCCTGGGCCTGATTGTGCTGGTCGGTGTTGAAGGCCTGCTGGTCCTGGCGCGAGGCCAGCCCGGCCTGCACCTCCAGGTTCTGCACGGTAAGGCCTTGACCCTCCAGCGACTTCTTGAGGCTGTCCATGTTCGAAGACAGCATGGCCGCGGTCTGCGCGTCCTCCACCTGGATGAGCGCGCTGACCTCCTTGCCCTTGACCTGCAGGATCACCTGCGCCTTGCCCAGATTCTCCGGGTCCAGCTGGATGGTCATCTGCTTGCGGCCCTGGCCAAGGTCCTTGAACGCGGCCTCGGTGATCTGGTCCAGCACCTTGGGCGCGGCGACCTTTTCAAACCCCTTGGTCTGCTGGGCGGACTGCGTCTTGGCCTGGGGTTGCGCCGCGGCCTGTCCGGCGTGGGAAAGCCCGTCCAGGGACGCCTTGCCCGACTCGGCCTGCTGCTGGCCGCCTGCGGCGGAGGCTTGGCCGTTTTGGGTCGCGGCGTCCTCTGTGCGTACCTTGGCGTTGAACCCTCGCCAGGAGTCGTCGCTGGCCTTCTGCTGGCTTGAGGACTGCTGGCTGTTCTGCTGCTGGCCCGACGACTGCTGGCTGCTTTGTTGCTGGCTGGCCTGCTGCCGGCTGTTCTGCTCGCGCTGGTCGAACCAGCTGGTGTCGTTCCGGTCCTTGGTCTTCAGCTCGTAGGCCACCTCCGCGCGGGACGAGCCCTGCGTGGATTCGGCCACGGTCTGGGTGGTGTCGCGGCCGTGCTTGGCCGCGTCCTTTTCCATGATCTTGCCCAGGTTCTTGGCGAGTTCGGCGTCCGCCGCGGTGGTCTTGGTGCGCTGTTCCGCAAGGGACTGGCCCATTGCGGCCAGGGCGTTCTTCATGTCGGCGACGGTGCTCTCCGGGCCGAGGGCGGCGGTGAGCGCCTGGGCGGTCTTTGCGGGCAGGCCCATGGCCTTGAAGAAGGTCGCCAGCTCGCCCTTGTCCATTCCGAGCGTGCTGTCGTCGGACAGGGTGGACAGCTTGTTCTGGATGTTCGAAAGCACGCTGAGCCCGTCGCCCTTGGCCACGGAGCGGACCATCTGCGTGGCGGCCTCGGAGGCGAAGCCCATCTTCTGGAACAGGCTCTGGAGCTCTGCGGCCTCGCCGTCCGAAAGGGTGACCGCCTTCTTGGCGCCGGTCATGCGGCTGCCCAGGTTCTGGATGAGCTGGCCCCAGGTGAGGCTGCCCGCCTGCACCTGGGCGGAAAGCTCCGCGATGTCCTTGTCCGAGCAACCCGCCTTGAGCAGCAGGGGCTTGGCTTCCTCGAAGGCCTCGCGGGATACGGGGACGTTCTTGGCCGAGGCCGCGGCCGAGGCGGCGGTGGAGCCGGTGGCGTTCTTGGCGACCTTGGTGTTCAGCGCGGGGCGCGCCTCCGCCTGCGTGGCGGCCTGGATGCTGGCCTGGGGGGTCGTCTGGAGGGCTGCCTGGACGTTTGCCGGGATGTTGGCCTGGACATCGGCATCGGCCTGGGCCGCCGCGTCGGAAACGGCGCTTGCGGTCGAGCCGAGGGTTGCGGCGGCGATCTGCGCGCCGGTTTCGGCCTGGGCGGAACGGGGGGCTTCGGCGTCCTGGGCGGCATGTATTTGGTAGGACGCGTCCTGCTGTCCGGAGACGGCGGTGGTGGACTGGGCCATCAGGCCCAGAAAATCCGAGAACGCGCGGGATTTGGACGAGCTGTCCACAAGCACGCCGCTGCGCAGCTGATCGAAGATCGTGGCGGTGCGGGCTTCGGCGGTGGTGACTTCCTGCATGGGATGCTCCTTTGGACGGCCATGATTCAAAAGCCGTTCCAAAGAGGCGTCACAGGAAAATCAGCAGGTTGTGAGTTTTGGGAGGGGGAAAAAGCTGCCGCCGGAGGCTAGGCCAGGAAAAAAGGTTCCACATCGATCTTGTGCTCGGCCGGGTTGAGCACACGGTCGATGTCCTGGGCCTGGGGCGTGCCCTCCAGGGCCAGCAGGTCCAGGCAGCGGGGGATTTGCGGGCGCATTTTGGCGTCCATGACCACCTTGACCTCCGGCTTGGTGGGGCGCAGGGGGTTGACGCTGGCCACGATGCCGTACTCGCCGCCGGAGAGGCGCACGAAACTGCCCACCGGGTACACGCCCACGCAGCGGATGAAGCTTTCGATGGCGTGATGGGGGAAGTCCTTGTCGCGCCACTGGTACATCATGCCCAGGGCCTTGGCCGGGGCCATGGCGTCCTTGTAGACCCGGCGGCTGGTCAGCGCATCGTACACGTCCACCACGGCGATGATGCGCGAGAACAGGCCGATGTCGTCGCCGGTGAGGCCGCGCGGGTAGCCGGAGCCGTCGTGGCGCTCGTGGTGCTCCACCACCGCGCGCAGTATCTCCGGCGCCAGTTCCGGCTGGTTCGCCATGATCTTGTACCCCTCAAGCGGGTGGGTCTTCATGAGCTGGAATTCCGCTTCGCTGAGCTTGCCGGGCTTGTTCAGGACGGCCTCGGGAATGCGCGCCTTGCCCACGTCGTGATACATGCCCGCCAGACCCAGGGTGAGCAGTTGCGGCCGCTCCAGTCCAAGCTGCCTGCCGAACAGGATGGCCAGGAGGCTGACGTTGATGGAATGGGTGTAGGTGTACTCGTCGAAGCCGCGCAGCTTGAAAAGCGTGATGGCGGCGTTCTCGTTGCGGAAGACGCTGTCGATGAAGTTCTCCACCAGTGGCTTGGCCGCGCGGTGGTCGATCTGTGTGCCCCGGCGCACGTCGTCCACAAAGCTCTTCACATGGCCCAGGGCGTCGGCGTGCAGCTTGCGGGCGATGGCCAGCTCGTCGGACAGGGCCGTGGTGATGGGCACGCCCACAGGCCGCTCCTGGCCCAAAAGCGAGAGGTTCACGCTGGTTTCGACGGTCACGTCTTCCACGTCCTCCGGCACCAGCAGGGCGATGTCCCCAGGCGTGAGCAGGGGCTTGCCCACCCGCACCAGGGGCTTGTCGAAGGTGCCCAGCCCGTGGCTGATGACGTACATGCCTGGCCTGAGGGCGCTGCGTTTTATTCGCTGTTCCATGTGGCGATCCTCTCCGGTCGGCGCGCCGGGGGCGGCAGGTCACATCCCCGGCAGCAGGGCCAGCTGGGCCAGTTCTGTCACAAGGGCCCGGCAGTCGCTGGCGATGAAGTCGGGCCGGGCCACGGCAAGGGCCTCGCGCTGCGAGTGCCCGCAGGTGACGGCCGCGGCGGCCAGTCCGGCCCGGCGCGCGGTCTCGATGTCGATGGGGTGGTCGCCCACCAGCAAGGCCTGTTCCGGGGCCACGTCCAGGCGCTTGAGCACCAACAGCGCGTGGTCCGGGTGGGGCTTGACGTTGGGCGTGTCCTCCCTGGCCAGAAAGGCGTCGCAGCAGGCGGCCACGTCCGGAAACACGGCCTTGACGGCGGCGGTGGAGTTCCGCGTGAGGATGCCGGTCTTGACCCCGGCGGCGCGCAGCCCGGCCAGCAGGGGCCGGGTGTCGGGGAACAGCTCGGCGTCGCGGGCTGCGTCCAGCTCCGTGGCCTGGATGATGAGGCGTCCGCGCGTGTGGAACTGCTTGCCCAACTCCTCGTCCATGAGGGCGATTTCCCCGGCGATGACGCCGATCCATTCCAGCACGGGCAGGTCCGAGGGTTCGGGCTCTTCGCCCAGAAAGGCCTCGGCCAGGGCGGTGATCTTGCGGCGCAGCCTGGAGAAGTCGATGGTCAGGCGCGAAAGGGTGCCGTCGAAGTCGAAAAGCAGGGCGTCAAAGGGGCGGGTGCGTGCGGACATGCGTCTCCTTGTGAGGACATGGGCTTGCCCACGGGGCGGGGGCGCGCTACACACCGCCACGGAGCAGCATTGCGCGCAATGTGTACGTAGGGAGGGGGGCGTGGTCAAGGATTTTGACGTGCTGGTGGCCGGGGCTGGTCCGGCCGGTTCGGCGGCGGCGCGGGTGCTTGCGGGCCGTGGCCTGCGCGTGGGACTGATCGACCGCCTGGCGCATCCCCGCTTCAAGCTGTGCGGCGGCCTGCTCACGGCCAAGAGCATGGACGCCCTGGACCGCGTGTTCGGCTTGGGGGAGGCCGACCTGGCCGCGCGCGGCGGACTGTTCCACGCCACGCCGGAATACGTATTTCTGCACCAGGGGCGCGAACTGCTGCGCGGGGCCGCGGCCGAACCCTTCCGCTTTGTGGAGCGGCCGGTTCTCGATGCCCTGCTTGCGCAAGAGGCCGTGGCGCATGGAGCCGAGCCGCTCTTCGGCCGGGTGGTCGCCGCCTGCGACGCGGCGGCGGGCGAGGTGCTGCTGGCGGACGGCGAGCGTCTGCGCGCCGGGTTCGTCATCGGGGCCGACGGCGTGAACTCCGCCACGCGCCGCGCGCTGGGGCGCGGTGACGCCGCGCGCCGGGCCTGGCGCGAGAACCTTGCCGCGGCCATCGAGGTGGAACTGCCCGTGGGCCAAGGTCCGGGGTGCTTTCCGCGCCAGGTGCGCGCGCCGGAGCTGCACGTGGGCGGGCCCTGCGTGCCCTCGGCCGGGTACGGCTGGGTGTTTCCGGGGCCGCGCGGGGCCAAGGCGGGCATTTGCGGGCTGCGGCGGCGCGGCGAGGACTTCGGCGCGCTGTTCCGCGACTACCTGCGCCTGCTGGGCGTGGCCGGGGCGGAGCAGATTCCCCTGCGCGGGCATCCGCTGCCCTACGGCAACGCCCTGGCGCGCCCGTGCTCCGGGCGGCTTGTTCTGGCGGGCGACGCCGGGGGCTTTGTGGAGCCGCTGTTCGGAGAGGGAATCTTTTATGCCTTGGCCACAGGCGCGCACGCGGCCACGGCTGTTCTGCGCGCCATAACGCGCGGGGCCGACGCAGCCGACGAGTACGACGCGCTGCTGGCGCGGAGCGTGCGGCCGGAACTCGTCTGGTCCGACCGGCTGCGCTGGCTGCTCTTCGCGGCCATGCGGCGCTTCGGTCCGGCGCCCATCAAGGGCTTTGTGCGCTGCGCCCCGGACGCCCTGGCCCAAATGGTCCACGGCGGGCGCTCCTTTCGCCTGCTTCTGCCCAAACGCTGGGCGTGGGGCGCGGAGCTTGGGCCCTGCGCCCCTCTCGGCTAGCCTTTGGGCCTAGCCCTGCTGGTCCGGCGGCAGGTTCCTTCCGCTGGCCGCGCCGCGCGCCAGCTGGTCGCAGCGTTCGTTTTCCGGGTCGCCGCTGTGGCCGCGCACCCAGCGCCACTTCACCTCGTGCGCCTCGATGAGCGGCACCAGGCGCTTCCAGAGATCCTGATTCTTGACCGGCTGCTTGGCGGCGGTCTTCCAGCCGTTCTTTTGCCAGCCCGCAAGCCAGCGGTCGGTGAAGGCCTTCTTCACGTACTGCGAATCGGTGACGATCTCCACCGCGCTTCTGGTCTTGAGGCTTTCCAGCCCGGCGATGACGGCCATGATCTCCATGCGGTTGTTGGTGGTGCCGGAAAAGCCCTGGGCGAGCTCCTTCCTGTGCGGGCCGGAGAGCAGCACCGCCGCGTAGCCGCCTGGGCCGGGGTTGCCCAGGCAGGAGCCGTCGGTGTAGATGGTGACACGTGGAAGCTCTGTCATTTCATGTCCTTATCGCCACCGCTTGGGGGCGTTGCGTTTGTGGTGTCCGCGTTGTCCGTGGCGTGCAGGGCGGACAGGCGGCTTTCCAGCAGGTCCAGGGCGAGCAGCAGGCCCTTGCGCCAGTCGCGCCCGGGCGCGAAGTGGAAAGGGAAGTGCTCTTCGGAAAGCTGGCGGCTGAAGTCCTGACCCAGCGCCCCGGCCATGAGCGGCGGCAGCCGCACCAGCGCCTCGCCTCTGGCGGGCGCAAGCCCGATGTACAGCGTCTTGCCGTCCTGTTCCGGGGGCGCAAGGGGGCCGTCCGTCACCTGCAGGCGCGTCTCCACGCCGTAGCGTTGGCGCATGGCCGTGGTGAAGGCGCGCACATGGGCGCGCTGGTCCTCGCTCAGGCTGGCTGTTTCATCTGCCAGGGCCGCGCCCGCGGTGATGCGTTCCAGGGTGCGCTCGCTGTTTTTCCAGAAGCCGTAGACGGCCAGGCCCATGACAAGGGCCAGTCCGATCAGGCGCAGCAGCGCCTCCAGCGGCCCCTTGGCGCGCACGGCGAATCGTGCCATAGCTCCTCCGCTGGCGGTGTTAGTACGCGCAGCCGGGCGGGCTGGCAAGCCTTGGGGCTTGCCGGGGCCGTACCTATGGGCTATCAGGGTCTTGCGGCGTTCCGCCGTGCGTTTTTCCTGAAAGGAGCATTCCATGCAGCGGAAGCTGATTTTGGCCGCCCTGGCGGCGCTGAGCCTTCTGGCGGGTTGCGCCGCGCGCGACCCCAACCTTGTGGTAAAGCCCTTGGGCGAGTTCGGACGCGCCCCGGCGGACTACACCCTGCGCGTCAACCTGTACGAACTGGACGCCAAGGGCCGCCCGGTGCTCGCCGCGCGCGACGACGCCTCCCTGCGCGGCTTCGTCACCCGCACCCTGGCCGCGCGCGGCTACACCCTGAAGGCCTCCGGCCCGGCCCGCTACGACCTGGACGTGCACCTGCTGTGCGGCAACATGCGCACGGCCGACATGGGCCTCATGTCCGAGGAGCTGCGTCTGCCCCAGGACTCCGTGGGCCATGGCTACTCCGAGCAGCTGCACTACTGGCTGCCCGACAGCAGCCAGGGCGTCGACGGCGCGGAACTTATGGGCCTGCACGAGTCGGCCCAGCGCAACCGCGTGGCCGCTGGATCTTCGCGCCCGGCCCAGGCCATGGGGCGTTCCGCTGCGGGCGAGCTTGAGCCGGACTTCTGCCAGGGCCGAGTGCTGGTGCTGCTGACGCCTTCCGGCGCCGCGCCCCTGCGTCAGGTCTTCGTCGACCGCGACGCCACCGAGGACTGCCGCGCCGTGGCCGGCTGCCCGGCGGACACCTGCCGCACCGCCCTGGAACATGCCTTGGTGGAGTTGCTGGAGCGCCGCCTGTAGCGACATGCGCGGGGGGCTGCGGCCCGGCCGCTTCCCTTTGCTTCAAGTCTTCTGGCCGCCCGCCCTTTCGGAATCGTTTCCGGAGGCGCGGGCGGTTCTCGTTTTGGGCCTGCCCGCAAGGGGCTGGCGCGGCGGCGCGCCCGGGGCTATGATGGAACCAGGACTGTTCGGCCTGGACGCGCGGGCGATGCAACGCTGCGCGTTCCGTCGCAACGGCTAGGGAGGTGGCGATGCGGCGCATCGGACGCTACGAGGTGCTGGGCCTGCTGGGGCGCGGTGGCATGGGCGCGGTGTACAAGGCGGCCATGCCGCACACCGGCCGCGTGGTGGCGCTGAAGCTTCTGCGGCCCTCGGAGCAGCTGGCCGCCACGGCGGACCAGGACGCCCTGCGCCGGGGCTTCTTCCGCGAGGCCGCGCTCATGGCGGGCATCCGGCATCCGGGCGTGGCCCAGGTGCTGGACGTGGACGAGGACCGCGACGGCCGCCCCTTTTTCGTCATGGAGTACTACTGCGACAACCTGGGCGCGCAGCTGGGCGAAGGCCCGCGCGTGGAGGAGCCCTGCCGGGCGCTCGGAGTGGCGCGCTCCCTCGATCTGGCGCGGCAGCTGGCCTCGGCCCTGGCGCGCCTGCATCACGAGGGCGTGCTGCACCGCGACGTGAAGCCCTTCAACCTCATGCTGGCCCACCGGCCAGACGATTTCCCCGGCGGATCCGACGAGCTGAAGCTCATCGACTTCGGCCTTTCGCGGCTGCGGGGCGAGCGCGAGGCCGGGCGGCCGCGCGGGGCCGTGGTGGGCTCGCCCTGGTACGCCGCGCCGGAGCAGGAGGCCGATCCGGCCACGGCCGACGAGCGGGCCGACATCTTTTCCGCCGGGGTGACGCTGTTCCGCTGCCTCACCGGTCGGCTGCCGCAGGATGGCCTTTTGTCCAGCTTTCTGCGCCCCGGCCTGGACGAGCGGTTCGACGCCTTTTTCGCCAGTTGCTGTGCGCAGCGTCCGGCCCTGCGGCCGTCCTCCGCCCGCGCCCTGCTGGCGGAGCTGGACGGCCTCTCGGCCCATTGGACCCGCCTGCGCGAGGCCGTCTGCGCCTTGCCGCCGGAAGCAGGAGAGCCCGCCCCCGCCCCGCGGCGCGCGACCGCGGGCGTCCTGCGCTCCCGTCCCGTGCGCCAGCCCCTGTCCGGGGCCAGGGAGCGCTTCGGGCTGGACGCCCTGTGGCGACCCCAGGCGAGCGCACCGGAGCGTTTCCGCGTCCTGGACGGCGAGGGGGGGCAGCTGGTGCGCGATGAATCGACCGGCCTTTTGTGGCAACGCGGCGGCAGCGCCTATGCCGTGACCCTGGCCGGGGCGCGGGAGCACGCCAAGCGGCTGGATGCCCAGGGCTTCGGCGGGGTGCGCGGCTGGCGTTTGCCCACGGTGGAGGAATTGGCGACCCTGCTTCTGCCCGAGCCGGACCTGCGCCAGCTCTGTCTGCCGGGCGTGTTCGAGCCCGCCCAGCGCCGCTTGTGGAGCGCGGACCGCAAATCCTACTCGGCCTCCTGGTACGCCGACGCCGAGCACGGCTTCATCTGGTGGCAGGACGACACCTGCCAGTTCCACGCCCGCTGCGTGTGCTCCGGCGCATAGGAATTCTTCAGCGCGCCAGCCAGCCCCAGGCCCAGGCCAGGGCGGGAATCAGCGCGGCGGCCACGCCGTAGGCGTCGTTGCAGCGCCCGTGCGCCCACTCGTCCGGCCTGCCCAGACGCAGGGCCATTCGTCCGGCCAGTCCGCCCAGGCCCAGCCCGGCCAGCAGGCCGAACACGTGCGCCCCGATGTCCGTATTGTCTCCCGCCGTGCCCAGGCTTGCCACCAGGGCCAACCCGGCGGCCACGGGCGGCAGCCAGCCCCGGCCCATGTTGCGGCCGACCATGGCTCCGGGCCGAAAGTCCCCGTCGCCGCTGGCGGCCTTGAGCCCGGCCAGGGCCCCTGCCGCGCCGAACACGGCGGTGCTGAAGCCCACGGACAGGTGCCCCCCGTTCATGGCCAGGTGCGCCAGGGCGTTGAGCAGGTTGCCCAGCGTCCCCGCCAGCACGGCCAGGAGCCAGGCCGTGCCCGAACCCGCCCGCCGCGCCAGGAGAATCAGGAACGCCCCGCCGATGACCACGTTGCTGGCCAGATGGGCCGCATCGGCGTGCAGGGTCAGGGCCGTGGCCGCGCGCCACAACTGGCCGTCCAGCATGGCCGAGGCGTCGGCCACGCCAACGCTGTGCCAGTACTGCGGGTAGGAGCCCAGGCCCGGCCAGGGGCGCTGGGTCAGGGAATAAAACGCGCAGAGCGCCAGCATGGCCGCCACCGTGGGCCGGACGCGCTCCTGGGGATCAGTGAGGGGGATGTCCGGGTGCGGGGTCAGGTTTTCCTTGTGGTAGAGCAGGATCTCCTCAACGGCCTGCCGGGCGAAGCGCTGGGGCGTCTGGATGGTGTAGCCTCCGGGCAAATTGCGCACGCGGTGCGGCACGCGGCGCGCGCGCAGCACCAGGCTCCACAGCCGGGCCTGCTTGTGCGGCAGGCGGCCTGGCGGCGTGCCGTCCACCAGCGGGGCGAGGTCCGGCCAGGGCGCGCGGGGCAAGGCCGGCCCGGAAGCGGCGGCGGGCCCGGAAGCGGCGGCGGGCCCGGCGGCAGGCGTGCGGCCCGTGGCCTCGCGGACCGCAGGGGAGCCGACCCGGTGGGCGTCGGACCGTTTGGGCCGGGTGAAGGCGCGTCCGGAACGGACGGGGCGCGGGGCGCGGATGGGACTCATGGCCCGAGCATAGCCCGAAGCCTTGCCGCCCCGCCAGTGCAAATGCGGAGGCGGGCCCACTGGGCTGCCCGGATCGTATGGGGCCGCGCCCGGACGCGGCGACGCCCTTGGTTCGGGGGCGCGCAAGGGGAAGGCGGACCGGAATCGTGGCGAACGGCCTGTGTTTCAAGCGCAGGGGCGGGCTTGGACAGCGCGCCGGTTTCGGCGTATGCCTTTGCGCTGTCCAGCCGTGTCGGCCCTGCCAGCCGTTCCCGGCCGGACGCCAAGGAGCGCCACACGCCATGACAGCCGCACTGACCATCGAGGGCGCGGCGGCCCTCGCCCTGGCCACCTTCGTGTTCGCCGCCATCCCCGGCCCGGGCGTGGCCGCAGTTGTGGGCCAGGCCCTGGCGCGCGGGTTCGTCCCGGCATTTTTGTGGGGCGTGGGCATCATTCTGGGCGACGCCTTCTATCTTTTTTCCGCCATGCTGGGCCTTTCCGTGCTGGCGCAGCAGCTGGGCTGGGGCTTCACGGTCCTCAAGTGGGCGGGCGCGGCCTATCTGGCCTACCTGGGACTGCGCTGCCTGCTTGCGCCCCCGGCCCCAGTCGCCGCAGAGGCTGCGCCCGGAACGGCGCGGGAGCATCGGAGCCTGGCGCGAACCTTTGCGGGCGGCTTTTGCGTGTCCCTGGGCAACCCCAAGGTCATTGCCTTCTATTGCGGCTTTTTGCCGGGCTTTGTGGACATGCGGGCACTGTCCGCCCCGGACATGCTGCTGGTGGCAATGGTGATCCTGCCCACCTGCCTGGGCGTGGTGTCGCTGTATGCCTGGCTGGCCGCACGCGGGCGGGGCGCCGCCTTAGGCGGCCGGACCTGGGGCTTCGCCCGGCGCGGGGCAGGCCTGGTGATGCTGGGCGCGGCCGTGGCCGTGGTCGCCGAATAGGAGCCGTGAGCGTGTCGCACATCCTGGCCGTATCCGATCTGACCCGCGCGCTGACCGACGTGCTGGAGGCCGAATTCCCCTTTGTCTGGGTGCGCGGGCAGGTGACCAATCTCTCCCGGCCGTCCTCCGGGCACATCTACTTCACCCTGTCCGACGCTGAGGCTCAGCTGTCCGTGGTTTGGTTCCGGGGCGCGCAGGGGCGCGGCGCGCGTTCCGGCGTGGACCCTCTTACCGGCGAGGTGCTGGAGTCGGGGCAAGACCCGGCCTCGCGCCTGGCCGACGGCCAGGAGGCGCTGGCCGCGGGGCGCATCTCGGTCTACGCGCCGCGCGGGGCCTACCAGCTTGTGGCCGAGCTGGTGCAGCCCGCCGGGGTCAGCAGCCTGGCCGAGGCCTTCGAGGCCCTCAAGCGCAGGCTGTCCGCGCGCGGGCTTTTCGCTGACGGCCGCAAGCGGCCCGTGCCGCATAATCCGGCGCGCGTGGCGGTGATCACCTCGCCGCAGGGCGCGGCCGTGCGTGACTTCTTGCGCCTGGCCGAGACGCGCGGCACCGGCGCGCAGATCCGCATCCACCCCGCCCTGGTGCAGGGCGAGGCCGCCCCGGCCCAGATAGCCCGCCAACTGGACGCCGTGAGCGCCGAGGGTTGGGCCCAGGTGGTCGCCCTCATCCGGGGCGGCGGCAGCCTGGAGGATCTTTGGGCCTTCAACACCGAGGAAGTGGCCGAGGCCATGGCCCGTTGCGCCGTTCCCGTGGTGACGGGGGTGGGGCATGAGCCCGACGTGTCCATTGCCGACTACGTTGCCGACAGGCGTTTTCCCACGCCTACCGCCGTGGCCGTCGGCCTGTGGCCCGCGCGGGCGGAGCTTGCCCAGAGCGTCGACGCCCTGGAAAACGCCCTGGGCCGGGCCCTGGACGCCCGCCTGGAACGGTGCGCGGCGCGCGTGGCCGAACTTTCCCGCGCCCTGGCTTGGCTGTCCCCGGTGAGGCGGCTGGAGCGCCTGGACCAGGGCTGGCGCGAGGCCTCGCGGCGGCTTGCCGATGTCGGGGACAGGTATCTTGCCGGACGAACGGCGGGGTTGCGCCAGGCCATGCGCGGGCTGTCGCGCGCCTTTGGTCCGCGCGACGCGGATGCGCGCGCCGGAGAGGTTCTGGCCCTGGCCGAGCGCCTGCGTCTGGCCATGGAGTTGCGACTGGCCGAAACCTCGCGTCGCGCGGAGGTGCTGGAGGCGCGGCTGTGCGGGCTGGACCCGGAGGCCCCGCTGGCGCGCGGCTACAGCCTGGTGCGCGTGCTGGGGGCGCAAGGCGGGGCGGGCAGGCTGCTGCGCACGGCCGACCAGGCCGCGCCCGGCGACCGGCTGCGCGTGCGCACGGGCCGGGGCGAGCTGGACGCAGTGGTGGACAGAACGGCCGCGTCCGCTCCGGCCACTGGGGCCGCGACCACCCGGAGGCGGGACTGATGGGCCGTGTGAACACCTTGAACGCCTCTTTTCCGCGCCTCGTTTTTCTGGTCCTGGCCGTGCTGTCCATGCTGGCCCTGGATGCCGCCGCCAGGGCCGAGGGAACGGTTTCCTCGCCCCGGCACGCGGCGCGGCGGGCCCCTGCGGGGGGCGAACTCGTCTGCCCCGCCAAGGTCGGCATCGGCGAGCCCTTTGTCGTGCGGGTGCGGCTGCCCTGGCGGGCCAGGGAGGCCAGCGTCCGTTTCCTGGGGCGCAGCGCGCCGCTGGAGCTGCGCGCTGCCGGGGGCGGAGTGGAGGCCTGCGCCGTGCTCGGCGCGGACGTGCTGGACGCCCGGCCCGGTTGGAAAACCGTGACGGTGCGCGCTGTCCCGGCATCCGGCGGCAGCACCAGGACCTTTGCCCGGCGCGTGGAGTTGGCGTTCGTGTCCCGGCCTGTGGAGCGCTTGAGCCTGGACCCGGCCATGGTCACCCCGCCACGGGAGGAGGTGCCGCGCATCGCCGCCGAGCGCGCCCTTTCGCGCCAGGCGCTTGCCCGTACCGGAACGAAGCGCCTGTGGAGCCTGCCTTTGGCGCGTCCGCTGGATACGGAGGTTTCCAGCCTCTACGGCGTGGGGCGCGTGCTCAACGGCCAGCCCCGCTCCCCGCATCGGGGTCTGGACCTGGAAGCCAGCGTGGGCGATCCCGTGCGCGCCGCGGACCATGGCGTGGTGGCTCTGGCCGGGGATTTCTACTACCCGGGCCAGTGCGTGTACCTGGACCACGGGCAGGGGCTGGTGACCATGTACTTCCACTTGTCCGAGCGGCTGGTCCAGATGGGCCAGCGGGTGGAGCGCGGCCAGGTGCTGGGCCTGGCGGGCGAGAGCGGACGCAGCACGCGGGCGCACTTGCATTTTGGCGTGGCGGCCCTGGGGCGTCTTGTGGACCCCGAGCCCCTCTTTCTGTATGATGGACGGCAATGACGGGCGCGGCGCGCCCAGCGGAGAGCACATGGCCAAGGACACGAGGAGTTTCGAGGAGCGCCTGGAGCGCCTGAAGGCGGTGGTGGAGTCCCTGGAAGGGGGCGAGCCCTCCCTGGAGGAGGCCCTGCGCCTGTACAAGGAGGGCATCCAGCTTTCCGGGCGGCTGGGCCGCGACCTTGAGGCCGCGAAGAACGAGGTTCGCCTGGCGCAGGACGGCCTCTTGAAGGAGTTCGACGCGCTGGACGCGGCCGCGGAGGCCGGGGAATGAGCGCCGACATCGACGTGAAGGCGGAGCTCAAGGCCCGCGCGGCGGAAGTCGAGGCGTATCTTGCCGGATGCCTGCGCGGGCGCGACATTCCCGAGCGCCTGCTGGCCAGCATGGAGTATAGCCTGCAGGCCGGGGGCAAGCGCCTGCGCCCGGCCCTGGTGTTGAGCTTCGCGCGGCTCTTCGGCGAGACCGTGGAGCGCGTCATGCCTTTCGCCGCCGCGCTGGAACTCATCCACACCTATTCCCTCATCCACGACGACCTGCCCGCCATGGACGACGACGACCTGCGCCGGGGAAAGCCCAGCAACCACAAGCAGTTCGACGAGGCCACGGCCATTTTGGCGGGCGACGGCCTGCTCACCGACGCATTCGGCCTGATGTTCTCCTGCCCGCAGGACATGTCGGCCCAGCGCGTGCTCTCCGCCGCCCAGACCGTGGCGCTGGCCGCGGGCTCTTCGGGCATGGTGGGCGGCCAGGCCCTGGACATGGAGTACACCGCGCGGCCGGGCGTGCGCCTGGACGAACTGCGCTCCATGCACGCCATGAAGACCGGCGCGCTGATCACCGCGTCCTGCGTGGCCGGGGCGCACTTGGCCGGGGCGCTGGCCCCGGAGCTGGACCGCGCGCGCCGGTATGGCGAAAACCTGGGCGCGGCTTTCCAGATCGCCGACGACATTCTGGACGTGGTGGGCGACACCAAGACCCTGGGCAAGCCCGTGGGCAGCGACGAACGCCAGGGCAAGACCACCTATCCTTCGCTTTTGGGCTTGGACAAAAGCCGCGAGCTGGCGCGGGAGCGGGCGAAATCCGCCGTCGAGGCGCTGGCCGGGCTGGAACACATTGAAGCCGTATTCCTGCGCGCCCTGGCGCGCTACATCGTGGAGCGCGTGAATTGACCGCCAAACCCGCCCCCCAACCCATGCTGCCTCCGCCGGACGGCAAGGCCCTGCTGGCCTCCCTGATCCATCCCGGCGAGGTCGCCCGGCTGAGTCCGCAGGAGCTTGCCGCCCTTGCCGCGGAGCTGCGCAGGGTCATCATCGAGCAGTGCTCCGCCGGAGGCGGGCACCTGGCCCCGTCGCTGGGCGTGGTGGACCTTACCCTGGCGCTCTTCAAGACCTTCGACCTGGACCAGGACCGGCTCATCTGGGACGTGGGGCATCAAGCCTACGCCCACAAGCTGCTCACCGGCCGGGCCGAGCGTTTTCACACCCTGCGCGGGCTGGGCGGGGTGTCCGGCTTTCCGCGCCTGAGCGAGAGCCCATACGACCACTTCGGCGTGGGGCACGCCAGCACCAGCATTTCCGCCGCCTTGGGCATGGCCCTTGCGCGCGACCTTTCGGGCGGGACGCACGAGGTGGTGGCCGTCATCGGCGATGGCTCCATGACCTCCGGCCTGGCCTACGAGGGGCTCAACCAGGCGGGCGGCATGGGCTCCAAGATGGTCGTGGTGCTGAACGACAACGAGATGTCCATCTCGAAAAACGTGGGCGCGCTGTCGAATTTTCTGTCGCGCAAGCTTTCGCGGCCCGCGCCCCAGCGTTTCAAACGCGAGTTCGAATCCTGGCTGGCGGGCATTCCGCGTATCGGCAAGGATTTGGCCATGTTCGCCCGCAGGAGCGAAGACTCCCTCAAGAGCTTCTTCACGCCTGGAATGCTGTTCGAGGCCTTCCGCTTCACCTATGTGGGGCCGGTTGACGGGCACGACATCGCCGCCATGAGCGAGGTGTTCGAGCAGACCAAGGGCATGGACAAGCCCGTGCTGGTGCACGTGCTGACCAAGAAGGGCAAGGGCTACGACCCGGCCGAGACCAATCCCACCTTTTTCCACGGCGTGGGCCGATTTGAGCCGGAGACCGGCCTGGCCCCGCCGGTTCTGGGCGGTGGGCCGAAATCCTACACCGAGGTCTTTGGCGAGAGCCTGTGCCGCCTGGCCGACACCAATCCCAAGATCGTGGCCATCACCGCCGCCATGCCCGAGGGCACGGGCACGGACTGCTTCCGCGTGCGCCATCCAGAGCGGTTTGTGGACGTGGGCATCTGCGAGCCCCACGCCGTGACCTTCGCCGCCGGTCTGGCCACGCGGGGCTACACCCCGGCTGTCGCCATCTATTCCACCTTCCTGCAGCGCTCCTACGACCAGGTGGTGCACGACGTATGCCTGCAGGGCCTAAGCGTGAAGTTCTTCCTGGATCGCGCCGGGCTTGTGGGCGAGGACGGGGCCACGCACCACGGCGTGTTCGACATCGCCTACCTGCGGCATGTGCCGGGGCTCACCTTCATGGCCCCCAAGGACGAGGCCGAACTGGCGCAGATGGTGGCCACGGCCTTCGCCACGCCTGGGCCGGTGGCCGTGCGCTACCCGCGCGGCGTGGGCGTGGGCGCGGACATCCCCGCCGCTCCCGATCCGCTGCCGCTTGGTCAGGGAGAACTGCTGCGCGATGGGACCGATGCGGTCATCGTCGCGCTGGGCTCGCGGGTGTACCCGGCCCTGGAGTGCGCCCAGGAGCTGGAGGCCGTGCACGGCCTGTCCGTGGCGGTGTTCAACGCCCGCTTCATCAAGCCCTTGCCCGAGGCGCAGCTGCTGGAGCTGGCCGGGCGCTTCCCGCGCATGTTGACCGCCGAGGAGGGCTGTCTGGCCGGAGGCTTCGGCGCGGCCGTGCTGGAGCTTTTCGCCGACCGGGGCGCGCTTTCCGGGCTCACCGTGCGCCGCGTGGGCATCCCGGATCTGTTCATCGAGCACGGCAAGGCCAAGGAGTTGCGCGCCCTGGCCGGAGTGGACACGGCGGGCATCAAGAAGGCGGCGCTGGAATTGATGGGGCGCGGCTAGAAATACCCCAGCGCCTTGAGCGCCTCCAACTGGCGCTCCTTGTCCGGGTCGCGGCCCGCGCGCTCGGACTGGTCCAGCCCGGCGGGGCGTGTGCAGGGAACGCAGCCCAGCGACCGATAGCCCTGGTGGTACAGTTCGCAGTAGGGCAGGCCCTCGCCTGTCAGCTGGGCCCAGACGTCCATTTCCGTCCAGTCCAGAATGGCGTTCACCTGCCAGTGTTCCGGGCAGAGTTCCGTTGCCGGTTTGAGCTCCGCATAGGGGCGCGCGGCCCGCGAGGGGTGCTCGTCGCGCCGCAGGCCGGAGATGAGCGCCAGGGTTCCGGTTTGGCGCAGGGCGCGGCCCAGTGGCGCAATTTTGAGATCGCGGCAGCAGGCGACCTTGTCCTGTGCGACCGGGTAGGCGGCAAGGTCCACGGTCGGTCGGGCCACGTAGAGTTCCACGCCCCAGTCCGCGCAGAGCCTGTCGCGGAAGGCCGTGACCTCCGGAAATTTGAGGCCGGTGTCCAGGCTGATGGCGTGCAGCGGGCCGCGCGCCCCCAGGGCCTCGCGCCAGAGGGAGAGCGCCGCGGTGGAGTCCTTGCCGCCGGTGAAGGCCACGCGGATCTGCTCTGGCGGCACAAGGCGCAGCAGGGCGCGCAACACCCCGCGCGAGCGGGAGAGCTTTTCCGCCAGGGGAGCGCCCGGCGCCGTGGGGGCGAACTGGTTCAGGGCGTCCAAGGGCATTGGCGGCCTCCTTTGCGGTAACGCGTGCGCCGAGGGACTGCATCGGCGGAATGAACGGACGGAACGCGCCGCCGTACACGGCACGGCGCGCAAGCGCGGAAGCAGGAGCCTGGGCAAAAGCCGGAACGGGGGAATCATGTTGAAGAAAATCGCGACGCTTGTCCAGGGGGCCGGGCACTGCGTGTTGGCCACCTGCGGCGGCGAAGGGGCCGCGCCCCACACCTCGCTTATGAGCTTTTGCGCGGCGGACGACTGTCTGGAATTCTGGATGGCCTCCCTGGCGGACACGCGCAAGCATCGAAACCTTTTGGCCAATCCGAACGCAAGCCTGCTTTTCGACGACCGGGGGCTTTCTGGCGCGGCGGCAGGGCCCTCCCTGGCGCTTACCGTGTCGGCGCGGCTCGCGCCGTTCACGTCGCCGGAGCTTGAGACCCTGGCCCTGGGCGCCCTGGCCGCCCGGCATCCCGCCCTGCGGGATTTTCTGGCCCTGGAAGGCGTTGTGCCGCTTCGGCTCCAGGCCGTCAGCTTCCAGCTGCTTTCCGGGCTCTCGGATGTTTTTTTCATCGAGGCAGAGAAAATGCTTGACGCTGGGACGCGTAGGGCTTAATTCTGCCTTCCTCGCGTGGGCTCGTAGCTCAGTGGATAGAGCGCCGGACTACGAATCCGTAGGCCGCAGGTTCAAATCCTGCCGGGCCCACCACGTGAAAGCCAGTGGCCGCTGTCGAAAGATGGCGGCCACTTTTTCTTTTCCGCGCCGTGTTCTCCCTTCTGCATTTTCCCGCATTGAAAGCGCCCATGCGCACGCGCTCCGGGTTGGCGCGTCTCGCCTTTACGCAGTCGCCTAAATGGGTATTCCCAAATATTGCCGAAGATGCGTACAAAATGTATAGTCCATTCTAATTGACCAGAGCGGATTCAATGTGTTGCAGCCTCGCACGTCGGTGCCGGAGGGGGTCTCATGTGCGCCCTATGGAAAAAGAAGCCCGCCGGTCCTGCGCCCCGGGGAAGGGCCGATGCGGTCTCGGAAATTCTTGGCGAAGCCGTCAGCCAAAGGGTGCGCGCCTGTTTGACCTTTTTGGACGACGTGACGAACATCAAGGATCTTGTCGTCTCTTTCGAGGAAGCGGACGCGGAAGGGGTGGTCGTGCGCATCCCCTCGCTGTGCGGGATGCCGGAGAATTGGATCGGAGCGCCTGTTGTCTGCCACTTCCGAATCAACGATGCGCAACGCGAAAAGCGGATGCTGTTTTTCAAGTTTTCCACCAGCGTCATCGCCGTGGAGCCAACAACGGACGGGGAGGTGCGCATCGGGCTTGCAGCGCCCGAGGCGCTGGAGAACGCGCAGCAGCGTCGTTGTGTCCGGGTCGCTGTGGACAGCGCCCGTGTGCCTCTGTTTTCCCTGTGGCTCGGCCTGCCGGAAGGGACCAGGATTGCCGGGAACAGCCCCCGGATCGTCAGCGGAAACGCCGCGAGCGCCTGTGTCCGCATGGGGAATCTCTCCACAACGGGTCTGCGGCTCATTGTGCGGACCGATGCCGAGGGGGCGCTGGCTTCCGAGTTGCAGGACGCGCAGGGCTGCGCGTTCTATTTTGAGGCCAAGCGTGAGGATGCCGACACCACGGAGGCGTTTTTCGCCAACGCGAAATTGCGCAACGTCCAATGCGAGGCCGGAAGGGAGGAGGCGTTGCTCGGATTCGAGTTCCTGGCCGAAGGGGCCATTGACGATGACGGCTGCATCAAATGGGAGCCGCTCAAGTCCGGCGAGATCACCGGCCTGGGGCCATTTGTCTTCAAATGGAATCTGACCGACTTTTGCAAGGGCAGGACCATGCAGTAGCGCCTTGGGCCGTTTCTAATCGCTCCAGCGTTCACGGATGGCGATGATCTCCTCCTGGTTCTGGAAGAAGGCCTCCACCACGGCAGGGTCGAACTGGGTGCCCGCCCCCGCGCGGATGAGTTCGCCTGCCTTGTCCGGGCTCATGGCCTGCTTGTAGGGCCGGTCGCTGCACAGGGCGTCGTACACATCCACAACCGAGACGATGCGCGCCTCCAGCGGGATGTCTTCCCCGGACAGGCCAAAGGGATAGCCCGTGCCGTCCCAACGCTCGTGGTGGCACAGGGCCAGCACGCGCGCCAGGTTCAGCTGCTCGTTGCCGGACATCTCGCGCATCAGCAGCGGGTCGGAGCACAGGCGGTGCGCCTCGTCCTTGCTGTCCAGCGGCCCGAGTATTTCGCAGCCGTACACGCAATGCTTGCGCATGATGTCCCATTCCTCCTGCGTGAGCCGCCCCGGCTTGAGCAGCACCTCGTCGGGGATGCCGATCTTGCCCACGTCGTGCAGGGGGGCGCATTCGCCCAGAAGCTCGCTGCGCTCCTCGTCCATGCCCATGGCCCGGCCGAGCAGGCGGCTGATCTGCCCCACGCGGATGACGTGGCGGCCGGTCTCGTTGTCCTTGTATTCCGCGGCGCGGGAAAGCCGCTGCATCACCTGCCTGCGGGTCTCCTCAAGCTCGCGGGTGCGCTCGCGCACCAGGCGCTCCAGATTTTCCTGGTATTGCTTGTTCTCCTTGAGGAGCCGCGCCCGCTCAAAGGCCTTGTCCAGGGTGTAATCCAGGATGTTCAGGTTGTGCAGGGGCTTGGTGATGAAGTCCCAGGCGCCCATGCGCATGGCCGAAAGCGCGTCCTCCACGATGCCCACGCCAGAGAGCACGATGATGGGGATCTCGGGCGCCTCTGCCGAGGCGTAGCCGATGAAGGAATATCCATCCATGACGGGCATGTTCAGGTCCACCACCACGGCCCGCACGCGGTCGCGGTTGGCGCGCAGGGCCTCCAGGCCTTCCAGGCCGTTGGCGGCCTCCATGGTGTCGTACTCCAGGTCCTCCAGGTGCGCGGAAAGCGAACGCCGCAAGCCCGGCTCGTCGTCGATGATGAGGATGGTCATGCGTCGTCTCCCGGAAGGTTGAGCAGGGTGCGTATGCGCTTGAGCATGAGCGCCATGTCGCAGGGTTTGAAGAAGACGTCCTCCTCGCCCAGGCCGCGCGCCGTAAGCTCCGGCGTCAGGGCGAAGTCCATGGACCCCGTGTGCAGAATGTGCTTTGAGCACAAGCCCCTGGCCTGGGCGGCGAGGATGAAGGCCCGCCCGTCCATTCCCGGCAGGCGCATGTCCACGATGCACAGGTCGGCCGGTTCGGCCGTAAGCGTTTCCAGCGCTTCCTCGGCGGACACGCAGGCCCGCAGCGAAAAGCCGTAGTCTTCCAGATAGTCGAACAGAAGCTGGCGGATGCGCTCCTCGTCGTCGATGATCATGATGCGTGGGCTGGTCACTGGGGGGCCTCCGCGTCGTGTTCCGTCGGCAGCTCGATGCTGAAGCGCGTCCCTTCTCCGGGTTGGGAGCGCACGCTCATCCTGCCTCCGTGGCCTTTGGTGATGATGAAATAGGACACGGACAGGCCGAGCCCGGTGCCCACTCCCGGCGGCTTGGTGGTGTAGAAGGGTTCGAACACCCGGCGCTGCACATCCGGCGGCATTCCCGGCCCGTTGTCCTCGATCTCGATGCGCACATATTCGCCTGCGCTGGCGGCGCGGATGGTGATGACGGGCTCCTGGTCTTGGCTTGTGGCCTCTGCAAGGGCCTGGGCCGAATTGCGCAACAGGTTCAGCAGCACCTGTTCGATCTCCGTTTCCGTGCAATTCACTGCGGGCAGGTCGTCCGCATAGTCCCGTATGAGCCGGATGCGCTTGAAGTCGTAGCTCTTTTTCAGGTCGTAGTCGCTGCCGGCCAGGGTAATCGCCTTGTCGATGATGGCGGGCAGGTCGCAGATCTTCCGGCGCGATTCGCTGGAGCGGCTGAAGTCGAGCATGTGCCGGATGATGGCCGAAGCGCGAACTGCGGCGGCCTGGATGTCCGCTATGAAGACGTCGAGCTTGCGTTCCTGCATGTACTTGGCCAGGGTGTCCATCTCAAGCCCCAGGCGTTTCGCCGTCTCGATGTTTTTCTTGAAGTCCGGCTTGGTGCGTTGCACCAGGTTCTGGGCGGCCTGCAGCACGATGCCCAGGGGGTTGTTGATCTCGTGTGCGATGCCGGCGGCGATGCCGCCCACCGAGATCATCTTCTCGGTCTGGATCATCATCTCCTGCATTTTCTTCAGCTCGGTCACGTCGCGCACAAGGCCCAGAATGTAGCGTTTGTCCCCTATGGTGATGAGGTGGCAGGAGATGGCGCACTGGATGATCTGGCCGTCCTTCTTGCGCCCTTCGAACTCGTAGTGCTCCACGTGTCCGTCCTTGCGGATCATCTCGTGGATGACGGCGCGGCTGGATTCTTTGGCGTAGAAGGCCATGCCTGCCGAGTCCTTGCCGATCAGCTCCTGGTTGCTGTAGCCGGTGAGCTTCTGGAAGGCCTCGTTCGCGTCGGCGAAGCGGTTGTCGTCGGTGTCCACCAGGGCCATGGCCTCCGGCGAGTAGCGGAACAGCCGGGAGAAGCGCTCCTCTGACTGGCGGAGCTGCTCCTCGGCCTCCAGCCGCTCGGTGATGTCCTGGAACATGCCCAGCACGCCCACGGCCGCTCCGTCCTCGTCCAGCAGGGGCAGCTTGCTTGTCTCAAGCCAAATATGCCTGCCATCGTCCAGGACCAGGGGCTCCACGAAGCCCAGCTTGGGCGTCATGCTGGCCATGACCTGCTGGTCGTCCAGGCGGTACGAGGCGCTGGCCTCCGGCGACAGCGGCAGGTCGAAATCGGTCTTGCCGATGACATCCATGGGGGTGGTAAAGCCCAGAGCCCTGGCGAAGGCCTTGTTGCAGCCCAGGAACACGCAGTTCTTGTCCTTCCAGAAAATGGACAGGGGCACAGTGTTCAGGATGCTCTCCAGCAGCCTGCGGTTCTCCCGCAGTTCCTGCTCGGCCCTGTGCCGCTCGGTCACGTCGCGGGCCACGGTCATGCGGTATTTGGCCTCGCCGATCTCCATGACCTGGCTGGAGAGCGAGAGGATCATCTCCTGGCCGTCGCCCCTGTGGCCGATGACTTCCTCGTTCAGCACCTGGCCGAAGCGGCGCACGCGGTCCACCAGGTCCTCCAGCTGCCGCGGGTCGGTGTAGAGCCCAAGGTCGGCCACGGTCTTGCCGATCACCTCCTCGCGGTCCCGGCCATGGGTCTCGCAGAAGGTCTCGTTCACGTCCACCACCAGCCCGCTGTCAAGGTCGGAGAGGACGATGCTGTCTGGCGAAAGGCGGAACAGGCTCGAAAAGCGTTCCTCGGACTGGTGCAGCAGCTCCAGGGCGCGCATCCGCTCGGTGATGTCCTCCAGCGTGGCCACCACGCCATGCACTTCGCGGCCTTCCACGGCAAGGGGGGTGGCGTTCAGATACAGGGCCTTGCGCTCGTCGGCCGCGCTCCGCCGCCAGACCAGCAGCCCTACGATGGAGGCGCGGTCCCGCAGGACTTGGGCAAAGGGCGAGTTCGGGCCTTCCAGGGGCTGCCCCTCGCCGTCCTCCAGGTCGATGGTCCTGGGCGGCGGCCCGTCCGGCGGGATGTCCAGGATGGTCCTGGCCTGCCGGTTCAGGTACTCCGGTCTTCCAGACGCTCCGAAGGTGACGATGCCCACAGGGGAGAGCTCGGTGAGGGCGCGGTGGTCGGCCTCGGAATTGCGCAGGCTGGTCATGAGGCGGCGCAGGGCGCCCAGGGCCAAAAACACGGTGAGCAGCGTGACCAGGGAGATGGCGCCGCTTACCGCGGCCAGCCGGGTCGCCGGGGCCAGCACCTCGTCCTCGTCGGCCTCCAACACCAGCACCCACTGCGTGGTCTCGTTCAGGCGGCTGATGCACATGCGGCGGGCGCCGTTGCGGGTGAAGCGGAACACGCCGCCCTGGCGCGCGTTGGCCAGCAGTTGCTGCGCATGGCTGGCCGCCTGGCCGTTGGCCGCGCGCACGCCGAAAGCGCCGGGAGCAGCCCAGCCCGGCGTGCCGAGCACCGCGCCGTCCCGGTTCATGAGGTAGGCTCCCCCGGACTGGCCGATGCGCGAGTCGTTGAGCATCTCGCGCGCAAAGGCGTCGATGCTGATAAGCCCCACCACCACGCCGATAACGGAGCCCCCCGGGTCGCGCAGGGGCGTGGAGCTGACCAGCGTTGGCCGTCCGGTCACGCGCGAGACGGTGAGCGTTTCCAGGACGTGGTGCCCGGCCGCCGCCTGGGTGAAGTAGCGCCTGTCGGAAATGATCAGGTGCTCGGTCAGGGTCTGGTCGGAGGCCAGGACAAGCCTGCCCCGGAGATTCATGAGGTATGCGCGGTCAAAGGCCCCGTTGCGCACGTAGGCGTCGAGCTTGCGCTGGGCCGCAACCCGGGCCGAGCGCCCCAGGTAGGAGTCCTCCAGGGCCAGGCGCAGCACGTCCTCCTGGGCCATGAGGTTGGTCTGCATGACCATGTCGTGGGTCTGCATGGTGATCTCGCGGTCCAGGAAGCTCAGGGCCTGGGTGATTTGCCCCTGCGCGAGATTCTCCACCGTGGCCCTGGTGTAGAAGTAGGCCACAAGCGTGGTCACCAGCACGCCCACGGCCACTATGCTCAGCACCGGGGCCAGGTAGCGGCTGGCGGTGAAGCGGCGCACGGGACCGGCAGGCTGTGGGCTCATTTGAGCACCACTTCCGCCGCTTCGATGATCTCGAAGGGGATTTGGACCTTCAGCCTGTCCGCCGTCCGGAGGTTCACCACCACGATGCCCTTGGTGTTGACGCGCACGGGCAGGCCGCCTGCCGCCAGTCCCCGCTCCAGCACCTGCCGGGCCATGGCGCCGGCAAGCTGGCCCTGCTCCTGCGCGGATTCGAGCACCCCGCACATCTGGCCGTGCCTGAGCACATAGTCCGCGAAACCCACGGTGGGCAGACGGTTGGCCGAGTCGGTCCAGGCGGCCACTGTGTCGCCAGGGACCACCGCGCCGGTGTTTTCGTCGCGCAGGGAGAGATAGATGCCCAGGGCCAGGGCGTCGGCGTTCTTCTGGGCGGCGCGCACCAGCCGCTGCCACTGCTGGAAGGAGTCCGTACGGCGCACCGCGACCGTCTTCACCGCGAAGGGGCCGCCCTGGCGGCGTTCCTCGGCCATGTCGTCAAGGACGTAGCCGCTTGATTCGGACATGTCGGTCAAGAGCGCCACCCGCCGCGCGGAGGGCTGTATTTTGCGCAAAAGGGCGAAGCTTTCGCGGAAGTGCCAGCGTTCGCGCACGCCGGAGACGTTTTTTGCCGGATAGCCGTACAGGGACAGGGGCGCGTTGACCCCGCAGAAGATCACCTGCGGTTCGCCCCGGTTGCGCAAATGGGGTGCGACCAGGTGCGTCTGGGCCGCATCGTCCACGGCGATGACCACGGCCGGGCGGCGTTCAAAAATTTTTGCAAGGGCGTTCATGCCCTTGGCGCGCAGACTGTCCTGGTCCAGGTCGTGCTTGGCGTCGAGGTAGACGGTCTCCAGCTCCACCGGCAGGCCGCGCAGGGCCGCGCGCAGCCCCTGGTTCAGCGCCTGGCACCAGACATACTCCGCATCGTAGCTGTGCACCACGAAAACCCGCGCGGGGGACTGTCCGGCGCGGGTCTGCCCAAGGGCCGACCCTCCTGGGAACAGGGCTTGGACAAGCAGCAGGCAGATCAGGACCCAGCGCATGAGCCACTCCAATGGCGACACCGGACAGGTTGTCCCACGTGGCCGGGGGGGAAGCCACATGAAATCCACAGTATGCAAAGCTGTCCGCCATGTCCAGCCTCCCGGCGGAAGGCGTGGGGTCCTTCTATTGCGCCACCACCTCCGCAGCCTCGATGAGGGAAAAGGGAACAAGGATTCCAAAGCGTTTTGCCGTCTTGAGGTTGAGGTAGATGACGCCTTTCTGGTTGATGCGCACGGGCAGCTCGCCCGCCTTGTTGTTGTGCTCCAGTAGGCTGCGGGCCATGGCCGCCGCCAGCGCCCCCTGCTCCCGGCCGGAGCTCAGGATGCCGCAGAGCAGCTCGTGCTTGCGGGCGTATTCGCCGAATCCGATTGTCGGCAGTCGGTTGGCCGCCTCGGTCCAGGCATGGATTGTCTCTGGGGGCACCACTTGGCCGGTGCGTTCGTCGCGCAGGGAGTGGAACAGGCCAACGGCAAGCGCATCTGCCCGGTTTTGCAGGCTCTTTACCGCGCGTTGCCACTGTTGGAAGGTGCCCACCTTGTTAAGCCCAACGATCGTGGCGCTCATGGGGCCGGCTTTAGCCATTTCCTCCCGAATGCCAGCCAGCAGAAAGATGCTGGTTTCGGAATCGTCGGTGACAAGGCCCACGCGCTTCACGCGCGGGGAGATCTGCTGCATCAGCTCCACGCTTTGACGGAAGTGCCAGCGCTCGCGCACGCCGGAAACGTTGGCCGCCGGGAAGCCGTAGTTCTTCAGGGGCGCGTTGACCCCGCAGAAGATGACCTGCGGTCTGACCCGGCCCCGCAAGTAGGGGGCGCTCAGGTAAATCTGCGCGGGGTCGTCCACCGCGATGACAATCTCTGGGTCGGAGGTCTCGATGCGCTCAAGCAGAGCCTTGGCCTTGGCGCGCATGTTCTCTACGGATTGGTCACGTTTGGCGTCCAGGTAGACGGTTTCGATGCGCGCCTTGGCCCCGCGCAGGCCGTCTCGCAGGCCCTGCTCAATGGCGTCGGTCCAGGGGTAATCCTTGGTGTAGCTGTGCACGATGAATATCTGCGGGGTTTTCTGCCCGCGAATCGGCTCTTGGGCGGCGAGGCGCGCAGCGTGCGCGTGTTCGTCCGCGACGAGGGGGGCGGGCAGGCCGGACAGGAGCAGCAAAATCGCCGCCAGCGAAAAAACGAGACGACTGTATCGCGTGTGTCGCAGCATGGGGCCTCCGTTTTGAGCATCTGGTGCGCACGGGGCCGTGGCTGGGGGACCACGCCTGTTCGGGGTCCGGACCGCTGCGCAGCGGTCCGGACGGGGATCGTGCCTAGACCTGGAATTCGCCGCCTTTGTAAATGACGATGCTGCCGCCCCCGGCAAGCCGCGCGGTGACGGTCTTGTCCTCGGTGTTCACCAAGTCCCAGTGCAGGGCCGAATCGTTGAAGCCGAGCTCTCGCTTTTTCGCCTCGTCCAGGCTGGTCTGGTCCCCGGAATAGGTGTCGGAATAGCTCGCGCCAACGGCCACGTGGCAGTTGCCGTGCTCGCCGCCGTAGTTCTCGTCAAAGAGCGTGCTGGCCATGAAGGCGTTGATGCGCGAGTGCCTGCGGTCGGTAAGGGAGAATTCGCCCAGGCGGGATGCGCCTTCGTCCATGGCCAGTTGCTTGCGCACGAATTCCTGGCCTTCCTCGGCCGTGGCCCGGGTCACAATGCCCGCCTGGAACTCCAGCCGCACGCCTGCCACGCGGTTGCCGGAGCGGTAGGAGGGCTGGTCGGCGTAGTACACGCCCTCGGTGCCGCGCCAGTCCGGCGAGAGGAAGACCTCGAAGCTTGGAATGTTGTGCCCGGAGACGCCCAGCCAGCGGCGCGACAGGCCCGGAGTCACGCTCAGGTCGCAATGCTCGCTCTCTATCCTGATCCGTTCGATGTCGAGCGCCCCCAGGGCCTGCTTCACGCGGGCCACATCGGCGTGGACCTCGCGCCATTTGGCCACCGGGTCGTCGGTGTCCAGAAAGCAGGCGCGTCTGATCTGCCCTGCGTAGTCCTCCAGCGAGAGCCCGGCGCAGCGGGCCTGCTCAGCCGTGGGGTAGGCGCAGAGCGTCCAGCCGAAATCGCCGGTCTGCTCGCGCTTTTCCATTATTTCGCGCAGATACTTGCGCGCCACGGCGGCCAGTCCAATTTTCGCCGGGTCCACCCCGGCCAGGTGCGTCAGCGAGGAGGGCGCGATGAGGGAGATGAGGCCGTTGAGCCCTTCGGTGAACTCGCGGTCGCCGGGCAGAACCGCCTTGATTTGCGTCTCGGAGCCCAGCCCGTAGAACGAGACCTCCATGGTGCTGGTGAGGTTTTGCCTGGGCGCAGGGACCATTCCCTCGGCCATGAGCAGGGCGTGCATGGCCTCGGCCAGGGGGGTGGCCTCCGGGTCGAAGCGCAGCAGGATGACGTCGCCGGGGCGGTAGGGCTTGGTGCGGGCTGTGGTGAGCCCCCACCACAGGGTGCGGGCGTATTTTTCCAGTTCGGCGGGCGAAAACATGCGCAAGCCTCGTTTGTGGGGCAAAGGTTGTCGTCCGGCGGTCGCCGGGCGGTGGTTCAATACGTACTCCAGACCAGCGCGAAGCTCAACCATTGAGAACGCCCCGGAATGTCTGTGATAAAGATGTCAATGCCCGCCATGTCTTGACACGGGGCGTCCCTGCATATATCAGCAAGCCCGGAGCCAGCGCGCTCGCAGCCTGGCTTGCGGGCCTGGAAACAACGGCGCCTGGCCCACCGGGAAGCGTCCTATGCGTGATGTGGAGGGGACGCCACCGGTCGGGGCTGACGATATTCTATTACACACCTGGAGGGTACAATGGGCTACAAGGTTACTGTCGATAACGACAAGTGCATCGGCGATGGCGAGTGCGTGGACGTTTGCCCGGTCGAAGTCTATGAGCTGCAGGACGGCAAGGCCGTTCCGGTGAACATGGAGGAGTGCCTGGGCTGCGAGTCCTGCGTGGAAGTCTGCGAGCAGGACGCCATCACCATTGAGGAAGAGTAGCACCAACAGTTCCGGCTGAGACGGCAGGGGCGGCGCAGAGCCGCCCCGACGCCGTCGCCCCGCCTTGCGCGGGGGCGGGCTTCGCGACATTTCCGCCCGGAAGGGCGGCACCGGGCCGGGAACATCCCGGCCTTTTTGTATCGCGTTGTCATTGGCGGTTTGGCGCGTGTTGGCCGCCGTTTTCGCACCACCTGCGAGGAGTGCCCATGACCCTTGATTTTTCCGAATTTTTCCGGCGCTATGAGGCGATCATCGCCGAAGCGGACCAGGTCTTCAATACCGTAAAGGAACGCTACGCCGACAACGTGCGCTGCGAGAAGGGCTGCTGCGACTGTTGCCACGCCCTGTTCGACCTGACCCTGGTCGAAGCCCTGTACCTGAACGCCAACTTTCTGGGGCGCTTTTCCGGCAAGGCCAAGAGCGCCGTGCTGGAGCGCGCCGACGAGGCCGACCGCCTGGTGCACCGCCTCAAGCGCGATGCCTTCAAGGCCGTGCAGGAAGGAGCCAAAAGCCAGGACATACTGGCCCAGATGGCCAAGGTGCGCGTGCGCTGCCCGCTTCTGGACGACAACGGCGCGTGCCTCATGTACGACAAGCGCCCCGTGACCTGCCGCATCTACGGCGTTCCCACGGCCATCGGCGGCCAGGCCCACACCTGCGGCAAGTCCGGCTTCGAGAAGGGCAAGGCCTACCCCACGGTCTACCTGGACCGCATCCAGGACAAACTGTACGCCCTGTCCCACGAGCTGGCCGCGACCCTGGGCTCGCGCTACACGGAACTGGGCGAGCTCCTTGTGCCGCCCTCCCTGGCGCTCATGACCGAATACTCCGAGGAATATCTCGGCATCGGCCCGGCCCCGAAGGAGGAGACCGTGACCCTCAAGGATCCTCCGGCGCCCAAGGCCGCCGCCCCGGCCGCGCCCGCCGCCCCGGCCGCGCCCGCCGCCCCGGCCGCGCCCGCCGCCCCGGCCGCGCCCGCCGCCCCGGCGCGTCCGCGCGCCCAGGCCGCGCCCAAGGCCAAACCCGGCAAGGGGATGCCCGCCTGCGCGGGCTGTTCGCCCGAGTCGAAACCCGGCGGCTGCGCGGGCTGCACCCCGCAGAGCTTCACCATCGGCCAGGCCCCGGCCAAGCCCGCCAAGACGGCGGGGAAAAAGTCCGCCGCGTCGAAAAAGGCCAAGGGATAGCCCCATGCAGCCCATGTACACGCAGGAACAGGTGGAGGAGCAGAAGCGCGCCATGTACGAAGGCCTTTCGCCCCGGCGCAGGCGGTTCGTGGATCGCATCGGCTACGAAAACTGGGACCCCTACCAGGCCCCCTTCGACCCCATCGACATCCGCACCGACGCCCTCGGGCTCACCACCCACGAGTTGCTGAACCGCTACTACAAGAGTCTGCCCGCGCCGCCGGACCCGGACTACATGCAGACCCTCTCCGAGTTCATGGTGCTGCTGGTGATGAACGTGGAAAAGGTGCGGCCCATTCTGGAGTTCAGCGAATGGTACGCCGAGCGCCTCAAGGAGCGCGGCATCAGCATCAAACCCAAGTCCGCCAGCGCGGGCGGTTCCCAGGAGTAAGCCCCATGACAGAGCCCACGTTCGCCAACGTCGACGAATACATCGCCCACCAGAAGGACAAGCTGCGCCAGGCGCCGGAGTGCGGCAACACCCACTACAACCTGGGCGTGGCCTACCTTTCCAAGCGCGAGTTCCAGGAAGCTGAGCGCTGCTTCCGCGAAGCCATGTCCAATTCGCCCAAGATGGCCGAGGCCTATGTGCAGTTGGGCGGCATCTGCCTGGAGCGCGGCGACATGGAAGGCTGCCTGAACTTCAACCGCCAGGCCACCCAGATCCGTCCGTTCTTCGCCGTGCCCTGGGGCAACATCGGCTTTGTGCTTCTGCAACTGGGCGATTCCGACAAGGCCATTCCCGCCCTGCAGAAGGCCATCAAGTACGACCCCAACTTCGTGCAGGCCATGGCCACCCTGGGCAGCGCCCATTTCTCCAGAGGCGAGCTGGACGATGCCCTGCCGCTCTTGAAGAAGGCCGTGGAGCTGCAGCCCATGTTCGGCCCGGCCTGGAACAACCTGGCCCTTGTCCAGGCCGAGCTCGGCCAATGGGCCGAGGCCGCGGCCAGCGTGAAGAAGGCCCAGGAGTCCGGCTACGACGTGCCCCAGGCCCTGCTCGACGAAATCGCCGCCAAGGCGAAGTAGAACCCGCGCCGTACGGGCGCGCCGGGGGCGTGCATGGCCCGTTTTCGCGATCTGAAGCATGATCTGCGCGAGACCCTCTCCAGTTCCGGCTGGCGCGAGGGTCTTGCCGTTTTTGACGAGGTTCCCGCCAGGAGGCTGGCCGGGCCGCTGTTCTCGCTCCTGCTCGACCGCGACGAGGCCGTGCGCTGGCGCGCCGTGGCCGCCTTCGGCCGCGCCGTGGCCCGCCTGGCCGACAGCCGCGCACCCGGCGAGGGCCTGGAGGCCGCCCGCGTGGTGCTGCGCCAGTGCCTGTGGCGCATGAACGAGGAGTCCGGCGGGCTTGGCTGGGGGGTGGCCGAGGCCATGGGCGAAACGCTCGCCCTGCACGGCCGCCTGGCCGGGGAGTTCCACCGCGTGCTGGCCTCTTACGTGCGCGAGGAGGTGCGCGGCGAGGGCAACTATCTGGAGCATACGCCGCTGCGGCGCGGGGTGTACTGGGCCCTTGGCCGCCTGGCCCAGGTCCGGCCGGAGCTTGTGGCGGGCGAAACGCCGTCGCTTGTGGCCGCCCTTGCCGACGGGGACGGGGCCAACCGCGGCCTCGCCGCCTGGGCCCTGGGGCTGTGCTGCCCGGCGGACAGGGAGGAGCAGGCGCGCCTGGCCCTGGCGCCCCTGGATTCGGATCCGGCGGAGCTGACGCTTTTTCTGGATGGCGAACTGGTCACCTGCACGGTGGGCGGGCTGGCCCGGCAGGCCCTGGCCCGGTTGGGGAGCGGGGCATGACGCCGCGCCGACCAGCAGAACGCCGGGAGCAGGCCGCCCCGGTCCGAGTGAAGACTTCTCGCATTCTGCTGTTGACAAGCGCATGGGGTTTGGGTAAACGGTCCTTCCCTTGAGCGATTTAGGCGCGTAGCTCAGTTGGTTAGAGCACTTGCTCGACACGCAAGGGGTCAGGAGTTCAAGTCTCCTCGTGCCTACCATATTATGCGAAGAGGGAGGCCCTTGCCTCCCTCTTCCTTTTCCGCCGCTGGCCGCCGCGCCGCAGAAAGCCGGGGGGCCGGGGCAATAAGGAGCTTCGCCGTGCAGCTTTCCGTAGCCGGTCGGCAGATTTCCGTGGAGGCGGGCGCCACCTTCGCCGACGCCTTCAAAGAATCCCTGTCCAAGAAACAACTCAAGGAACTTGTGGTGGCCCGCTGCGGCGAGGCCCTCTTTGACCTCTCCGCCGCCATTCCGGACGGGTGCGAGGGCTTCGAGCCCGTGTACGCCGACTCTCCGGAAGGGCTTGAGGTCATCCGCCACTCCACCGCCCACCTCATGGCCGAGGCCGTGAAGAAGCTGTTCCCTTCGGCCAAGGTCACCATCGGCCCGGCCATCGACAATGGCTTCTACTACGATTTCGATTTCGAGCGGCCCTTCACGCCCGAGGATTTGCAGGCCATTGAGGCCGAGATGCAGCGGCTCGTGGGCGCGGACCGCCCCTTTGCGCGGGCCGAGCTTTCAAGCGCCGACGCGCGGAAGCAGTTCGCCGCCGAGGGTGAGACCTACAAGGTGGAGCTCATCGACGACCTGGGCGTGGAACGCGTGTCCACCTACACCCAGGGCGGCTTCACCGATTTGTGCCGCGGTCCCCACGTGCCGCGCACCGGCCTCCTGAAGGCCTTCAAGCTCACCAGCGTTGCCGGGGCCTACTGGCGCGGCGACGAGAAGAACCCCATGCTCCAGCGCATCTACGGCACCGCCTGGGCCAACCCCAAGGACCTCAAGCTCTACCTTGAGCGCATCGAGGAGGCCAAGAAGCGCGACCACCGCAAGCTGGGCGTGGCGCTCGACCTGTTCAGCTTCAGCGACGAGGTGGGCGGCGGCATGGTGCTGTGGCACCCCAAGGGGGCGCTGGTGCGCGCCATCCTTGAGGACTTCGAGCGCAAGGAGCATTTGAAGCGCGGCTACCAGTTCGTCCAGGGCCCGCTCATCCTCCGGCGCGAGCTGTGGGAGAAGAGCGGCCACTACGACAACTACCGCGAGAACATGTACTTCACCGAGATCGACGAGCAGGCCTACGGCATCAAGCCCATGAACTGCCTGTCGCACATGCTCATCTTCAAGAGCAGGCTGCGCAGCTACCGCGACATGCCCCAGCGCTATTTCGAGCACGGCGTGGTGCACCGCCACGAGAAGAGCGGCGTGCTGCACGGGCTGTTGCGCGTGCGCTCCTTCACCCAGGACGACGCCCACATCCTGTGCCGCCCGGACCAGCTGCGCGAGGAGATCATCGGCGTGGTGAAGTTCGTGCGCGACGTGATGGACATCTTCGGCTTCAACTTCGAGGCCGAGATCAGCACCCGGCCGGAAAAGAGCATCGGCAGCGACGAGGACTGGGACCGCGCCACCGGGGCGCTCAAGGACGCCCTGGAGCACATGGGCATGGCGTATGCCATCAACGAGGGCGACGGCGCCTTCTACGGCCCCAAGATCGACATCAAGATCAAGGACGCGCTGGACCGCAGCTGGCAGTGCGCCACCGTGCAGTGCGATTTCACCCTGCCGGAGCGCTTCGACCTCTCCTATGTGGGCGAGGACGGGAACAAGCACCGCCCGGTGATGCTGCACCGCGTGATCCTGGGCTCCATCGAACGCTTCATGGGCGTGCTCATCGAGCACTTCGCCGGGGCGTTCCCGGTGTGGCTCGCCCCGGTGCAGGCGCGCGTGCTCACCGTCACCGATGCGCACAACGCCCATGCGGAAAAAGTCTTGCGGTTTTTGCGGGAACAGGGCATACGCGCCGAAGCGGATGTGCGTAACGAGAAACTTGGGTACAAGGTGCGCGAGGCGCAGCTTGAGCGCATCCCCTACATGCTCATAGTCGGAGACAAGGAAGTGGAGGCCGACGGCGTCAACGTGCGTGTGCGCGGCGGTGCCGATGTCGGGTTTGCGGCGCTCCCGGAGGCCGCGCAGATGATCCGGGATGCGGCCATTGAACCTTTCAAGCGCGGAGGGATGAGCTATAGCTTTTCCTAGACGGCAGGACCAGCGTCCTCAGGATGATGGCGTCCGCCGAAACGAAAGAATCCGTATTCCCCAGGTGCGCGTGGTCGATGACGAGGGCACGCAGCTGGGCATAATGGCGACCTCAGAAGCCTTGGCCATGGCGCAGGGCAAGGGCCTCGACCTGGTCGAGGTGTCCCCCAACGCCGATCCTCCCGTCTGCCGCATCATGGACTACGGGAAGTTCAAGTACGAGCAGCAGAAGCGCCAGCAGGAAGCCAAAAAGAAACAGACGGTCATTCAGATCAAGGAAGTCAAGTTCCGTCCCAAGACCGACGAACATGACTACCAGACGAAGCTGAAGCACATCCGCCGCTTCCTGGAGGACGGCGACCGCTGCAAGGTGGCCGTGTTCTTCCGCGGACGCGAGATTGTGCACAAGGACCGTGGACAGACCATGCTCGACCGCGTGGTGGTCGATGTGGCGGATATCGCCAAGGTGGAGTCTCCGGCGTTGGCCGAGGGCCGCACCCTGGTGATGATGCTGACCCCGGTCAAGAAGTAACGACAGCCCTCGCGGCGGGCGCGTCCCCCGCGTGTGCATATTGTGAGGAGGATACACCATGCCCAAGATGAAGACCAACCGCAGCGCCGCCAAGCGCTTCGTCAGCAACGGCTCCGGCAAGTTCAAGCGCCGCCGCCAGAACCTGCGTCACATCCTGACCAAGAAGAGCGCCAAGCGCAAGCGCCGCCTGGGCCAGGGCACCTTGGTCGACGACGCCAATCTGGGCGCCGTGAAGCGTCTGCTGCCCTACGGCTAGCCCCTTTTTCGACAGCCACCCTTCAACCCCACGATCGTGCCTGTCGGCGCAAGCTGACCGTGCCTAAACGTATCGGAGGAACCGGATCATGAGAGTCAAGCGTGGAGTCGCCGCCCATCGTCGGCACAAGAAGTTTTTGAAGATGGCCAAGGGCTACATCGGCGCGGGCCACCGCCTGTACCGCACCGCCCGCGAGCGCGTCGAGCGCGCCCTGTGCTTCGCCTTCCGCGACCGCAAGCAGAAGAAGCGTGATTTCCGCCGTCTGTGGATCGTGCGCATCAACGCCGGCGCGCGCCTGAACGGTCTTTCCTACAGCAAGCTCATCGGCGGTCTGGCCAAGGCCGGCATTGAGGTGAACCGCAAGATGCTCGCCGATTTGGCAGTGCGCGAGCCCGCCGTGTTCGCCCAGGTCTGCCAGGCGGCCAAGGCGGCCAAGGCGTAGCCCGTGAACGAGATGCTCAAGTCCTTCCTGGAAGGACTCGACGGCCTGACCCTGGAGTGCCAAGCGCGCCGGGGTCAGGCTTGCAGTTTGAAGGACCTGGAGGCCCTGCGCGTCGAATTCCTCGGACGCAAGGGCAAGCTCGCCGCAGCCATGGGCGCGCTCTCCCAGATGGGACCCGAGGACAAGCCCGCCGCAGGCAGGAAGGCCAACGAGGTCAAGAACGCCCTCGTCGAGCTGCTCGAATCCCGCCAGGCCGAGCTTGAGGCCGAGGCCGCCAAGGGCGCGCTCTCCGGCTTCGACCCCAGCCTGCCCGGCCGCCGCCCGGCCGTTGGCAGCCTGCACCCCGTCACCCTGGCCATGCAGGAAATCTGCGAGGTGCTCACCGGCCTGGGTTTCGAGGTGGTCTCCGGGCCGGAGGTGGAGAACGACTGGAACAACTTCGAGGCGCTGAACATGCCGCCGGACCATCCCGCCCGCGACATGCAGGACACGCTGTACGTCTCGGACCGGGTGCTGCTGCGCACGCATACCTCTCCGCTGCAGGTGCGCACCATGCTTTCGCGCAGGCCGCCCGTGGCGGTCATCGCCCCTGGCAAGGTGTACCGGCGCGACTCCGACATCACCCACACGCCCATGTTCCACCAGATCGAGGGCCTGCTGGTGGACAAGAACGTGAGCATGGCCGATCTGCGCGGCACCCTCACCGCCTTCGTGCGCCAGCTCTTCAGCGCCGACACCAAGGTGCGCTTCCGCCCCAGCTTCTTCCCCTTTACCGAGCCCAGCGCCGAGGTGGACATCTCGTGCATGTTGTGCGGCGGCGAGGGCCATGTGCATGGCGAGCCGTGTCGCGTGTGCAAGAAGACCGGCTGGGTGGAGATTCTGGGCTGCGGCATGGTGGACCCCAACGTGTTCCGCGCCGTGGACAAGGTGGGCGTGGGCGGCTACGACCCCGAGTCCGTCACCGGCTTCGCCTTCGGCCTGGGCGTGGAGCGCGTGGCCATGCTCAAGTACGGCATCGGCGATTTGCGCATGTTCTTCGAGAACGACGTGCGCTTCCTCGAACAGTTCTCGTAAGTCCGCAAGCGCCCCGCGTCCCGCCTTCCGCCCAGGGCATCAGCCACGGCGAAGGCCGGGAACCGGGGCGTTATCGTTCCAACGGGGCGCTTTTTCCGCCCACAAGCCTTTCAGGCGAGGCGCATATGCTCATCAGCGTGCAATGGCTCCGGGAATTCGTGCCCTACACCGGCACCGTGCAGGAACTGGCCGACAGGCTCACCATGCAGGGCCTGGAGGTCGAGGCCATCATCGACCCCTTCGAGTCCATCGCCGGAATCGTGGTGGGACATGTGCTGGAATGCGCCGACCATCCCGACTCCGACCACCTGCACGTCTGCTCCGTGGACGTGGGCGGTCCGGAGGCCCTGCAGATCGTGTGCGGCGCGCCCAATGTGGCCAAGGGCCAGAAGGTTCCTGTGGCGCCCATCGGCACCACCATGCCCGGCGGAATGCAGATCAAGAAGGGCAAGCTGCGCGGCGTGGCCTCCCACGGCATGATTTGTTCCGAGCGCGAGCTTGGCCTTTCCGAGGACCACGAGGGCATCATGGTGCTGCCCGCGTCCTTGCGCCCCGGCCAGCCGCTTACCGAGGCTCTGGGTCTGGAGCGCGAGGTGCTGGAAGTCTCCATTACCCCCAACCGGGCGGATTGCCTCTCCGTGCTCGGCATCGCTCGGGAGACCGCGCTGGGCTTCGGCCTGCCGCTGACCATGCCCGCACTCAACCTCGTGGCGGACGCTGACGCTGGCGACGCCACCGCGGTGGTGCGCATCGAGATCGCCGACGGCGAGCTCTGCCCGGTGTACCGCGCCCGCGCCCTTTCCGGCGTCACAATCGCCAAAAGTCCGGATTGGCTGCGCTACCGGCTCATCGCCATCGGCCAGCGGCCCATCAGCAACATCGTGGACGTGACCAACTACATTTTGATGGAGCTGGGCCAGCCCCTGCACGCCTTTGACCGCGGCCTGCTCAAGGGCGGCGTCGTCCGCGTGGCCCCGGCGCAGGACGGCATGAGCATCACCACCCTGGACGGCCAGGAGCGCAAGCTGCTGGGCAGCGACCTGCTCATCTGGGACGCCGAGCGGCCCGTGGCCCTGGCGGGCGTCATGGGCGGCGCGAATTCCAGCGTGTCCGACGCCACCAGCGAAGTGCTGCTCGAATGCGCCATCTTCCGGCCCGGCACCATCCGCAAGACCGCGCGCAGGCTCGCCCTGCCAAGCGAGGCGTCCTACCGCTTCGAGCGCGGCGTGGACCAGGTGGCCAGCCTGTTCGCCCTGGAGCGCGCCGCCCAGCTCATGGCCGAGGTCTCCGGCGCGCGCGTCATGCGCGGCATCGCCGTGGCCGAGCCCAAGCCCTGGGTCACGCGGGAACACACCTTCCGCATCGACCGCTGCAACGCGCTTTTGGGCCTGGAGCTGACCCCGGAATTCTGCAAGACCACCCTCACGGGCCTGGGCTGCGGCGTGGACGACGCCGACCCGGCCAACTGGCGCGTGACCTCCCCCCCCCACCGCCTGGACCTGGAGCGCGAGGTGGACCTGTTCGAGGAATGCGGCCGCGTGCATGGCCTGGACCGCATCCCCGCCGTGTTGCCGAAGATCTCGAAATCCCTCGATTCCGTGCAGCTGCGCGACACCGAATTCGGCTTCCTGCAGTCGCTCAAGGCCTGGGCCGTGGCGAGCGGCCTGCGCGAGGCCGTCAATTACAGCTTCGTGGGCACAGACGACCTGGACCGCCTGCATTTGCCGCAGGAAGGCCGCATCATGATCGCCAACCCGCTTTCCGAGGACCAGAACGTGCTGCGCACGGAGATTGCGCCCGGCCTTCTGAACAACGTGCGGCACAACCTCAGCCAGGGCAACGCTTCCTTGCGGTTGTTTGAAATCGCCAAAGCCTTCCGCGAGGACGCCCAGAGCGACACCGGCGCGCGGGAGAATTCGCGCCTGGGGCTGCTGGTGCACGGCGCGCGGCACGGCCAGGAGTGGCCGTGGGAGCAGGGCGAGGCCGACTATCTGGACATGAAGGGCCTGGTGGAGAATCTGCTTGCGCACCTGCGCCTGGGGCCTGCCGCCTTTGTGCTCGAACCGGAGCACCCGTATCTTTCCCCCTGCGTGCGGGTGGAGGTGCCGGGTGCCGATGGCCCGGTTCTGGCGGGGCGCATCGGCCGCGTGGAGCCCAAGATCGCCGACGCCTACCATGCCCGCAAGGATGTGTGGCTGGCGGATCTGGACGCGGACCTGCTGCGCAGCCTCCATTGCGCGACCTCGCCCAGCTTCAGGAACCTGCCCAAGTTCCCGCCCGTGCGGCGCGACGTGACCGTCATCTGCCCGGCCACGCTTAACGCGGAGGCGGTGGAGGCGGCAATTGGCGAGCTGAAGCCCAAGAATCTGGAGAGCATCGCCCTTGTGGCTGTGTACGCCCCGGAGGACAAGGCCCCTGATGCTGCGGAGGCCACGCGCAACCTGAGCTTCCGCCTTACCTACCGCCACGCGGAGCGCACCCTTGTGGACAAGGAAGTGGACAAGGAGCACGGCAAGGTGCTCGCAGGCCTGCCGCAAAAGCTGCCCGTGCGCATCTAATCGAAATCAGAGAGAATCCCGCAAAGGGAACGAGAAGGGGAGTCCGCAGGGGCTCCCCTTTACAATTTGTTTGCGCGCCGCCTCTGGACATATACTATTTTCAGGTATATTGAATCTGCATGGCGTGGACAGTGGATATATCCAAGAAGGTGGCCAAGGTGTTGCCCCGGTTGCCGAAGTCCGTCGCTTCTGTTTTAGGGGTGCTGCTGCGCGAGTTGGAAGTGTCCGGCCCGGTGCGCGGCAACTGGTGCAATTACGGCAAGCTGGGCCAAGGCAGACATCATTGCCACTTGAAAAAGGGGAAACCGACCTACGTTGCCGTGTGGATTGAAGTCCAAGGCATGGTTAGGGTCATCGAGGTGACATATGTTGGAACGCACGAAGGCGCGCCCTATTGAGAATGTCGAGCTGCGCTTTGTTGTGCCCGCGTCCAAGGCTGATGCCGTGCGCAAGGCCGTGGCTCCGTTCCTTGAGGAGGAGACCAGCGCCGTGCCCTGGCGCGAGGCGCTTGGGATTGACGATGCTGACTTGCCGGGCGAGATGGTCCGGGGCGGGCGCGTGAAGGAGGGACTGACTCAGGCCCAACTCGCCGCGTTGGTCGGCATTCCGCAGCGGCACGTATCGGAAATTGAGCACGGCAAGCGTCCCATCGGCAAGGAAATGGCCAAGCGCTTGGGCAAGGCGCTGGGGGTCAGCTACAAGGTTTTTTTGTAGGGCGGCCGCTGGAATTCCGCAGAGGGAACGAGAAGGGGAGTCCGCAGGGGTTCCCCTTTGTCGTCGCTACAGGCCGCCTCGTGTCTGGATGGCTGCGAGAATCTGCGCAAACGATGCGCCACCGATGGAGGGCCGGGTCGCGGGGCAGAACAGGTCCGATGACTGAGCCGCAGCGAGGAAAATCGCATTGTCGCCAGTGCACGTGTTTCTGCCGTCTTGCAGATAGTTCTGGGTACGCGCCAAGGCGCCGTAGGCATTCTGGATGTCTCCGACCGCTATGGGCACCCTCTCCGGTCGATACTCTGTCGTGAGAGGGGTCCAGAAGCTGGACGAACTGTCCCCGCTGACCTTGTAGCAGACCATGGGGCCGGAGCGCGTGATCAGCGTTCCACTGTACTGGAAACTTGCGCCTGCAAGCAGCGAATGGTCGAAATAGGCAATGCTCCCGGGGAAAATTTCGGCTGGAGAGAGTGACATGTTCGCCTCCTTGTGTTGGGTGATATCGATTTATCTGTTTTAGCGAATCTGTCAACCCCCTTCCCCCCCGGCTTTTCCTCTGGTATGACTTTAAGAATGGACGCAGGGATGGAGCGCAAGACGTATAAGATCGGGCAGGCGGCCAAGTTGTTGGACGTCAAGCCCTTTGTGCTGCGCTTTTGGGAAGGCGAGTTCAAGGGCCTGCTCGTGCCCGTGCGCACGCCCTCCGGCCAGCGCGCCTACACCGAGCAGAACGTCGAGACCGTGCGCGAAATCAAGCGCCTGCTTTACGACGAGGGCCTGACCATCGAGGGCGCCAAGAAGCGCCTGCGCGAAGCCGCCAGCCAGGATTCCAGGCCGACTTCGGCCCCGCGCGACGCCGCTGTCGGCGAAAGCGTGCCTGCCCCCGCCGCTGCTGCCCTTGCTGCATCCGCCGCCGGAGCCCGGCGTCCTGCGCAGCCTTCGCTGCTGGACCCGCCCCAGGCCCAGGGGCCTGCCGTCGCAGCCATCACGCCGGCCGCCGACCCCGATGCCCTGCGCCGTGCAGAGGACAGGGCCCAGACCCTCCAGGCCGCCCTCGTCGGCGTGCTTTCCGAACTCCGGTCCCTGCGCGACCTGCTGGGCTAGGCCGCGCCGACGCCAAACAAAGGAGGCCACATGCGCTTTCTCGTGCTTCTGGGCGGCGCCGTGGCGGCGTTCTTCGTCGTGGGGGCGCTCTTGTTCGCCTTCATGGTGGACCCCAACAAGTACAAGGACGACTTCACCCGCATGGTCAAGGCGGCCACGGGCCGCGAGCTGGTGTTCGAGGGCGACGTCAAGCTGGCCTATTTCCCGCGCCTGGGCATAGAGACCGGCGGCGTGCGCCTGGGCAATCCCCCTGGATTCGACGACAAGCCGTTTTCGCGCGTGGAACGCGCCAGCGTCACCATCCGCCTGCTGCCGCTGCTCTCCGGCAAGGTGCAGGTGGGCCGCCTGGCCCTGGATGGTCTGCAATTGCACCTGCAACGCGACGAGCAGGGCCGTTCCAGCTGGGCCGACTTGGTGGACGACTCCGTTCCGGAGGAGGCCTCCCCCTGGCAGTTGGGCGACATCTCCCTCGACGGCGTTTGCGTGACCAACGCCAGCATCCTCTGGGAGGATCGGCTGGTGGGCAAGCGCTACGCCGTAAGCGGCCTGGACCTGGAGGTGCAGGCCATCAGCTCCGGCAGCCCAAGCGCGTTTGCCGCGTCGTTCCAGCTGCAAAGCGCCAAGCCGGAGTATTCCGCCCGGGCTGAGCTTTCCGGCACGGTCACGCTGAACGCGGCGTCCAATCGGCATGTGTTCGCGGATCTGTCCCTCAAGCTTGCGGCCACGGGGAAAGATGTGCCCGGCGGCAAGGGCGATTTCGCCCTGGGCCTCTCCGAGCTCAAGGTCGACGAGGACAAGCAGACGGCAAGCGCCGCTGGCCTGAGCTTCTCCGCCTACGGGGCCAAGGGCACGGGCCAGTTTCAGGCCACCAACATCTTCGACGGCCCGGACATCAAGGGCCGGGTGGACGTGCCGGACTTCAACGGCCGCGCGCTTTCGGCCGCGTTGACGGGCAAGGCTCCGGACACTGCCGACGCCGCGGCCTACGAGCACATCACCGCAAGCCTGGAATTCAGGACCGGCCGGGGCTACACCGAGATTCCCAACTTTACGGCCAAGCTGGACGATGCCCATGTGGAGGGCCGTTTTCGCGCCACCGGGCTGGACAAGAAGGCATACAATTTCAACGTGCGCGTCAGCGGCCTGGACGCCGACCGCTTCTTGCCGCCGTCCAGGGCGGAAGGGGGGCAGCACGCCCATGCCGCCCATGCCGCCAAGGAGGCCGGGCAGGGCAAAGAGGGCCTGTTTCCCGTGGAGGCCCTGCGCACGGCCAGCATCGACGGCAAGGTCACGGCCGAGCGCGTGAAGATCAAGGGTCTGCGCCTCACCAGCCTTGTTTTGCCGGTCATGGCCCAGGGGGGCATTCTGGACATCGGCCAGGTGGACGCCAGACTGTACGAGGGCGTGCTCAAGGGATTTTTGCGCCTGGACGTGCAGGGCGAGCGTCCGGCCGTGACCCTTTCGGCCACGCTGGCGGGCGTGCAGCAGAAGCCGCTGTTCAGCGACCTTTCCGGCAAGGAGAGCGAGTTCGCGGGCGTCATGACCCTGGACACCGTGTCGCCGCTGGTGTGCCAGGGCAACAGCGCCCAGGCTTTGAAGCGCAGCCTGTCTGGACGGGTGCGCATAGCCGTGCGCGATGGCGTGTTCCCCGGCGTGAACATGCATGGCGTGGTGCGCGATTCGGGCAAGAAGGGCCGCGATGCGCTTTTCAGCGCCGGAGCGGAGGCCGAGGCCGGTACGGCCAAGTCCACGCGTTTCGGCAGCATCGACGCCACCGCCGCAATCAACAGCGGAGTGGCCGTCATCAACGACCTGGACATCAAGGCCCCCTTTCTGCGGGCAGATGGCCGCGGCACGGTGGACATCGCCACCAAGCACACGGACATGACCCTGCGCCTGCGCGTGGTGCCCAGCGCCGAGGGGCAGGGCGGCAGCTCCGGCCTGCTTGGCCTGGCCGTGCCCCTGCGCGCCACCGGACCGTATGACAACCTGAGCTTCGGCACGGACTACCTGCGCACCATCGGCAAGGGCGCCCTTGACGCAGTGGGCGGAGTGGTGCAGGGCATAGGCGATGTACTGACAGGTGGAAGTTCTTCAAAACATCAGGGGGGCACGCCAAAAAAGTCCTCCGGAGGACTGCTTGAAGGCGTAAAGAAGCTGTTTTAGTGCGCAATCCAGGAGGTTGAATGCAGCGCTTCGCGTTTTTTGTGGATGGGTCCAATCTCTATGGCTCCATGCGCACCATGAATCTTGAAATCGCAAATTACGGCCAACTCTATGCACACATCTATCGCGAGGCCGTGCGCTCTTGGCAGGAGGTGACGCTGCCCACCGCGCCCGTGGCCGCGCAATTGCGCCGGGTGTACTGGTACGGCGTGGGCTCCATGGACGAGTGGGATCTGTCCGCTCCGCAGTCGCGGCAGGCCCTGCGCGCCGCCTTTGTGCGCGATGCCGAGATCCGCGCCCTGTGGATGACGCGCGCCTCCATGACCAACCCCAGCCTGCCCGAAGCCGAGCTGGAGGAGGCCGCCTGGAACGCCTGCGCGGCGGATTTCCGCGACTGGTACGCCGCAAAGGGCCGCGCCCTGGAGGGAATGCGCAGGTTCTACGCCGGGGTGCGCGCCTCGTCCGACCTTATCGACATCCGCGAGGCCGGGCACTGGAAGGTGAACTTCCTGCACCGCCTGGTGGAGGAAAAGGGCCTGGACACCACCTTGGCCGTGGACATGGTGGCCCTGCAGGACAACTACGACGTGGCCCTTGTGGTTTCCGGCGATGCCGACGCCATTCCCTCCATGCGGCACCTGAAGGAGCGCGGCAAACACATCGGCGCGGTGGAGTTCATCGGCGGGGCGGCGCAAGATGTGCGCGGCCGGGCCTTCTCCTCGCGCCTCAGGCTCCATGCGGATTTCGTGGTGCGCATTCACGAGCAGGACCTGCTGCACCTGGACCACCGCAACAAGGGGGCCAACGGCTAGCCCCGCCGAGGGGCGAAGGGGGCCGCATCGGCTCGGCCCCCCATGCCGGACCTGGCCTGAGCGCCCCGTATTTACAACCTGCATCGAAATGAAAATTTGTTACATTTCGGGCGGAAACAGTCATATCCCTTGACCACGCCCCTGGGCCTGGGCATAGTTGAGCCTAGGTCCGCGTCGGTCCCCCCCTGCTCGCGGCGTTTCGACAGTTTTCCCCTGCGCCCGTAGGCGGCCTGGGGAAGGAGAGGGGCCGTGGCACACGTCAGCTTTGATCTGAATCTGAGCGCGCTCATGGCCGTGCTTTTCGGCGTCACCCTTACGCGTTTCGCCGTCATGGGGCATTACGCCCTGCACCGCAAGGTGTATCCCGGCTTCACCTCCTTCATTTGGGCGGAGTTTTTCGCCCTTCTGGCCATGCTCGCCGTTGTGTTGCGCGCCTCCTGGGGGGAATTGCTCCCGCTGGTGTTTCTTACCGGGGTGGGCACCGTGCTGCAGCCTGTGGCGGCCTACCACGGGCTGGGCGTGTTCGGCCGGGCTCCAAGGCTGTCCGCGCGCAGCAGGCAGAACTTCGCCCTGGCCGCGCTCGTGGCTTTGGGCTACCTGGCCGACCTCCTCCTAGAGCCGAACATGGTCCGCCGGGGACTGATCTTCCTCGCGGTCGCCTTTCTCGTCACCGTGCGCACGGGGCTGGAGCTGCCCCTCATCTGCCGTCGCCCGCTCACCGGGTTCAAGCTTCTGTGCGCCAGCTATCTTGTCGTTGCGGCCATCCACGCGGCCCGCGTGTGGGATTTGCTGGGCGCCACCGGCTATGATTACGGCTCCATGATGCTTTCCGATCGGCTGCTGGCGGCCTTTGTCTTTGCGCGCATTCTGCAATCCGTGCTGGAACTGTATGTGGTCTTTTCCATGAACTCGCAGATGCTGGAGGACGACCTGCGGCAGGCCACTGCGCAGATAGAACGCATGGCCAGCACCGATGCCTTGACCGGCGTGCTGAACCGTCGCGGGCTTGCCGCCCTTGGCGCGGACGCGCTGCGCAGATCACAGCGTCGCAAGCGGCCGTCCGCGGTCATCATGCTAGATCTGGACTGGTTCAAGCATGTCAACGACACGTTGGGGCACGTGGCGGGCGATGCGCTGCTCAAGGCCGTGGCGCTGCTGTGCGCACGCTCCCTGCGGGAGGACGACGTGTTCGCCCGCTTCGGCGGGGAGGAATTCGTGGTGGTGGCCCCGTACACCGGCCCGGCCGAGGCCCTCCAGTTGGCCGACCGCATGCGTTTGGCCGTGGAATCCGAGCATTTCGAGGCCACGGGCGGCGCGCAGGTGACCGCCAGTTTCGGGGTGGCCAGTTCCAGGACGGCCAGCCTGGATGAGTTGCTGGGGCAGGCCGATACGGCCCTGTATGCGGCCAAGCAGGGCGGCAGGAACCGCGTGGAGCTTGCGGCCGTCCTGGCTGCGGAGCCTGCGTGAGCCCGGCCGGGCTGCGACTGCTTGCCGATATCGTGCTGGCGGCGCATATGCTGCTGGCGCTCTTCCTCACCCTTGGCCTGGCGGCCATCCTCGTCGGCGGGCCGCGCTGGCGGTTGTTTGGGCGCGGCTTCGGCGGCTGGCGCTGGGTCCATAACCGCGCCTTCCGCGTGGCGCACCTTGTCGGCATGGCCGTGGTTGCGGCGGAGGCGCTGCTTGGCGTCACCTGTCCGCTTACGGACCTGGAATCGCTGCTGCGCGTCCAGGCCGGGGGCCAGCCCTATCCGCAGAGCTTCATCGGCCACTGGCTGTCCCGGCTGCTCTTTTATGACTTCAACGAGCGCGCGTTCGCGGCCGCGTATCTGGCTGCGTTGGGGCTGACGGTCTGGGCGTGGCGGAGGTGGCCGCCGGACAGAGCAAAAGGAGGGAGGCGGTGAAGAACGGGCTCTGCAGTATTTGCGCCTGCGCGGCCTCCGTGCTGTTGTTTGGCTTGGCCCATGCGGCGGAGGCACAGCTTGAGACGGAACATCTGCGCGTCCAGGACACCACATGCTCCCTTGGCGAGCAGCGGCTTTCCGACTTTGCCGAACGGGCGGAGGCCAGTCTTGGCGCAGTCCTGGCGCTTTGGGGGCTTGATGCCCAGGTGTCCAGCCAGGGCAAGATTCGCGTGCTGTACGACGAGCCTTTGCGCGGCCAGTGCACCGCGACGTTTTTCCAGCCAGGGGGGCGTGTTCCCGGCGGGGCGCGGAGCCTGCGCGTGTTCGGCTGCGCCGAGGCCCCGCTGATGCTGGCGCACAAGCTTACCAGCGCGCTCATGCCGCAGCCGGACAAGCTCTTGCGCAATATGGCGGGCGCGCTTTCGGAACAGCGCGTGGGCGATCCGATGAGCTTTCCCGCCTGCGGGCAGGATGTGGACGACTGGGTGCGGGCGGCCGTCCGCAGCGGCACGCGCATTCCGCTTGCCGAACTTGGTCCGGGCCATGCCTCCTGGGGGATGCGCGACGAGGGCGGAGGCAGGTTGCGCTCGTTTGATCGCCAGCGCCAGTTGCGGGCCTATGCCGAGGCGGCCTCGTTCGCGAAGTATCTGGCCGACACCTATGGCCTGGAGGCCTTGAAGCGGCTGCAGCGGCTTTCGCACACTTCTGGGGCTCGCCCCTGGCGCGAGGCCCTGGGGGCCGACCTGGACGAGTTGGAGGCGCGCTGGCTCGACTCCCTGCGGGAGGGTTCCGCAGGACGCGAGGAGCGGGTGGGGCGGCTGGTCCGGGTTCTCAATGCCGGAGTAGGAGACCCCTGCGAACGGGCGCGGCGGGAGGGGCCTACCCCCCCGCCCCGGCCAGCTCCTTGAGCTTGGCGAAGCAGGCGTCCAGGGACTCGTTGTCGCCCACGTGCTGCTGCAAGAAGGCGTTGATGGGCGGGAGCATGGCGATGGCGCGGTCGATGTCCGGGCTGGCGCCCTTCTGGTACGCCCCGATGTTCACCATGTCCTCCACGCGCTTGTACGTGCTCATGAGCCGGAGCACCGCGCGCCCGGCCTCGATGTCCTCGCGCGCTACCACCTCGCTGCGCAGACGGCTGATGCTCTTCAACACGTCAATGGCCGGGAAATGCGCCTGGTCCGCCAGTTCGCGCGTCAGCACGATGTGCCCGTCGAGAATGGAGCGCACCGCGTCGGCGATGGGTTCGGTGAAGTCGTCGCCATCCACCAGCACGGTGTACACGCCGGTGATGGACCCCACCGCGCTTTTGCCAGCGCGCTCCAAAAGCTGCGGCAGCAGCGCGAACACGCTGGGCGTGTAGCCGCCGCGCGTGGGCGGTTCGCCCGCGGCAAGCCCCACCTCGCGCCCGGCCATGGCGAAGCGCGTCACGGAGTCCATCATCAAGAGCACGTCCTTGCCCTGGTCGCGGAAAAATTCGGCCACGGCCGTGGCGGCGAAGGCCGCGCGCATCCGGATGAGCGGGCTTTTGTCGGAGGTCGCCACGATGACCACGCTTTTGGCCATGCCCTCCGGCCCCAGGTCGCGCTCGATGAACTCCACCACCTCGCGGCCACGCTCGCCCACCAGGCCGATGACGTTGACGTCGGCCTTGGTGTAGCGGGCCATCATGCCCATGAGCGTGCTTTTGCCCACGCCGGAACCGGCCATGATGCCCACGCGTTGGCCCTTGGCCAGGGTGAGCAGGCCGTTTATGGCGCGCACGCCAACATCCAGCGGCTGGTCGATGCGCGGGCGGTCCATGGGATTTGGCGGGTCGCGGTAGAGCGGCGCGTAGCCTTCGGCCGCGAACATGCCCTTGTTGTCTATGGCGTCGCCGAAGGCGTCCAGGGTGCGGCCGAGCAGGCCCTGGCCAACGGGAAACAGCGGCGGCGCGGCGGAATTCTTGATGAGGCTGCCGGGGCGGATGCCGCGCAGGTCGCCATAGGGCATAAGCAGGCAGGAGTGCTCGCGGAAGCCCACCACCTCCGCCGGAATGGGCGTGGAGTCGCGGTCCTCTGGCAGCAGGTGGCACACGGAGCCTACGGGCGGGCGGATTCCCTGGCCTTCGGCGATGAGACCGACGACCTTGGTCACCTTGCCAAAGGTTTGACAGAGGGTGAGCTCGTCAAAAGCCTGGCACACCGCCTCAGGATTCAGGGACACCGGGGGCCTCGCTCTCGTGCTGTGCGGCCTCTGCGCGCGCCTGGGCCAGGTCCTCGGGCAGGGAAAGCTGTTCCAGGTAGGGCTCCAGCAGGGCAAGCCGGTTGCCCAGGTCGTTGTCGGCCAGCATTTCCTGCGTTTCCAGGCACACGCCGCCAAGCGTCATGCCGGGGTCGGCCGCGAGCTGCCACTGCCCCAGGTCCGGTCGCCGTGCCTGCACGGACTGCAGCAGGGTCTGCGCCAGTTCGAAATCCTCCGGGGCGACCTTGAGGGTGAATGCGCGGTGCGCGTCCAGCCGGGCGCAGGCCTCATCCATCAGATGCTCCAGAATTTCGGCGCGTCGGGTTTCCATCTCCAGGCCAAGCGCCCTGCGGGCAAAGGCCTTGGCCAGGGTGGCGAAGTCCTTGCGGCGGGCGGCCCACACCTCCTGGCCCAGGGTCTGTATGCCGGAGATGAGCGCGTCCATTGCCTGCACGTGGGCGTCCACCTCGGCATCGAGACGGGCTTGCGCCTCGGTCTCGGCCTTGTGCTGCGCCTCGGCCACGGCGGCGGCCACGCGGGCTTCCTCGGTCTCGCGGATGGCCTGGGCCTGGGCTTCGGCCTTGTGCATGGCCTGGTTGATGATCTCGCGGGCCAGGGCCTCGGCCTTGCGCGTGCAGCGGTCGATGTATTCGGCCTCTGTGGCCTCGTCCCACACGGGACGGTGGCGCTTGCCCTCTATCTCCTGGATGGTGACGAATCCGGGGCCGGGGGAGTCGCAGCCCATGAGCACCCTGCCGGAGTAGCGCGGACCGGCCGGAATGGCGCGGGCGGCTTCGGCTGGCATGTCGGCCAGGCCCGCCGTTTCGGGCGGAGCCGGGGGCGCGGCCAGGGGCGTCTGCTCGGTGCTAGATGAATTCATCGCCGCCGCCTCTGCTTATGGCGATGCGGCCCTCGGCTTCGAGGCGGCGCACCGTCTTGACGATGTTCTGCTGGGCGCCCTCCACCTCGGAGAGCTTCACCGGGCCCATGATCTCCAGATCCTCGCGGATCATGTTCGCGGCGCGCTCGGACAGGTTCTTGAGGAACTTGTCCTTGAGGTCGTCGCTGGCGCCCTTCAAGGCCTTGGTCAACTCCTCGTTGGAGATGTCCTTCAACAGTTCGCGGATGCTGCGGTCGTCCAGGCCCTTGATGTCCTCGAACACGAACATGAGGTTCCGGATGTCGTCGGCCATCTGCTGGCTCTCTTCCTCGATCTCGGAGAGCACTTCCTCTTCCGTGGCGCGGTCCACGGCGTTGAGGATTTCGGCCACGGCGCTAACGCCGCCCACCTTCTTGCCTTCCTTGCCGCCCATGGCGATGAGCTGGCTCTGCAGCACCTTGTCCACCTCGTGGAGCATTTCCTCGGCCACGGCCTCCAGCTTGGCCAGGCGCATCAGCACCTCGGGCCGCACACCGGAGGGCAGGTTGGACAAAAGCTCCGCGGCCTGGTCCGGGTGCAGGTGCCCAAGGATGAGCGCCAGGGTCTGCGGATGCTCGTTTCTGAGGATCTGCGCCAGGATGCGCGGGCTGACGTTGGAAAGCTCCTGGAAGGGGGTGGGGCCGGTGTCGATCTCCAGGCTGTCCAGAATGTACTTGGCCGTCTCGGAGTCCAGGGCCTTGGTGAGCAGCCGCTTCACTTGGTCCGCACCGCCGGTGAGGGTCTCGGCGCCGTAGGTGATGGCGTCGTTGAACTCCTTCAGCACGTCGATCACGTCGTCGCGGGACACGGAATCGATGTCCAGCATGGCCTTGGAAACAAGGGCGATCTCTTGCCGCTCCATGCGTTTGAAGGCCTCGGCCGTGAACTTCTCGCCCAGGGCGAGCATGACGATGGCGGTTTTCTGGGGCCCGGTGAAGCTTGCCACGCGCTTATGCCTCCTGTCTGGCCCACGACTTCAAGAGCCGTATGGCCTGCTCCATGTTCTGCTCTGTCAGCTGCACGGCCTGGCCCTTCAAAAGCTCCAGGCGGCGCGCGGTGTCCAGGGCCTCCTCGGGAACCTCCACGGTTTCCTCAATGGCCAGGCGTTCGTCCGTGCTGGGCAGGCTCGCCACTTCCTCAACCTCCTCCTCGGCCACCTTGGGCCGGATAAGGGCCATGACCACGGGCCGGACCACCAGGATGAGGAAGAGGAAGATGAGCAGGCCGGTCAGAAGCGGCTTGCCGAGCTTCCCGCTCAGGTCGAGGAAGTGCTTCACCAGCGAGGGGCCTTCGCCCAGGTCGGTGGAGCCGAAGGCGATGTTGGACACCTCGATGGTGTCGCCGCGGTCCCCGTCGAAGCCCACCGCACTTTGCACCAGGCTCTTTATGCGCGTCATCTCCTCCTCGGAGCGCGGCACGAAGGTCGTCTGGCCGGTCTTCTCGTCCTTGGTGTACGTGCCATCCACGATAACAGCAACTCCCAGGCGCTTCAACTCGCCCACGGGGGAGACGATCTGCTGCTCCTCGCGGTTGATCTCGTAGTTGGTGGTGCGCGTCTCGCGGCTGGAGTCCTGGGAGCTTTGCGTGCCGGTGAAGCCGTCGCCGCGGAAATTGGCCTCGGGCGCGGCGCCGTCCAGGTTGGCGCGGCCGGCAACGGTTTCCTCGCTGCGGCTTTCGCTGCGCACCACTTGGCCGTCCGGGTTGAACAGCTCCTTCTTGATGGTCTTGTGGCTGAAATCAAGATCGGTGTTGACCCGGGCGATGATCTTCTGGGGGCCGACGATGGGGGCAAGCAGCTCCTCGATGCGGCGCTCGATCTTGCGCTCCATCTGGGCCTTGAACTCCAGCTGGGTGGTGTTCATGCCCGCGGTGTCCTCGTCGGCGGGCTGGTAGAGGGGCTGGCCGTTCTGGTCGGTGATGGTGATGCGCTTCTTGTCCAGGCCCTCCACGGCCATGGTCACCAGATTGACGATGCCCTGGACTTCCTTGGGTTCGAGCTTGGCGTCCTTCTCCTTGAGCTGGAGCACCACCGAGGCCGAGGGCTGCGTCTGCTCCTCTATGAAGAGGCTTTTCTTGGGCACCACCAAGTGCACGCGGGCGTTTTCGATCTTGGGAAATTCGGCGATGGTGCGGGCGAGTTCCCCCTGCAGGGCGCGCTGGTAGTTGATGTGCTGCACGAAGTCGGTCTGGCCGATTTTGACATCGTCAAAGATCTCGAAGCCGATGCCCTGGCCGTGCAGGTTGCCTTCGCTGGCCACCTTGAGCCGCAGGTCGTACACGCGCTCGGACTGCACGAGCACGGTCTGGCCGTTGTCCTCCAGGCGGTAGGGCTCCTTGCTGGCCTTGAGCAGGTTCACCACCTTGGCCGCGTCCTCGTTGGAAAGCTTGGTGTAGAGCACCTTGTAGTCGGGCTGGTTCATGTAGATGATGCCGCCCACGAAGGCGGCCACCAGCAATACGGCCAAGCTGCCGATGAGCATTTGCTGCGTCATGGAACGGGCGGCCCACAGGTTCTTGGCCTTGTCGAAATACTCGGCGACTTTCGGGTGCATGTGCTCTCTCCTCTGCTCTTCTCAGGGCGCGTGGCGGCGGCTAGAACTGCATCTTGGTCAGTTCCTGGTAGCTGGCCAGGATCTTGCTGCGCACGGCGCTGGTCATGCTCATGGCCAGTCCGGCCTTCTGCAGCGAGATCATGAGCTCGTGCACGTTGTGGTCCTTGCCCGCGGCGAAGGATTCCACAAGGGCGGTCTTTTCCTGCTGCATGTCGTTGACCTTGGACAGGCTGCCCTTGAGCGTCTCCATGAAGCCGCCGGGCGCGCCGCCGCCGGATTTCTTGACGCTTTGGGTCTCGCCGGTGAGGGCCCCCTGGTGGGCCTTGAGCGCGTTCTGATAGGCCTGCATGGCAACGGATTTGACGATCATGGCGGGTACTCCTCTGGTAAGCCTAGCGGGCGATCTGCAGGGCCTTGTTGAACATGGCCTTCACGTCCTGGATGGCCTGGACGTTGGCCTCGTAGGACCGCATGGTGGTGATCATGTTGGCCATTTCCTCCACCACGTTGATGTCCGGGTAGGTGACATAGCCGTCCTTGTCGGCGTCTGGGTGGCCGGGCTCGTGCACGCGCTTCTGCGGGCGCTTGTCGGTCACAATGCCGCGCACCATGACGCCCTTGAGCTCGCGGTTGTCGGCGTTCTCCATGGCCTTGTCGAAGGGGGTGAACACTGGCGCGGCGGCAAAGGCCACGCTCTTGCGGCGATAGGCCCCGCCCTCGGGCGTGCGGGTGGTCTTCACGTTGGCCAGGTTCATGGAAATGACGTTCATGTACGTGCGCTGGGCCTTCATGCCCGAGGCGCTGACGTCGAGAGCGCTCATGAAGTCCATTTACTTGCCTCCTTCCTGGATGACCGTGGAGAGCCCGCTGAAGTTCTTGGCGATGATGTCGGACAACGCGTTGTACATCATGGAGTTCTTGGCCATGGTGGTCATTTCTTTGTCCAGATCCACCACGTCCTCGCCGTACACGGTGCGGGGCTTCCAGTCCGCGAAGTTCTTGCCGTTGAAGCCGTTGACGTCGAACTCCGCGGGCATGTGCTTGGCGTCCGTCCTGGTCATGCGGCCGCGCTGGTCCATGTTCATGGCCTTCTGCAGGTCCTCTTCGAACTCCAGCTTGCGGGCCTTGTACTTGGGGGTGTTCACGTTGGCGACGTTGGCCATGACGACATTTTGACGTTGCAGGCGCAAGTCCAGCACCTTTTCCACCACGCCGAAGTGCCGCTCAAACAGTCCTTTCATGCCGCTATCCTCCTGGTCTTGGGCCGGTTTTGCCGGGCCGGGGCCGGGCAACCGCGTCGCCTGGCCTGCCAGGGAATAGCAAAGGTCGTTCCAAAGCAAAATTTCATTGAAATTATTTACTTTTCTGCCTTGCGTTGGTGCTGTTCGTCCGCTTCAACAAGAACGTGGAATCGCGTGCGCGAGGGGGGGCGGTTGCCGCAGGGCGGAGCGAAGGGGCCAGAAATCGGATGAGTGCACATTGGCACGCCATGTGCATATGCGAGGCAGGCTCCCAGGAGCCGCGCAACTTTTGCCGCCCGCAACGGAGACGCGGGTGTTTCTAGGGAAAACGGAGGGGAACCATGAGCCATCTGGATTACGAGATCAACAAGGAACTCGGCGAGTGCTACCTGTTCATGGGTGAGCTCGACAAGGCCGAGGACTACTACAAGAAGGCCGCGTCATCCAACGGCGTCCACCCGGACCCGTACCTGGGCCTGGCCACCATCGCCGTGCAGCGCGGCGATCTGGACGCCGCCCTGACCTTGTACTCCAAGGCCCACGGCATAGACGCCAACGACAAGACTTTCTCGGGCATGGGCCTGGTGAAGATGGAGCAGGGCCTGAAGGACGACGCCTTCGACCTGTTCCAGAACGCCCTGGCCAGGAATCCCGAAAACATGGTCGCGCTGTTGAGCCTCATCCGCCTCGGACACGAGCTGGAGAGGCTGAGCGAGATCCTTGCGCCCCTGGAGAGCTACCTCTCCCTCAACCCCGGCAAGAGCGAGGTCCGCTACTCCCTGGCCGGCTGTCTGGTCTGCCTTGACCGCAAGGACGAGGCCCAGGCCCAGCTGGAACAGATCGTGGCCGCGGATCCCTCCTTCGCCCCGGCGCAGGAACTGCTCGCGCAGCTCGACGACTAACCAACGGTCTCCCCTCCCTAATGGCTCCCTGTCCCCGTCCGGTGGTCGGGCGGGGGCAGGCAGCCGCATAGGAAGCCGGGAGGAGTCGTCCACACCCGCCACGGCTTGCCTTGGGGCGGATCTTCTGGCACAACTTCTGAAACCAGAGAGAGGTTGTGCATGAATTTCCTACCCATACGACGGGCCATCCTGTCCGTCACCGACAAGTCCGGACTGGCTGATTTCGCTTCCTTTCTGGCCGAACGCGGAGTGGAGCTCGTCTCCACCGGCGGCACCCACAAGAAGCTCGTGGCCGCTGGCCTCAAGGTCGCCAGCGTCAGCGACGTCACCGGCTTCCCCGAGATCCTGGGCGGTCGCGTCAAAACCCTGCATCCGCGCATCCACGCCGGCATCCTGGCCGACAAGGACAACCCCGGCCACCTGCTCACCCTGGACGAGCTGCGCATCCAGAGCTTCGACATGGTCTGCGTCAACCTCTACAACTTCGCCGACGCCGCCGCCAAGGGCGTGGACCTCAAGTCCGCCGTGGAGGAGATCGACATCGGCGGCCCCTGCATGTTGCGCGCCGCGGCCAAGAACTTCCACTCCATGCTCGTGGTGCCCGACCCGGCCTACTACCCGCGCGTGCAGGCCGACATGGAGGCCAACTCCGGCGGCGTGTCCCTGGCGCTCCGGCGCGAGCTTGCGGCCGAGACCTTCGCCCGCGTTTCGGCCTACGACGACATGATCGCCAAATACTTGGCCAAGACCGCCCTGTAAGCCCCCAAAGGGGAGGGGAAGCGCCATCGCCCAGAAACCGCAAGGCAACGTCCAGGGCCTCAAGCCCGGCCAGATCCAACGGCTTTCCCGCCTCGCCACCCGAAGGTTTCCGCCTTCGGGTGGCGGCTACACCACCGACCAGGCCCGTGAGCTGGCCATCCTCTCGCGCGATGTGGGCCGCCAGATCGGCCTGCTCATCGACCGGCAGGGCCGTGTGGACATGCTCATCGTGGGCGAGCCGGACCGCATCCTCATCCCGGAGCTGCCCCGCGCGCGCCTGGGCGAAACGCGCCTGCGCGGCCTGCGCCTGTTGCACACCCACCTCTCCGGCGAGGCCCTCTCGCAGGAAGACTTGATGGACATGGTGGCGCTCAGGCTCGACTCCGTGGCCGCCCTCACCGTGGACGAATTCGGCGGGCCGGAACGCCTGCACGTGGCCCACGTGGTGCCGGTTTCCGAGCTCTCCGGACCGGACGCCAAGCCATACGACGTGCTGCCCTCCGTGCGCTGGGACCGCTCCGAGGTGGATTTCGCCGCCCTGGTGCAGGCCCTGGAGGACGAGTTCGGCCGCCAGGAGCGCGCCGTGGCAGCGGACAAGGGCCGCGAGCGCGCGCTGCTTGTGAGCGTGTCCGGCGCCCCGCGCATTGTGCAGGAGCGCAGCCTGGACGAGCTGGCCGAGCTGGCGCGCACCGCCGGGCTGGCCTGCCCGGCCCGCATGATCCAAAGGGTGGACAAGGCCGATGCCCGGCACATTTTGGGCAAGGGAAAATTGCAGGAGCTCGAAGTCCTGTGCCTGCAAACCGGCGCGCAGATCGTCATTTTCGACCAGGACCTTTCGCCCTCGCAGTTGCGCAACCTGGCGGAAGCCACCGAACGCCGCGTGTTGGACCGCACCCAGCTCATTCTGGACATCTTTGCCCGCCGGGCCACCAGCCGGGCCGGAAAGCTGCAGGTGGAACTGGCGCAGCTCAAGTACACGCTGCCCAGGCTGGTGGGCAAAACGCCCGCCATGTCGCGGCTCATGGGCGGCATCGGCGGCCGCGGGCCGGGCGAGACAAAGCTTGAGATCGACCGCCGCAGGGTGCGCGAGCGCATCACCAAGGTGCGCAAGGAGCTGGAGAGCGTGCGCCGCCACCGCAGCGGCACCCGCGACCGCCGCGCAAAGGCGGGCTGCCCGGTCATCGCCCTTGTGGGCTACACCAACGCGGGCAAGTCCACCCTGCTGAACACCCTCACCGGAAGCCGCGTGCTGGCCGAGAACAAGCTCTTCGCAACGCTCGACCCCACAAGCCGCCGCATCCGCTTCCCGCGCGAGCGCGAGGTCATTCTGACCGACACCGTGGGCTTCATCCGCCGCCTGCCGCCGGACTTGCAGGAGGCCTTCCGCGCCACCCTGGAGGAACTGGAGTCGGCCGACGTGCTGGTGCATGTGGCCGACATCTCCCACCCCGAGGCCGAGGAGCAGATCGGCGCCGTGGAGAGCATCCTCACCGAGATGAACTTGGCCGAGACGCCGCGCCTGCTGGCGCTGAACAAGTGGGAGCTGCTTTCCCCGGACCAGCAGGAGGTCATGCGCCGGGTGTACCCCTCGGGCATTCCTGTGACGGCCCTCAAGCGCCAGGGCCTTACCCCGCTGGTGGCGGCCATTTTGGGCTTGCTGCCCACGGAGTCGCAGACCGACCCGGCCTTTTCCGCCGTGCCCGCCGCCGATTCGGACGCGGACCCGGACGAGGACGTGGCCGTATGGGACATCGAAATGGGCAGCGACGTGGTGCAGTAGGCGCTGGCCCAAAACGCGGGGACGCTGCCGATGCCGGACGCCAAACGACGCATTTTCGCCCAGGGCGACCTGGACGGGGCCTGCTTTCTCTACAGCATCGTCAACGCCCATGCGGCCCTGTGCGGGCAGCCCCCGGAGTTCGAGCGCGTGTGTGCGGCCTTCTGCCAGGTGGACCACCCGGCGGACTTCCTCAACGCCTCGGTGGGCACCACCGGCGGCTTTGACCAGAACCACGCGCTGCTGCAGGACAACATGGAGCGCATGTTGGCCCTGCTTCAGGGCGGGCGCTTCCTCGTCAGCCGCATCCCCGGCCCGATGACGGCCGCTGCGCTGGGCGCGCTGCTTGATGCGGCGAGCGTGGTCATCCTGCGCTATCAGGGCAGCTCACAGTTCGCGGACAGCATGGACCACTGGGTGTGCGCGGTGGCGTACGACGGCGCGCGCGAACGCCTGGCCGTGGCCTGCTCCGTGCGGCACCAGCGGGCGTGTAACGGCTCGCCCTGCCGCTACGCGGAGACCTGGCACCCGGAGTCCGGGCGCTGGTCCAATGACGCCCTCTGCCCGGAGCGGGCGTATGCGCTTGTGGAGGGCGAGGCGTTTGTGGTCCGGTTGGCGGGGTAGGGGGGCAGCCTGGGCCTGCTGCCCACGGAGCCCCAGGCCGACCCGGCCTTTTCCGTCACGCTGGCTGAGGGCTCAGGCGACAACGTGGCCGTGTGGGATATCGAGATGGGGAGTGATGTGGTGCAGTAGGGGCTATCCTTTGTCGCGCCGTGATTTATATTCGTGAGAAGCCTTTAAAAAACCTTCCCTCCAACGTTCGCTCCAACCTCTAGAAAAGTCGTCTGGACTAACGTTGCCATTGTCAACGATAGCGAGTGCTGCAACTAATAGAGTGTCGAGGGAGAAAGACTTCATATCAGTTGCAGTCATGTAAAGCTGTGCCGCAAAAGCAATGTCGGATCGGAATGTTTGTATTTCTCTATACGCGTCCTCTGGAGTAGTAATGTTTTGTCGTGACAGAATGTTTGCTATTGCTGGATAATATTGTTCTCGCTCCGTTGTATAGGCGTTGAGGCCAGTAATTGCTAAATCTTGTATAATTCCAGAGACAATGCCTGACTTGAGTATTTCTCTTATGTCTGATTCTGATAAACGAGTGCAATTCTCTTGCTTTTCTGGTTCGCTTGTGAACGAGCTTTGCAATTGTTGCTTTAGGTCTAAAAAAGTCATGTCGGTGAGTTCTAAAAGAGCCGCAAGTCTATTCATCATTCTTTTGTGCTCTGAAGGTACCTCCTTGTTATAAAATAAGGATCGTGACTTTTCTGCCCAGGCATGTTCAAGTTGTGTTCTGATTTGGATTTCAAATTTTCTAGTTCCGAAGGCTTCAAGTCTGTATTGCTTGAGGATCTGCTGAGGTAAGGACGCGATAATATGGATTGAAGAGTACCCGAACTCGCCCTCGGCTGAATCATTGCTCGTGTCTCTAGAATGAACTTCATCTACCGTTAGACGCTTTCGTATGGTCTCGGCAACCGCGTTCGCTTCGTCCTTGTAGCCGACGACAATTCTGAACCCTGTTATGTCCGTAATTTCTTGGATAGGGTTCTTGTAAGGCTTTCCTCTCGAGCAAGCTTTAGCGATGAAGCTATCAATGTCCTTTGTTCTTTTGCTGAGGCTATCTATTTTGTGCTGCGTTAGAATCTCAGCTAGAACTTTCTCTAAATGCTCAAGGAAAACATCACGGAGTGATGCTTCCGTTTCGTAGTCAGCAAAAATTTTAATGGGGTCTAGCGCTGTTTTTTTTTGCATGTGGCCCCCAAGGCGTGGATCAATACTGGTGAATTGTGAGCCCCCCTCACGCCCCCTCTTCCTCCTTCCCCTTCCGCCACGGCATCTCCTCCCCACGGTCCAGGCGCAAAATGTTTTCCCTATGCCGCCAGAACAGGAACAGCATCACCGCCAGGGCCAGCGGAATCATGCCGATGTTGCCCGTGAGCAGGCAGAAGAAGGGCAGGGTGAGGGCCAGCGTCAGCGAGCCCACCGAGACGTAGCCTGAAAGCCAGATGACCCCAAGAGTGCAGATGGCCGCAAGAATAAGCGCGACCGGCGCCAGCGCCAGGAACACGCCCACCGTCGTCGCCACGGCCTTGCCGCCCCGGAAGTTCAGCATGGGCGAGTACGCGTGGCCGAGAATCGCCGCCAGGCCGATGAGCGACAAGGCCAGCCAGCCGGTTTCCGCGCCCACCGCCAGCGCGCAGGGAATGAAGCCCTTGAGCAGGTCCAGGGCAAGGGTCAGCACGCCCCAGGGGGTGCCGCACAGCCGCGCCACGTTGGTGGCGCCCACGTTCCTGCTGCCCGCATCGCGCGGGTCTATGCCCTTGACGAAGCGCGCCACATACAGGCCGAAGGGCACCATGCCCAGGCCGAAGGCCATCAGAAACAGCAGAAACGCGACCATGCGGACTCCTTGCGCGGGTAATGGAACGTACGCACCCTTGTACATGCTTCGGGCCGGGTTGCAAAGCCCCGCCAAACGGCGCTTGTGCGCGCCCCGGCCGGGCTGCGGCCTTGTGCGCCGCGCGCGGAAGGTGTATCACCCTGCAATCCCGATTTTCGCTGGAGGCGACAATGGCCGAGACCAAAAGCTGCGGCTGTGGCGAGCACCTCATGGGCTTGCCGGAAATAGACTTCTCCACTTTCGTGCTGTCCCTTTCGTCCTCCGCCATGGTGCACCTGGGCGAGGCCCCGGACCCCAGCACCGGCACGGTGGACTACCAGCCCCACCTGGCAAAGCAGGTCATCGACATCCTGGGCATGTTGCAGCAGAAGACCGAAAAGGGCCTCTCCGACGAGGAGAAGAAGCTCCTGTGCGAGATGCTCTACACCCTGCGCATGAAATACGTGAGCAAGGCGGGCTAGGCATGGCGAACACGCGCATTCCCGTCGGCTTGGTTGGGGTCACCGGCTACACCGGCATGGAGCTGGCCCGCATCCTGGCCGGGCACCCCGGCATGGAGTTGGTGCGCGCCACCAGCCGCTCCGAGGCGGGCCGCCCGCTCTCGTCCCTCTACCCCTTCCTTTCCGGCCCGGGCGAGCTTGGCCGCATGGGCGCGCTCACCATCACCCAGCCCGACCCGGCGGACCTGGCCGCCGCGTGCAAGCTGGTGTTTCTGGCCGTGCCGCACAAGACCGCCCAGGACATCGCGGCCGCGCTCATCGCCAAGGGCGTGAAGGTGGTGGACCTTTCCGCTGATTTCCGCCTGCGCGACAAGAATGTGTACGAGAAGTGGTACGCCACCCCGCACACGCAACAGGCGCTCTTGGCCGAGGCCGTGTACGGCCTGCCCGAGTTGTACCGCGAGGACATGAAGCGGGCGCGGCTCATCGCCAACCCCGGCTGCTACCCCACGTCCGCCATTCTGGGCCTGCTGCCCGCCCTGGAGCAGGGCCTTGTGAGCGCCAGCGACATCGTTGTGGATTCCAAGAGCGGCACCACCGGCGCGGGCAGAAAGGCCGGGGTGGGCACGCTGTTTTGCGAGGTCTCCGACAGCTTCCGCGCCTACAACCTGACCCGGCACCGCCACACGCCGGAGATCGAGCAGGAGGCGTCCCGCCTGGCGGGTGAGGCTGTGGCGCTTTCCTTCAACACGCACCTGCTGCCCATGAACCGAGGCATTCTGTCCACCATCTACACCAAGCTGGCCCGGCCCCTGAGTCTGGCCGAGGCGCACGCGGCCTACGCGGAGCGCTACGCCGCGGAAGGCTTCGTGCGCGTGCTGCCCGCAGGGCAGCTGCCGGAGACCCGCTTCGTGCGCGGCACCATGTTCTGCGACATCGGGCTGGCGGTGGATGAGCGCCTGGGGCGGCTCATCATCGTGGCCGTCATCGACAACCTCTGCCGGGGCGCGTCGGGCCAGGCTGTGCTGGGGGCCAACCTCATGCTCGGCCTGCCCGAGGACCAGGGCCTGCACTTGGCCCCGCTGATGCCCTGAGGGTCAGAGCGTTTTCCAAAGGACGCAAGAACGCCCCGGATCGCCGCAGCGGTCCGGGGCGTTGGCTTTGCGGGCTTGCCCCCTATGCGCCCAGGCCCATGCCCGGCCGCATCATTTGGCCTGTGAGCGGGGTGTCGTAGCCGCCCAGGTCGCGCATCCTGCGCTGGAAGTCCTCGCGGCCGATGACCTCCCGCAGGGTCTGGATGCGCGGGTCGGAGAGGTGCGCCGTGGGCAGCACCAGGTCGTAGCGCTCCAGCGCCAGGGGCACGAAGTCCAGGTCCAGCGCCTTTGCCGCGGCGAAGATGCCCAGGCCGCAATCCGCAGCAAGGGTGAGCACGTTCACGGCCACGGCCATGTGGGTGTACTCCTCGCGCTCGTAGCCGCGCACGGACGCAGGCGCAATGCCCGCCTGGGACAGGTGGTGGTCCAGCAGAATGCGCGTGCCCGCGCCGCGCTGGCGGTTGATGAAGGATATGTCGGGCCGGGCCAGGTCGGCCACGCCGCGTATGCCCTTGGGGTTCCCCTTGGCCACCATGAGCCCCTGGTGGCGGATGGCCAGGTTCAGCACCGTCAGGTCCATGCCGGGCAGGTGCTTGGCGAGGAAGGGGAAGTTGAAGTCGCCCGTTGCGGGGTCGAAGAGGTGGCAGCCCGCGAACAGGGCGGCGCCATTTTTGAGGGCCGTCAGCCCGCCCATGCTGCCCACGTGGCTGGACACCAGTTGCAGCGGCTCGGCCAGGCCCATGAGCTCGTTTGCCAGCAGGTCCAGGATGTTGTCGTGGCTGCCGATGTGCACCAGCACGGCGTCCAGCCCGGAGAGCGGGGTCAGCAGCTCGGCCTCGATCATGGCGTCCTGCTCCAGGCCCTCGCTCTGGGCCGGGATGCGGGTGACGGCCTGGGCCTTGGTGAGGCTGGTGATGAGCCCGGCCCCGCGCGCCAGGGGCGCGGCCACGTAGCCTTGGCCAACCTTGCCCACGGCCAGCCGCACAATCTCCTCCAGGCCGGGACGGCTTGGGGTCTTGCGGGCCAGCCGCGCGCGGATGCGTGTCCGGCCCGGCGGGCTTTGCCGCACCAGCCAGCGGACAACGGGCTCCAGAACGTCCTCCAGGCAGACCACGGCGCTGACCGGATATCCCGGCGCGCCCACCAGGAGCCGCCCGGCGAATTCGCCTTCGCTGACGCCCAGCACGGTCGGCTTGCCCGGCATCACGGAAATGCCGTGGGCCAGCACGCGGCCCAGGCCTTCGAAGGTGGCGCGGGTGAAGTCCTTGCTGCCCGCGCTGGAACCCGCGCCCACCACCACGATGTGCGCGCCCCCGGCCAGGGCGTTGGCCACGGCGGCCGCCAGGGCCTCGGGCCTGTCGGGAACGGGCGGGGTGAAGGAGGGCTGCGCGCCCCAGGAGGCCGCAATGGCGCGGAACACCTGGGAGTTGGACTCGATGACCTGCCCGGCCTTGGGCGTGGGGCGGGCCGTGAAGTCCAGCACCTCGTCTCCGGTGGGAATGAAGGTCAGGCGCACGCGTTCCCATACGTCCACCTCGTAGATGCCCGCGGCCAGCAGCGCGCCCACGTCGTAGGGCGAAAGGGCGTGGTTCTGCGGGAGCAGAAGCTCCGTGGCCACAATGTCCTCGCCGATGCGGCGCACGTGCTGCCAGGGGAAGGCCGGGGCCTCTATGCGCACGCTGTTGTCGCCCGCCTGCTCCACGTGCTCGATCATGACCACGGCGTCCATGCCCTCGGGCAGGGGGTGGCCGGTGTTCACGGGCGCGTAGTCCCGGCCCTTGGCCAGGGTCACGGGGCTGCCCTCGCGCGCGGCGAAGGTGTCGGCGGAGCGCACGGCGATGCCGTCCATGGCTGCGGAGTGGAAGGTGGGCGAGGAACAGCGCGCGAAGATGGGCTGGCTGGTCACCCGGCCGCAGGATTCATGGGCGGTCACGGTCTCTTGCCGGATGAGGGCGGCGCGGTCGAGCGCGTTCTTGGCGCGGCGCACGGCCTCTTCCGGGGCGATGGTGGAAAGGTAGATGTTGCGGTCGTCGGTGTCGCTCATGGCCGCCTCCTGATATGTCTCATATGGCAGAGGATGCCCCATGCGGCGATTGGGTGTCAAGAAATTGGGACTGATGCGCTCTCAGCCCGTGCGCTGCGCCCCTGCTTTGGGCGCAGGCGTTGCGGCGGACTTTGGCTGCGGCTTGGCCTGGGCCTTGGCTGTCGGCTTGGCTGCAGGTTTTGCCTGGGTCTTGGTCGGCGGCTTGGCCGCAGGCTTTGCCTGGGCTTTGGCGGCCTTTCCTTTGGCTGACGCGGCTTTGGTGGCCGGAGCGACCGTTGCAGGGACCACAGGACCGGAAGGCTGGGCCGAGCGGGAGTCCTCGGGGTCGCGGCGGCGCTGGAAGCGGTTCACCGCGCGGTTGTGTTCGTCGAGCGTGGCGTTGAATTCGTGGCTGCCGTCGCCCTTGGCCACGAAGTAGAGGAAGTCGTGTTTCTCCGGGGCCAGCGCCGCCTTGAGGGATTCGAGCCCTGGCGAGCAGATGGGGCCTGGAGGCAGTCCCGCGTGGGCGTAGGTGTTATAGGGATTCTGGGCGTCCTCCAGGTGGGCGCGTTTAAGGTCGCCGTCGAAGTCCGGCCCAAGGCCGTAGATTGTGGTGGGGTCGCACTGCAGGCGCATCCCCAGCCTGAGGCGATTGGCGAATACTCCGGCGATGCGCGGGCGCTCGGCAGGGTCGCCGGTTTCGCGCTCCACAAGCGAGGCCAGGATGACCACGCGGCGCAGTTCGTCAGGCGGGGGCGGGCCTTGGGGCCAAAGCGCTTTGGCGCGGCGGCCGAATTCCTTGAGCATGGCCTCCACCACGGCGGCGGCGTCGTCCTTCCCGCGCGAAAGCTGGTAGGTTTCGGGGAACAGGTAGCCTTCGGCGCTGGCGGCGGGCACGCCATGGCGTTCAAGCAGGGTGGCGTTGTGCATGGCCTGGACGAAGCGTTCGCGGTCGGCAAGGCCGTGGGCCTCGTAGAGCCGGGCTGTCTCCCACCAGGGCAGGCCCTCGCGCACGGTCACCCTGCGCTGTATGCCGTTGGTGGTGGTGATGACGCGCAGGATGTCCCAGGCGCTTTGGCCCGAGGAGAGCAGGAACTCGCCCGCCTTGGCCCGCTGCGCGCCGCCGCAGAGCCGGGCCAGGAGGGTGAAGGCCGGTGCGCTCTTGATGACCCCCTGGGCCTCAAGCTCGCGGGCGATGGCGGGCAGGCTCATGCCGGGGCGGATGAGCGCAACGGCCTCGCGGCCGGGCGTGTGCGCCGGGGCGAGGAGGAACGCCGCGCCGCCGCCCGCCGCCGCCAGCACAAGGGCCAGGCAGAGCAGGAGCCGGAACAGGCGGCTTACACGGGGTTTTGGCCGATCCAGGTTTCCAGGATCTGCACCGCCGCCTGGCTGTCCAGATGCGTCTTTCTCTTCCGGCTGCACAGGCCGGCCTCCTTGAGCTGGGCGTCCGCCGCTGCGGAGCTCAGCCGCTCGTCCATGAGGTGTACGGGCGCATCGATGCGCCGGGCAAGGCTTGCCGCAAAATTTCTGGCCTGACGCGTGGTGAGGGAATCTTCACCATCCAGGGTGAGGGGCAGGCCCACCACCACGGCGTCGATTCCTTCGGACCGGATGAGGGTCGCCAGCTCCTCGAAAAGGCTGTCGCGCGTGGTGCGTGCAATGGTCGGGCGGGGAAAGGCCATGCGCCCTTCCGGGTCCGTTATCGCCAGGCCCACGCGGACCTGTCCGTAGTCGATGCCGAGCACGCGCATGTGGCTGTCCTGTTTCGCTCCGCCGTGGCGGGGTTTCTGCCGGATGGACCGGGCGCGCGGAGTTTGGGGCATAGGCGTGCCGGGTGTCAAGGGCGATGGCCCTTTGGGGCTGGGGTTGCGCAACCCTTTGCGTCGTGGCGCGTCATCTGCTAGTGGGGGAGGGACACATCCACGAGGGTTTTCCATGCATGTGACCGTCCTGCCCCGCCGCGACGGAGGTTCCGCCGGGCCGCCGTCCAGCCCGCGCAAGCCTTGGCTGGCGGCGCTGGCCTCTTTCCTGTTGCCTGGCCTGGGACAGCTGTACAACGGCCGTTTCCGCAAGGGCGCGGGTCTGCTGTGCCTGGCCGCGGCCTGGCAGCTGTTGGGCATCGGCGCGGTGGAAACCTTTCGCTGGTGGCTGTCGTCCCTTGCGGGCTATCTGCTTCTTTCCCTGTACGCCGCCTGGGAGGCCTTGCGCACGGCCCGCAGGCTCACGCATTTCGTCCCCGGCCCCAGGAACAGCCTTCCGGTCTATCTGGGGGCCGTGGCGCTCATGGCCACGGCGGCCATCGCGGCCGGGCAGGCGGAGCGCTGGGCCTTCCCCATCTTCGCCGTGGCCCAGACCTCCATGCGGCCCACCCTGCGCTCCGGCGACCGCCTGCGCTGCCAGGCCTTGCGCCCGCGCGACATTGTCCGGCGCGGACAGCTGGTGGTGTTCGAGTACCCCTCCGAGCACTCGCTGATCTTTGTCAAGCGTGTGGTGGGCCTGCCGGGCGAGGTGGTGGAGGTGGCCGACGGGTCGGTGTACGTCAACGGCGATCCCATCGACGAGGGCTACTACGCCATGCGCGGGCCGGGCAGGAAGAGCCTGGACATGCCCCCGGCGCGCCTGGCCCCGGACGAGTATTACGTCATGGGCGACAACAGATACGCCTCCTTCGACTCCCGCAGCTTCGGCCCGGTGAACCGGGCGCGGATGCTGGCCACGCCCCTTTATGTGATCTTCTCCCGGGACGATTTCGGCCGCGTCTACTGGGACCGCATCGGCCTGCCCGCCAGATAGGCCCGCAGGGGGCCGGACCCCTTGCCCGCATCCACGCCCGCGCACGCGCGGGGATAAAAAAAAGGCCGGAACCCTTGCGGATTCCGGCCTCGTATGAAGCGGGGATTGCGGCTGGGGGCTAGTACATGCCGCCCATTCCGCCCATGCCGCCCATGCCGCCCATGCCGCCGGGCATGGCCGGAGCGGCGCCCTTGGGCTCGGGCTTGTCGGCGATGGCGCATTCGGTGGTGAGGAGCAGGCCCGCCACGGAGGAGGCGTTCTGCAGGGCGATGCGGGTCACCTTCTTGGGGTCGATGACGCCGGCCTTGATGAGGTCTTCGTAGACGCCGGTGCCGGCGTTGAAGCCGAAGCCGTCCTTGCCGTCCTTGACCTTCTCCACCACGATGGAGCCTTCGAAGCCCGCGTTGGCGGAAATGGAGCGCAGGGGCACCTCGATGGCGCGGCGGATGATGTCGATGCCGGCCTCTTCGTCGTCGTCCACGGCCTTCACCTTCTCAAGCACCTTCTGGCTGCGCACCAGGGCCACTCCGCCGCCGGGCACGATGCCTTCCTCGACGGCCGCGCGGGTGGCGTTCAGCGCGTCTTCCACGCGGGCCTTCTTCTCCTTCATCTCGGTCTCGGTGGCGGCGCCGACATGGATGACGGCAACGCCGCCAACGATCTTGGCCAGGCGCTCCTGGAGCTTTTCCTTGTCGTAGCTGGAGCTGGTCTCGTCGAGCTCGGCGCGGATCTGCTTCACGCGGGCGGTGATGTCGGCCTTCTGGCCCTTGCCGTCCACGATGGTGCAGGATTCCTTGTCGATGACCACGCGCTTGGCCTGGCCCAGGTCGTTCACGGTGGCGCTCTCAAGCTTCACGCCCAGGTCTTCGGAGATGCACGTGCCGCCGGTCAGGATGGCGATGTCCTGGAGCATGGCCTTGCGGCGGTCGCCGAAGCCGGGGGCCTTGACGGCGGCCACGTTCAGGGTGCCGCGCAGCTTGTTGACCACCAGGGTGGCCAGGGCCTCGCCCTCGATGTCCTCGCTGATGATCACAAGCGGCTTGCTCATCTTGGCCACCTGCTCCAGCACGGGCAGCATGTCCTTCATGGAGGAGATCTTCTTCTCGCAGATGAGGATCAGCGGATCGCTCATCTCGCAGGTCATCTTCTCCGGGTTGGTGACGAAGTAGGGGGAGAGGTAGCCGCGGTCGAACTGCATGCCTTCCACCACGTCCAGGGTGGTCTCCAGGCCCTTGGCTTCCTCGACGGTGATGACGCCTTCCTTGCCGACCTTGCTCATGGCCTCGGCGATGATGTTGCCGATGGTGGCGTCGTTGTTGGCGGAGATGGTGCCGACCTGGGCGATTTCCTTCTGGTCGCGGGTGGGCTTGGCCATTTTGCCCAGCTCCGCGGTGATGGCCTCCACGGCCTTGTCGATGCCGCGCTTGATGGCCATGGGGTTGCGGCCGGCGGCCACGAGCTTCACGCCCTCGGAGAAGATGCCCTGGGCCAGGATGGTGGCGGTGGTGGTGCCGTCGCCGGCCACATCGGAGGTCTTGGAGGCGACTTCCTTCACCATCTGGGCGCCCATGTTCTCGAACTTGTCCTCAAGCTCGATCTCCTTGGCCACGGTCACGCCGTCCTTGGTGATGAGCGGGGAGCCGAAGCTGCGGTCGATGACCACGTTGCGGCCCTTGGGACCCAGGGTGACCTTGACGGCGTTGGCCAGCTTGTCCACGCCGATCTTCAGCTTCTCACGCGCCTTGGCGTCGAAAATGATCTCTTTGGCCATGGTGGGGACTCCTTGAAATGTATGCCGCGCGCGGCGGCGTTTGGTTCAGGTGCGGGCGCGCGGGTGTTTCGCCGCGCCCGTCAGGCTGCCTCTTTGCGGATTGCGCCGACCTATTTCTCGACGATGGCGAGGATGTCGTCCTCGCGCAGCACCAAGTGCTCAACGCCGTCGATCTTGATCTCGGTGCCCGCGTACTTGGTGAACAGCACCACGTCTCCGGCCTTCACGGCCATCTTGACCAGGGAGCCCTTGTCGTCCAGCTTGCCGGGGCCGGCGGCCACCACCTGGCCCTTCTGGGGCTTCTCTTTGGCGCTGTCGGGGATGATGATGCCGCCGGAGGTCACTTCCTCGGACTCCAGGCGCTTCACCAGAACACGGTCATTGAGGGGCTTCAACTTCATCGTTTCGTTCCTCCGCGAGTGTGATGTGTGTGGTGTGTGCGGCGGCCAGCGCAGGTGATCTGCGTGCAATCGGCCGCCGCCAGTGTGCGAACAATGCGCGCCGCCTGCAACTGGCGGGGCGCTTGAAGCATGGCTTACATAAACACGCTCTTGGTGCTGTCAACACGCGCGGAGGAAAAAAACGCCGGGGGAGTCAGTCTGCTTCCGGATCCGTTTTCGGGTCCGTTTCCGGCACGGGGGGCGCGCCGATCTGGGTGCGGCCGTACAGCTCGCACGCGCCGCGCAGCTCTTCGGCCAGGGCGCGGCCTCCCGCCAGGGTCAAGGCTTCTGCCGGGGCGCGCCAGCCCCAGTTGCCCTTGGCCTGGCCGGGGGTGTTCATGCGCGCCTCCCTCCCCAGGCCCAGCAGGTCCTGGGCCGGGATGACGGCGTGGTTGGCCGGGCTGGCAAGGGCCAGGCGGACCATTTCGCGCACAATGGTCTCGGCCGTGGGCGCGTGCCCCAGGTAGCGGGAGAGCACGCGGCGCACCGTGGGCGTGGTTTCGGCCTCGAACCAGCCGCGCGTGGTGGCGTTGTCGTGGGTGCCGGTGTAGACCACGCAGTTCTTTTCGTGGTTGTGGGGAGAATCCGGGCTGGTGGGCGTGTGCGGGCCAAAGGCGAACTGCAGCACCTTCATGCCGGGAAGGCCGAAACGCTCCTTCAGGGCCACAACCTCCTCGGTGATGAGGCCCAGGTCTTCGGCGATGAGGGGAAGCGCGCCATGGGCGGCCAGCAGGGCCTCGAAGAAGGCCGCGCCCGGGCCGGGAACCCAGCGGCCGTTGATGGCGGTTTTCTCCGTGGCGTCTATCTCCCAGTAGGCCTCGAAACCGCGGAAGTGGTCCAGCCGCACCACGTCGAAAAGCCCAAGGTTGTGCCGCAACCGGCTGATCCACCAAGAGAAACTCTGGGCTTCGCAGGCCTCCCAGTCGAACACGGGATTGCCCCAGCGCTGGCCGGTCTTGCTGAAGTAGTCCGGCGGCACGCCCGCCACCTTGAGGGGCGCGCCGTCCCGGTCCAGCGTGAACAGGCCGCGGTTGGCCCATACGTCGGCGGAGTCGTGGGTCACGTAGATGGGCACGTCGCCCACCAAATCGATGCCGAGCGCGCCGCATTCCCACTTAAGCCGCCCCCATTGGCGGAAGAACAGCCACTGGCAGAACTGCTGGTACACGATTTCGCGGTGCAGCCGCGTTCCGTAAGCGCCCAGGGCGCGCTCCTCCCGGTCGCGGATGTCCTTGGGCCAGCCGGTCCAGCCCGCTCCGCCCAGGTTTTGCTTCACGGCCATGAACAGCGCGTAGTCCGGCAGCCAAGAGGCGTTGTCGCCCACAAAGGCCTGGAACGCCGGGTCGTCCTCCAGGCCGCCGGGGCCGCCAGACATCAGCCTGTCGAAGATCCTGCGCAGCAGGGCGGCCTTGGCGCGCTCCACGGTCGGGAAGTCCACGCGCTCCGTGCGCGGCGGGACGAATTCCTCAAGCTCCGCCTGGGACAGCAGCCCGTCCTCGGCCAGCAGCTCCGGGCTGATGCACAGGGTGTTGCCCGCAAAGGCGGAAAAGCTGGAGTAGGGCGAGTTGCCGAGGCTGTCGGCCGTGGGGTTGAGCGGGAGAACCTGCCAGCGGCTCTGCCCGGCCAGGGCCAGGAACTCCGCGAAGCGCAGGGCCTCTGGCCCCATGTCGCCGATGCCGAAGCGTGAGGGAAGGGAGGTGAGGTGCAGCAGCACGCCGCTGGTTCGGGTCTGGGGGGGCATGGGGCCTCCTGCGGCCGTGGGGATTGGGCTTTGCGCGGCCAGGGACCACCCTATACGTCTTTGCGTCCGGACGGAAGGGCGCCCCCGCGCCCCTTCGGGCCTGGGGCGGCATGAAACGGCGGAGCGCAGGACGCGGAAAGCCCGGCGGCCTTGGGGACCGCAGGGCGTCCAAGCCTAGAGCACGACCACGGAGTTGTCGGCGTCGGCGAAGCTGTTGAACACGTAGCAGTCGGCCTCGGTGTCGTTCAGCCATTGGCCCGCGTCCGTGACGTAGCGGTACTGGTAGCTGGCCCCGGCGGGCAGCTCCAGGCTTACGGTGAACACTCCCTTGGCCTTGCGCATGGGCGCGGGTTTCCAGGCGTTGAACTCCCCGGCCAGGAAGAGTTTCTTGGCCCCGGCCGCAGCCTCTTCAGGCAGCGAAAAATCGACCTTGCACAGGGTCTTGTCCTTCGAGGGCTTCTTGTTCAGCGGCATGGCGTCCTCCCTTGCGAGTATTGCTTCTTGGCCCGGCGAGCTGGGCCGGGCCGCACGTGACACGCGGCGCGCTAGACGCGCGCGCCCAGGGAACGATACAGGTCGATGTACTGCGCGGCGGATTGCTCCCAGCTGAAGTCCTGGCCCATGGCGCGATCCACCATGGCCTCCCAGGCGGGCTTGTCGGCGTCCCAAAGCTCCAGGGCTTGCTGGATGGCCGCGAAAAACCCGTCCGGGGTGGGGTCCTGGAAGGTGAAGCCCGTGGCACCGGGGGCGGGATGGGGCACGATGGTGTCGCGCAGGCCGCCCACGGCCGTGGCCACCGGCGGCGTGCCGAAGCGCAGGGCGTACATCTGCGTCAGGCCGCAGGGCTCGTAGCGCGACGGCATGAGGAAGATGTCCGACCCGGCCTGGATGCGGTGGGCCAGGTCCTCGGAGTAGCCCACGATGACGCGCAGGCGGTCCTGGTGCACTTCGGCCAGTTCCTGCAGCCGGGCCTCGTGCTCCAGTTTGCCCTCGCCCAGCACGATGAGTCCCACCTCCCGCTCCATGAGCCGGGGGATGATGTCGATCAACAGATCCACGCCTTTCTGCCCCCGGAAGCGGCCGATGAAGCTCATGACCGGGCGGTCCTCCAACTGGTCGGGCAGGTGCATTTCCTTCAGGAGCGCGGCCTTGCAGTCCTTTTTGCCTTCTGCGCAGCCCGCCTTGTAGATGCACGGCAGGAATTTGTCGTCGCGGGGATCCCATACGCTGTAGTCGGCCCCGTTCAGAATGCCGCGCAGCACGCCGCGTCTTCGGGCCAGCATTCCCTCCAGGCCGCAGCCGAACCGCGGGGTCAGGATTTCCTCGGCGTAGGAGGGGCTCACCGTGGTCACGGAATCGGCGTAGGCGATGCCGGTCTTGAGCAGGTTGAAGTCGCCGTAGAATTCGGCCCCGTCCATGTTCCAGGCCTCCGCGGGCAGGCCGGATTCGAAGAACAGCCGCGAGGCGAAGCGGCCCTGGAAGGCCAGATTGTGGATGGTCAGGACCGTCTTGGTGTCTTTCCAGAAGGGGTCCGTGCGTCGCCAGAAGTGCAGATAGGCGGGCACAAGCGCGCTCTGCCAGTCGTGGGCGTGAATGACGGCCGGGGCCCAGTCGAGCCTGCGCGCCCACTCCAGCGTGGCGCGGCAGAAGAAATTGAAGCGCTCGCAGTTGTCGAAGTAGTCGCCCGCGTGGGTGTTGTAGAGGTTTCTGCGGTCGAAGTACTCGCCCCGGCCCACGAAGTAGATGGGCATTCCGTAGTAGTCGGCCTGGTAGATTTCCGCCGTGATGGGCGCCCAGGGGTAGCCCACGGGGCAGCGCTCCGTGAGCAGGCGCAGGCCGAACTCCGAGGTGTTCATGCGGCCGTAGAGCGGGGTGACCACGGCGGCGTTCACGCCCATGCGGAAGAGCGTCAGGGGCAGGGCCCCCAGCACGTCGGCCAGACCGCCGGTCTTGGAGAAAGGATACATCTCCGAGGTCATGAACAGGACGAGCGGCTTGATGCCCATGCGAGCCCTCAAAACGACCGGCCGGGTCGGCTCCGGCGCAGGTCAGTTCGGTCCGGCGGCGAACCTTACGGGCGAAGGCGGGCCAGGCCGGACATGAAGTCGCGGACGATGCGCCCGTGGTCAAAGGCCAGGGGCGGCAAAGCGTCCAACTGGTGGAAGGCGGCGTTTGCGGCGTCGTCGCCCGCTTGCAGGCGCGCCGGTTCCAGTGCCTGGGCGGCGTAGACCACGCTCATGGTGTGCCCGCGCGGGTCGCGGGCGGGGTCGGAGTACACGCCCACCAGCCCGATGAGCACGATGTCGAGCCCGGTCTCCTCGCGCGCCTCGCGCAGGGCCGCCGCCTCGCAGCTTTCCCCGTAGTCCACGAAGCCCCCCGGCAAGGCCCAGCCCGGAGGCGGGTTCTTGCGCTCCACCAGCACCACCCCGCGCGCCGGGTCGAAAATGACAACGTCCACGGTGGGGGCGGGGTTTCTGGGTTGCTGGCCTGCGGGCACGCGTTCTCCTTCCGCTTGACGCAAAGACCGCCGATACTGGTCTTTTGCGTACAGCATTTCCTGCTTAGGCCATTTCGCGCGGGCTGACAAGCACATTGGGGTGACGAATCCGCGAGAATCTGGTTTCAAACGGACGGGCCCCGGCGGCGGCAGGAGGGGCGGTCAAAGTCTTTGTACCGGATGGGTCGGGAATGGCGGAGGCGCGTTGCGGGGCGCGCAGAGGCACTTGTGCGCCTCCAACCGCGCGGCGGGCTTCCTTGAGCCTTGGCCGGGGAAAGCCGGGAAACGTGCGCCCATGGCGGAATGGCGGGGGCTTGTGGGCTGCAGCGGCCCGTGCGGACCCCTGAAACGAAATCGGCTTCCCGTGGGACCGCCCCAGGGAAGCCGATTTCAGCAAAAGAAGGAAGGATGCTTTCAATAGAGCAAGAGTCGGGCCAAGTGGGGGCACTTTGAGGTGGATAAAAAATAATCGTTCTAATTCAGTGTGTTGCCAGATACTTTTCGCGGGCTGTGTCCGCGTGGGGTGGCTGGAATGCAAGGAAATGGTACAGAAATTTAAACCATGAAAGAGGAAATGCCCGGAAACCCTGTGGGCGTGGTTCAGGATTTTTTACGGGCCGGGTCAGGGCGCGTGCGGTTCAAGCCGGAACACTGCGCCAAGTGCCTGCGCGTCCACTGCGCCAAGGCGCAGCACGCGCAGCCTGCCGCCGCCCAGCAGACGCACCAGGGTGGAGGGCGCGCCGCCGCCGGGCAGGGGCGGGCAAAGCAGGCTTGCATCGGCCCCGGCAAGCAGGCCGGGGTCCAGCTCGGCGGGCAGGGCCGTGGCGGGTCGGCCGCTTTTGTTGGCGCTGGTGGCCACAAGGGCCGGGCCAGCCAGGCGGCACAGCGCGCGGGCCGTGGGATGCGGGCTCATGCGCACGGAGGAGAAGCCGTCGGCGTCGCGCACGTGGCGGGGCAGGGAGTCCCTGGTGCGGACCAGCACGGAGAGCGGCCCGGGCCAGAAGGCTCCGGCCAGGCGGAGCACGTCCTCTGGCAGTTCCTCGGCAATGGCGGCCAGGCCGTCCATGTCGGCCACGATGAGCGGAAAGGGCTTGGCCTCGGGGCGCCCCTTGAGGGCGGCGATGCGCGCGCAGGCGCGGGCGTCCTCGGCGCGGCAGCCCAGGGCGTAGAGGGTTTCCGTGGGGTACACGGCCACACCGCCGTGCGCGAGCGCCGCCGCCGTCTCCGCAAGCCCGCGCTCCAGTTCCAGATCCATGCCCTGCTCCTTTTCATCCTCGCGTGCATGGCCTACAGTGCGGCCAGCATGTCCACCCCAGCAGCAAGCGAGGCCCCATGACCCGCCCCTCAGGCTTCCCGGCCCTGTCCATAGCCCCGGCCGCACTGGCTGACAAGCTCCACGCCGCGCTGCCCCACTGGGCCATGGGCTTGGAGGAGCCTGGCCTGGCGCGGCATTTGGCCGCCACGGCCTGTGGCGCGGCAGACCCCGATATTGTCGCCTGCGGGGCCGGGCTGGCCCTGTGGTCCTGGCAGCGCGCGCCCCTGGACGCCGCGCGCGCGGCCCTGCTGGCCGGGCCGCTGGCGGCAAGCCCTTCCGGCCGCATGGCCGCCGTCCTTGCGCCGTTGCTGTCCGGCGGGCCGGACCCGGCGGAGCTGGGGCTGCTGCTCTCCGAGGGCCGCGCCGGGGACATTCTGCGGATTCTGTTGCCACGCCTGCGCGACGCCCGTTCCGCCCTGGCCTGGCTGGCCCCGGCCTGGGACGGCCTGACGCGCCAGCCCACCGCGGACCTTGCCTTGGCGGCCCTGGACGCCTGCCCCTGGCCAAGGCTTCTGGGAGGCGGGGCCGCGTGTTTGCGCGCGCGCCTGCTGGCCGAGCTGCTCGTCCTCCACGCCGCGCCCGCCGAGGCCTTGACCGCCCTGGACGCCCTGGACGCGGCGGACCCGGAAGGGGTTTTCGCCGCCTGGGCCGCGTACCTGCGCGCCGAGCTGCTTCTGCGCCTTGGCGAGGCGGAAGCCGGGACAGTGCTGTTGGCCGGGTGTTTCAAGGCCTTGCCCTGGCACACGCATCTGGGCCTCAAGCTGCACGGCCTGCTGCATCCCCGGCCGGAGGCCCGGCTCGAGGCCGCCTCGCGCGCGGTCATTTTGGTCTATTCCTGGAACAAGGCGGAGCTGACGCGACAGACCCTGGCCAGCCTGGCCCGCACGGACATGGGCGGGGCCCGGGTGCTGGCCCTGGACAACGGCAGCGCCGACGGCACGGGCGAAGCCATGGAGGCTTCCGCCGGGCTGTTCGCGCCGGGGGCCCTGCGGGTCATCCGCCTGCCGGTGAACGTGGGCGCGCCCGCCGCGCGCAACTGGCTTATCGCCCAGCCGGAGGTCCAGGCGGCGGAGTTCGCCGTGTTTCTGGACGACGACGTGGTTTTGCCGGAGCGCTGGCTTTCCCGCCTGCTGGGCGAGTTGCAGGCCAATCCTTCGGCCGGTGCCGCCGGGTGCCGCATCGTCTCGGCCACACCGCCGCAGTGCCTGCAATCCGCCGACTACCAGCTCTTCGCCCCCAGCGGGCGCGAGGCCACCATACGCGGCCTGCCCGAACACGTGAACGTGTTCGACAATTGCGCCGGGGCCCTGGATTTCGGCCTGTACAGCTACGCGCGCCCGGCGGTCCACGTCTCGGGCTGCTGCCATGCCCTGCGCGTGGACGCCCTGCGCGACCTGGGCGGTTTTGACATCCGCTTCAGCCCCACCCAGTTCGACGACCTGGACCGCGACCTGCGCAGCGCCGCGGCCGGGCGTCCGGCCGTGTACGCGGGCGATGTGGCCGTGGCCCATGTGCAGCATTCCAGCCTGGCCAAGGCCAAAGGTCCGGCGGCCATGGGCCAGGTGTTCGGCAACAAAATCAAGCTGGAGGGGCGGCACGGGCGGGAGGAGATGGACGCCGTGTTCCGTGCTGGCTTGGCCGCCTTGTGGGCCGACCTGCGCGACAAGTGGCGGGACATGCCCGGCGGCTGATTGCCCTGTCCGGACTGTTCCTGTTTGCATACGGCGACGTTTGTGCTATCCAGGAATCATGAGCACAGAAACGCCGCACACCACCCCCCTGCGCGTCGTGGCCGCGCTGGCGCTGGCCGCTCTTGTCCTGCTTGTGGCGGGTTGCGCCAAGCCGACCATGAGCGCTGCGCACCTGAAGCGCGACGCCTGGTCCCTTGAGGAGCCGCGCTCGCTGACGACGAATTTCATGCGCTTTGACTATCAGGTGCTGCCCGTGGGCGATGTTGCGGGCATCAAGGGCTGGGCCTACCTGGACATGAGGCGCCTGCCCCAGTGGGCGACCTGGGCCGATTCCCTGAGCTTCACCGCCTATATTTGCGATGCGGACGGCCGCGTGCTGGCCCAGGACACGCGCACCTTTCTCCCGCGCGAGGCGCGGGCCGACCAGGGCATCGGCTTCGAGTTCAGCCTGCGGCCGAAGACCTGGGGCCAGCGCCCGCTGTTCATCGCCTTCGGCTACCGGATGGTGCTGACCGAGGGCCGCGGCGCAGAGGGCGGCAAGGGACCGTTTTTCGTCAGCGAAGAAGCAACCGCGAGGTAGCGCCATGCCATTGCCGGGAAGCCGCGACAGCTCCGTGGTCATGAAGCGGGTGAGCCAGGGCTCGTTTTTGCAGCGCACCGTGCTCAAGCACAACGTCGTCTTCAGCGAGGGCAGCAAGGGCGACGAAGCCTACCTTCTTGTCGAGGGCAAGGTGGAGATTTCCGGCAACGTGGACGGCCGCAAGAAGGTCTTCGCGGTGCTCAAGCCCGTGTCCATTTTCGGGGAAATGGCGCTGTTCCTGGAGAGCCACAGCCGCACGGCCACGGCCATCGCCCTGGAGGACTCCAAGGTGGTGGTGCTGAATGGCGACGACCTGGACGGCTACATCCAGACCGCGCCTCCCGCCATCCAGGCCATTCTGAACGTCATGGTGACGCGGCTCAAGAACACCACCAAGAAGGCCCTGCGCGCGCCCAACGTGCCCATGGGCATCGTGCGGGTGCTGGACCTTTTTGCGGCCAACGGCCAGAGCGAGCTCCTGTACGATTCCGCCGTGCGCCAACTGGCCGATGTCTTTGTCTGCGCGCCCGCCACCATCGAAGGCTATCTGCAGGGTCTTGTCGGCCAGCGCCACATCAGCATCGAAACCACCGGCGCAGACGGTCCGGCCACCACGGGGCGCCGCGTCATCCGCATCATCACCCCCCACCTGCTGCAGGCCGTGCTTCTGGGCGGCAAGGATCAAGCCGGAGCGGAGCAGCACGCCTAGTTGTGGCATGCACGACCTCGCTCGCACTCCGTCCCCGTCGGCCGATCCGCTGTTTGTCCTGTTCCACGAAAGGGAGGCTGTCCCCATGGAGCCAGCGGGGCGACCCTGTTGGCGCTTTCCTGTTCGGGGGCGCAGCGGGCGGCGTAGGTCCACTGGCGCAGGGCCGCTGGCATGAAGCATTCGGCCTTGCCGCTGGCGCGCGCCGCGTTCAGCGCAGGAGAGGGACTGTCCGGGAGCATTGAGGGCACTATCCGGAAGCGTGCCGCGCAGGAGAGAGGCGGACCCCAGGGGCAGACAGGTAGGCGCGCTCCAGGCGCGGCTTTCGGTCCGTGCGCCTGCTTCAGCAGAGCGCGGGAACGCAGGCCGAGGCGCTGGCGTCGCCCACGGCCGCGGCCAGCACGGAGAGCAGGAGCGCGCTTGTGAGCCAGAACAGGCGCAGTGGGGCGATGTGCTTACGGTGTTTGTGGCGGGTGTGTCTCATGGCGAAATATACACTGACCAAGCCGCGCGAAACGGCCTGGTCAGCGGATCGGTTCTTCCATGATGGCGGACCGGACGGGCCGGTCCGGAGGCCTAGTGGTGGCCTTCCTTCTTGCCTTGCTGGATGCGGATGAAGGCCACGGTGATGATCCAGGCAAGATAGATGAAGATCAGGGAGACGCCGACCGTTCCCTGCGGGGTGCTGTGGGCCATGTCTTTCAAGAGTTCGGCGAACATTCTCGTCCCTCCGGAAGTTTCTTGCCCATGCTGGCGCACAGGCCGTTTTCATTTCACCCGAACCCGGCGGAATGTCAAGGGGGTTTCGTCGCCGGGTTCGCCCTCTTGCCAGCGGCGCCGCACGCGGGCTAGGATTTCCGATACTACCGCAATCGGAGGAATGGCATGTCCGAAACACCGCGTATTGTCGTGCTCGACGCCTGGACCATGGGGCGCGAGGCGTATTGGGAGCTTATAGGCGACCAGGGTGAACTGACCCTGTACGACCGCACCGCCCCGGAGGAACTGTTGGAGCGTGCGCACGGGGCGCAGGTGCTCTTCACCAACAAGACCGTGCTGGACAAAAACGCCATCGAGGCCCTGCCGGAACTGCGCTGCATCTGCCTGCTGGCCACCGGGTACAACGTGGTCGATGTGGCCGCCGCCGCCGCGCGTGGCATTCCGGTCTGCAACGTGCCGGGCTATTCGCCTTCGTCCGTGGCCCAGCACGTCATGGCCGTGACCTTGGAGCTTTTCGGCAAGGCCTGCCGCCATGCCCGCGCCGTGGCCGAGGGCCGCTGGTCCGCCCAGCCGGATTTCTGCTTCTGGGACGCGCCCATCATGGAGCTTGCGAACAAGACCATGGGCGTTGTGGGGTTCGGGGCCATCGGCGCCCGCGTGGCCGAGCTGGCCCACGCCTTCGGCATGAACGTGCTGGCCTACGCGCCGCGCGCAAAGGAGCTTCCGCCTTACGGTCCCTTCGCCTTCGCCAGCCTGGTGGATCTTTTCGAGGATGCGGACGTGGTGAGCCTGCATTGCCCGCTTACGCCGGAGACCGAGAACATGGTGGACGCCGCCCTGCTTGCGCGCATGAAGCCCTCGGCCTTTCTGGTGAACACCGCGCGCGGCCAACTGGTGGACGAGGACGCGCTTGCGGCGGCCCTCCAGGAGGGGAGAATCGGCGGCGCGGCGCTGGACGTGCTGCGCCAGGAACCCCCGGCCGCGGACCATCCGCTGCTTGGCGCGCCCAACTGCCTTGTCACGCCGCACGTGGCCTGGGCCAGCGTGGAGGCGCGCAGGCGGCTCATCGGCATCGCCGCGGCCAATGTGCGGGCCTTTCTCGCGGGCAGCCCGCAAAACGTGGTCAATGGCGTGGGGAGGTAGACCAGGACTTTACACTGTCACGGGACTTGTGTCATTTGTGACATGTGTCAGAGTTGTTGAAGGTTATGAAAGACAATCTGGAGGCTCCACATGCGGAAATTTTCCCTGGTTCTGACCGTGCTGGCCCTGCTGGCCCTGCTGGCCTTCTGCGGCAGCGCCCTGGCCGCCGAATCCATCCTGGTGGGCACCACCACCAGCACCGCCGACACCGGCCTGCTTGATTCTCTCGCCCCCAAGGTGCTGAAGGACACCGGGCTCGACATGCGCTGGATCGCTGTCGGCACGGGCAAGGCCCTTGAGCACGGCAAGAACTGCGATGTGGACGTGCTCATGGTCCACGCGCCGGGCGCGGAGAAGAAGTTCATCGCCGACGGCTTTGGCGTGCAGCGTTCGGAGTTCATGTACAACGATTTCGTCATCGTGGGCCCGGCCAAGGACCCCGCCAAGATCAAGGGCGCGGGCGCGGGCGACTCCCTGAAGACCATCGCCGCCGCCAAGGCCGTGTTCGTCAGCCGCGGCGACGACTCCGGCACGCACAAGCTGGAGCAGGGCCTGTGGAAGAACGCGGGCCTGGCCCCGGACAAGGACGCCTGGTACGTGAGCGTTGGCCAGGGGATGCTGGCCACGCTGCGCATCGCCGCGGAGCGCGGGGCCTACACCATCACCGACCGGGGCACCTGGATCGCCTACGAGGCCAAGGATCATGGCAAGTCCGGCCTGGTGATCCTCTCCGAGGGCGATCTGGCCCTGCGCAACCAGTACAGCATCATCCTGCTGGCCCAGAAGTGCGCCAAGATCAAGCACGGCGCGGCCAAGAAGCTGCTGGACTGGTTCGTTTCGCCCGTGGGGCAGAAGGCCATCGCCGACTTCAAGGTGGAGGGCAAGCAGCTCTTCATCCCCAACGCGGCCAAGTAGCCGGGAGCCCTGCGCAGCGTGGACTTCTTCAGCGAGGGGTTTTCCAGGGCCGTGGCGCTGCTGCTGGCCCTGGACCCCGAGACCTTTTCGGCGGTCTGGGCCACGGCCGGCGTAACGGCCCTGGCCCTGGCCGCCAGCCTTGCCCTGGGGCTGCCCCTCGGCTTCGCCCTGGGGCATTTCCGTTTTCCCGGCCGCCGCGCGGTCCGACTGTTTGTGGACTGGATGCTCTCGCTGCCCACGGTGGTCATCGGGCTCATCGTCTACGGGCTGTTCACCACGCGCGGGCCGCTGGGCGAGTGGGGCCTGTTGTTCACCGTTCCGGGCATGGCCGTAGGCCTCACCCTGCTCGGCCTGCCCATTGTCACCGCCATGACCGCGACGGCGGTCGAGTCTACGGACGTGCGCCTGACCCAGACCGTGCTGGCCTTTGGTGCGGACCGCTGGCAGCTTCTGTGCGCCACCCTGGCCGAGGCGCGCTTCTCCATGGCGCTGGCGTCGGCCTCGGCCTTCGGCCGCATCGTCAGCGAAGTGGGCATCGCCATGATGGTGGGCGGCAACATCAAGTGGCACACCCGCACCATCACCACGGCCATCGCGCTGGAAACCGGCAAGGGCGAATTCGCCACGGGCATCGCGCTGGGCATCGTGCTCATGCTGGTGGCCCTGGCGGTGAACGTGCTGGTGGGCTTGCTGCGTCTGCGCTCCGGCGCGGACTGGCGGGGCCGGGCATGAGCGCGCCGCTGTATGGCCTGCGCGGCGTGGAGGCCGCCTACGGCGCGGAAGGGACCGCGCTCTTCGTGCCCCGGCTGGACATTCCGCGCGGGGGCATCCTGGGATTGGCCGGGCACAACGGCTCGGGCAAGAGCACCCTGCTCAAGCTTCTGGGCTTTCAGCTCATGCCGCGCGCGGGGGAGATGGTTTTCGACGGCGCGCTTGTGGACGCCAGGGCTTGGCGCTCGGCGCACTTGCTGCGGCGCAAGGCCGTGCTTCTTGGACAGGATACCTGCCTGCTTTCGCGCTCGGTTGCGGCCAACGTGGCTTATGGCCTGAAGCTGCGCGGCCTGCCCACGCCGCCGGAGCGCATCGCCTGGGCCTTGGAGCAGGTGGGGCTTCGCGCGCGCGAATATGCCGGGCGCAGCTGGCGGCGGCTTTCCGGCGGCGAGGCCCGGCGCGTGGCCCTGGCCGCCAGGCTGGTGCTTTCGCCCCTGGCGCTTTTGCTCGACGAGCCCACCGCAGGGCTGGACCGGGCCAGCGTGCAGCACGTGAAGCAGGCCGTGCTGGCCGCCCGCGCGGAGCAGGGCGCAACCCTTGTCATCGCCAGCCACGACCTGGAGTGGTTGAGCTCCTGCGCGGACACGGTGCTGACCCTGGAGGAGGGGCGCATCGTGTCCGGCCTGTAAGCCCGGCAGCTTACAGCGCGGCGGCGATGTCGCCGGAAAGCTCCCTGTACAGGTCGGCCACCAGGATCACCCCAAGGACCTTGCCGTTTTCCTGCACCACGGCCCAGCCGCGCCTGCGCCGCAGAAACAGCTCCAGCACCACGGGCATGGGGTCGTTGGGCTTCAGCGTGGGCACGTCGGGCTCCATGTGGGTGTCCAGCGGGGTGTGGGTGCACACGGCGCTGGCCCTGGCGAAGGCCTTGTCGAAGTCGCCCTCGCGCGCCACCTTGAGCTCCGGATCGCGCAGAACATTCTCGTCCAGGGCGGCAAGCACCGTCCACACGCTCACCACGCCCTTGAGCACGTCCTTGCCGCCGCTTTTGCCCATGACGAGCACCACGTTGTTTTCCGGCGCCTTCTTCTGGCTTGCGCGCAGGGCGCGCACGGCCTCGGCCAGGCTCGCAGCCTCGTCCACGGTGGCGAAATCGTCACGCATCAAATCCCAGGCCCGTTTGCGAAACAACATGCGGCGTACCTCGCAGGGGTATGTTTCCGCCCGGAAACGTTCGGAGCCGGACGGTCTTCGGCACCATAGCCCGGCGCGGCCCGGACAGGCAAGGGGGCGCGGCCTTGACAATCATGGGCGCAGGCCGCACTCTGCGGTATATGAAGCGCGTTCTGACCCTGGCGGCCCTGCTGGTCCTGCTGGCCGCCCCGGCGGCGCAGGCGGCCGCGCTGCCCTTCGGGCCGGGGGAGAAGCTCAGCTACAAGCTCTACTGGACCTTCATCCTGGCGGGATCGGCCACGCTGGAGACGCTCGACTCCGAGCCGGTGGAAGGACGGCCCGCGCTGCACTTCCGCGCCCTGGCCAAAAGCACGCCCTTCATCGACACGTTCTACAAGGTGCGCGACTCCATAGAGTCCTGGGTGGACCCGGAGGTGACCCACGCCATCCTGTACCGCAAGGACCAGAGCGAGGGCGACTACGTGCGCCACTACCTGGTGCGCTTTGATGCGAACGGCAATGTTGCCTACCGCTACAGCAAGGGCGCGCTCAAGAACGCGGTCATCATCCGGCAGGGCACCTTCGATCCCCTGTCCATGCTGTTCCTGTTCCGCACCAAGCCGCTGGCCGTGGGCTATCAGTTCGCCGCCCCGGTCACCGATGGCGACAAGAGCGTCACCGGCACGGCCAAGGTCGTGCGGCGCGAGCGCGTGAAGACCCCGGCGGGCGAGTTCGACACCCTGCTGGTGGAGCCCGATGTGCGGGACATCGGCGGGGTGTTCCGCAAGAGCCCGGACGCCACCCTGCAGGTCTGGATTACCGACGACGCCCGGCGCATTCCCGTGCGGGTGAAGAGCAAGGTGGCCGTGGGCCATTTTTCCATGGAGCTGACGGGCTACGAGCCCCCAAGATGACGACGGGCGCATGTGGTTGCGCCCCCCTACCCGAACACCAGGAGCAGCATGAAGAATAGAGCAAGCGGACGCGGCGGCAGAGGGCACGCCTCGGGCCGGCATTCCCAGAAGCCGTCCAGGGGCGGCCAGCAGCGCAGGTCCGCGCCGCAGCGCGAGGCGCATCCGCTGGAGGGCAAGGCCCTTGAACTGCGCATCGACAGCCTGGCCCTTGGCGGCGCGGGCGTGGCCCGTCTGCCCGAGGGCGTGGCGGGCCTTGAGCAGGGCGCGGGCATGGCCGTGTTCGTGGCCGGGGCGCTCCCTGGCTCCGTGGTGCGGGCGCGCATTTCCCGCGTGCACCGCCGCCACGCCGAGGCCGTGGCCGTGGAGGTGCTCGAACCCTCGCCCGAGGCCGTGGAGCCCCCGTGCCCGCATTTCGGCGTGTGCGGCGGCTGTCCGCTCATGCACCTTGCCTCCGAGCGCCAGCTGCAATGGAAGGAGCGCCAGATCCTGGACGCGCTCTCGCGCATCGGGCGGGTGACGCCCGGCTCCGTGCTGCCCGCCGTGCCCGCGCCCAGCGCCACGGCCTTTCGCAACAAGATGGAGTTCGCCTTCCAGGGCCTGGGCGAGGGCCTGCGCCTGGGACTCTACTGCGCGTCCGACCCCGGCCGCGTGTTCGACCTCGCCTCCTGCGCCATTTTCCCGGCCGAAGGGGCGGCACTGGTGGACAACGTGCGCGCGGCCTGCCGCACGGCGGGCCTTGCCGCCTACGACCGCCGCACGGGCCTGGGCCTGCTGCGCCACCTGGTGCTGCGGCACAGCGTGCTGGAGGACCGTTTCCTGGCCCAGCTCATCACCGCGCCCCTTCCGGCGGATAGTGCCCCGGCCCAGGCCATCCGCGGCCTGGGCGAGGAGCTTCTGGCGCGTTTTCCGAAGCTTGTCGGCTTTGTCCACGCCGAGCGCGCCCGTGCCGATGGCCTGGCCCAGGCCGAGCGCACCGTGCTGGCCTTGGGCGGGCACGCCCTTGTGGAGGGCCTGGAAGACGTGCGTTACCGCGTGGGCGCGGACGCCTTCTTTCAGACCAGCACCGGCGGGGCCCTGGCCCTGTACTCCGGCCTGCGCGAGCTGCTGGACCTGCGCCCTGCGGACGTGGTGCTGGACCTGTTCTGCGGCGGCGGGGGCATTGCGCTGTTTCTGGCGCGCTCCGCCGCCCGCGTGCTGGGGCTGGAGGCCAACCCGGCCGCCGTGGCCGACGCCGAGGCCAACGCCCAGCTCAACGGCGCGGGCAACTGCCGCTTTCTGCGCGCGGACTTGACCGGCGAGAGCGCCGTGCCCGAGCGCCTGCCCGAGGGGTTCGCCCGGGCCGACGCCGTGGTGGCGGACCCCCCGCGCGAGGGCCTGGACGCCGGGCTCATCCAGTGGCTGAACCGCACCCGGCCCGCGCGTCTGGCCTACGTGTCCTGCAACCCGGCCACCCTTGCGCGCGATGCCGGACTCTTGGCCGGGGCGGGCGGGGGCTTCGAGCTTTCCGCCGTGCGCGCGGTGGACCTGTTCCCGCATACGGCACATGCCGAGTGCCTGGCCCTGTTCACGCCCAGGGGCTGATGGCCCGGCCGGACGGTTTGCCCGCCGGGGGCAAACGCGCTAGGTATTTCAAGCAAGACGCCCAAAGGAGGCTGTCATGTCATCCGTGGTAATCCGTAAAAGCCTGTTGCAGCTTGTGTTCTCCGGCGCGTTCATGAAGCGCTGGAACGACCGTCTGCGCCCCATGGAACTCATGGAAGTGGACAAGCAGGCGCACAAGATGATCGCCGCCTGGATGCTGCTTACCCGCGTCACGGCGAACATGGCCCCGGCCGAGCGCCTGGCCCTGGTCGAGGAGGTCATCGAGGGCGGGCTGTTCAGCTATTTCTACAGGCTGGTCATCACCGACATCAAGCCGCCGGTGTTCTATAAGATCAAGGCAAACCGCGAGGACTACCAGAAGCTCACCCAGTGGGTGCTGCCGCAGCTCAAGGCCAGGCTGGCTCCGCTCGGGCCGGAGTTCTGGGAGCGCATGACCGCAAGCCTCATGGAGCCGGAGGAAAAGACCCTGGCCCGGCGCATCCTCATGGCCGCGCACCTGTACGCCTCCTACTCGGAGTTCCGCGTGCTCCGGCCCATGAACCCGCACGACGAGGAGATGCCGGAGATCGAGGAGAGCTTCCGCTCCCGCCTGGCGGATCTCTCCGACATTCCCGGCGTGGCCGAGCTGCTCTCCGGCGAGGGCGAGTTCAGCCGCTTCGCCGCGCGCGCGGGCCAGCTGCGCTTCCAGAAGCGCTGGTCGCAAACCCCCCGCGTGCCCGAGACAACGGTGCTTGGACACATGTTCCTGGTGGCCTCTTACGCCTGGTTCTTCAGCGTGGAGGCCGGGGCCTGCCAGGCCCGGCGGCAGAACAACTTCTTCGCCGGGCTGTTCCACGACCTGCCTGAGCTCTTGACCCGCGACATCATCTCGCCGGTCAAAAGCGCGGACGCCTCCATCGGCGAACTCATCAAGCAGTATGAGACCCAGGAGTTGGAGCGCAAGATCATCGGTCCGCTGAACCAAGGCGGCTGCGAGGACCTGGCCGAGCGGCTCTCCTATCTCATGGGGCTTGAGGTGGGCTCGGAGTTCATCGCCACCGTGCGCGAGCCGACGGGCAGCGGCGTGGAGGTGCGCAACGTCACCGAGGCCGAGCTGCTCGGCCCCATGAACCGCGACGAGCTGGACCCCAAGGACGGGCCGTTGCTCAAGATGTGCGACCGTCTGGCCGCCTTCATCGAGGCCGACACCGCGCTCACCAATGGCATCAACAACGAGCAGCTGCACCAGGCCCGTTGGCGCATCCGCCAGTTCTACGAGAACCGGCCGGAGGTCATGGGCATCCAGGTGGGCGCGCTTTTGGCGGATTTCAACTAGCATGGACCAGGCGCTGGACGCATCCGCCCCGGACGAGCTGGCGCCGGGCCTGTACCTGGTGGCCACGCCCATTGGCAACGCGGGCGATCTTTCGCCGCGCGCGGCCGAGGTGTTGCGCCGCGCCGGGGTGGTGCTGGCCGAGGACACGCGCCGGGCCGGGCTGTTCTTCCGCCGCCAGGACCTTGCGCGCGAGGCCGGGCGCAAGGGCTTTATGAGCCTGCACGAGCACAACGAGGCCGGGCGCATTCCGCAGGTCATGGAACTGATCCAGGCCGGGCAGAGCGTGGCGCTCATCAGCGATGCGGGCACGCCGGTGCTCTCCGACCCCGGCTACCGTCTGGTGCGGGCCTGTCGGCTGGCCGGGCTGCCCGTCGCCTCCCTGCCCGGGCCCTTTGCCCCGGCCGTGGCGCTTTCGGCCTGCGGATTGCCTCCGGCGCCCTTCACCTTTCTGGGCTTTCTGCCCCGGCACAAGGGCCAGGCCCAGCGGCTGCTTTCCCGCCATGCCGCCACCGGGGCCAGCCTGGTCTTTTTCGAGCGCAAGGACCGCCTGGCCGAAACCCTGGCCCTGGCGGCCGGTGTGCTGGGCGACAGGGAATTCGCCGTGTGCCGGGAATTGACCAAACAATACGAGGAATTTATTCTGGGCAGGCTGGGCAGGCTCGACGAGGCCCGGCTCGGCGTGCTGGGCGAGGTGACGGTGGTCATCGGGCCGGAGGCCCTGGCCCCCGTTCCGGGGGCGGCTTCGGCGTCGCCCTCGGCCCAGGGCGTTGAGGCCGGAACCGGGCCGGACCTGGAGGCCGTGCTGGCCGAGGAGAAGGCGCGCGGCGGCAAGCCCCGCGAAGTGGCCCGCAGGGTGGTCGAGCGTCTTGGCGGAGCCGCGCCTGGACGCACAGTGAAGGACGTGTATGATCTGCTCAAGCGGTGAAGCCCCGCACGACTCCCTGGACAGGGCCGTTGCCCTGGCCTTGCAGGGCCGCGCCCTGGACGCCCCCGCGCTTGCGGCCGTGCTGGCCTGCTGCGCGGCCGGAAACGCGCAGGGCGGCGCTGCGGAGGTTCCGCGCCTGCTGGCCGGGGCCCGCGCCGTTCGCGAGCGGCACGCGGGCCGACGCCTGGAATTTTGCGCCATTGTGAACGCCAAAAGCGGCGCCTGCTCCGAGGACTGCGCCTTCTGCGCCCAGTCTTCCCGCCACAGGACGCAGAGCCCACGCCACCCCTTTCTGGAGCCTGCGGAGATCGTCCGCGCCGCCAGCGCCATGCAGGCGCGCGGGGCCACGCGCTTCGGCATCGTGGCCAGCGGGCTGGCGCCCACGGAAGCGGAGTTCCGCGCCTTGTGCGAGGCCGTGACCCTTGTGCGGGCCGCGGGCCTGGCCCCGGACGTGTCCGTGGGGCTGCTGACGCGCGAGCGGCTGCGGCGGCTCAAGGCGGCCGGGCTCTCCGGCGTGCACCACAACCTGGAGGTGGCGCGCAGCTTTTTCCCCCGGGTGTGCACCACCCACAGCTACGAGGAGGATGTGGAGGCCGTGCGCCTGGCGCTTGAGGAAGGCCTGTTCGTGTGCTCGGGCGGCATTTTCGGCCTGGGCGAGAGCTGGGAGCAGCGCGCCGAGCTGGCCGCCACCCTGCGGGAGCTTGGCGTGCGGCATGTGCCCGTGAATTTTCTGGTGCCCATTGCCGGTACGCGCATGGCGGACCGCGCGCCTCTTGGCCCGTCCGAGGCCCTGCGCATCCTGGCGCTCTTGCGGCTCATGCTGCCGGAGGCGGCGCTCAGGGTGTGCGGCGGGCGCGGGCTGGTGTTCGGCGCGGCCGGGGGCGAAGGCCAGCGCGAACTCTTCGATTCCGGTGCCAGCGGGATCATGATCGGCGACTACCTGACCGTTGCGGGCACCCCGCCCGAGGCCGACTTGGCCCTGGCGGAGGCGCTGGGCCTCGCCGTGGCCGGGCAGGGAGGCTAGGACCATGCGCGGGCTCAGGGACCGGTTCTGGAGCGAGCGGGGCAAGGCCTACCTCAAGTGCTTTCTGCGCACCTATCTGGTGGGCGCGTCCATGAACCCGCGCGGGCTCATGAGCGTGGGCATCCTCTACGCCATGCAGCCAGGGCTGTGGATCATCCACAAGGAACCCAAGGCGCGGGAGCGGGCCCTCAAGCGCTATGCCAAGCATTTCAGCTCGCATCCCTTCTGGGTGCCGTGTCTGGTGGGCATCTTCCTCGCCGTGGAAACGGACATCGCCGGGCGCAGGCTGCCGCCGGAAACCCTTGAGAAGATTCGCAACACCACCAGCTACACCCTGTCCGCCATCGGCGATTCGGTGTTCGCGGGCAGTCTGCTCATCTTCTGGGCGTTGTTGTCCTCCTGTCTGTTGCTGTTGGGGCACCGCGCCCTGCCCCTGGCCGTGGGGCTGCTCTTTTTTCTTGGACTGCAGGCCTTCCGCGTGTACACTTTTCTCGGTGGCCTGCGCAGGGGCTTCAGCTTCCTGTCCGCGCTCAAGCGCTGGGACCTCATCAACTGGGGGCGGCGCGTGAAGTATGTGAACGCCGCCTTGTTGCTGTGGCTGTGGGCGATTCTGTTCCCCAAGGGGGACGCCCTCGCCTGGACCTGGGGCATGGCCGCGTTCGCCCTGGCCGGGGTGCTTTCCATTCGGCCCGTGCTGCCCAGGTGGCTTGTGGCCGGGGCCGTGTTGGCCCTGGTTGCGGCCATACCCTGGCTTGCAGGGCGCGCCCACAACCTGCCCATAGGCCTGCCGCCCATGGGAATGCCTTAGGCCGCAAGACGCATGAAGGACAAGGACGGCGGATTTACGATCATGACCGAGACGAGCGCAATATCCGCGTGCGATGCCTCCGAGGCCGGACAGTGCGCCCGGCAGGTGCTGGTGACCAACCAGCTGGGCCTGCACGCAAGGCCCGCAAGCCAGATCGCCCGCGAGGCCCAGGCCTTTGCCGCGGACATCAGCCTGTGCGCATCGGGGCAGACCGTGGACGCCAAAAGCATTCTGGACGTGTTGACTCTGGCCGCGGGGCCGGGCAGCACCCTTGAGATTCGCGCCAGCGGGGCCGACGCCCAGGACGCGGTGGAGAAAATCGCCCAACTCTTTGCCGCCAGGTTTGGGGAGAAATAGTGGCCAGGGCAATCGTTCGCGGCATTTCGGTGTCCACGGGCTTCGCCATCGGCAAGGCCGTGTTCGTCAACCGCAGGCACCACGCGGAGGTGCCTCGCCAGTCCATTGCGTCCGCCCTGGTGGAGCACGAGGAGAACCGCCTGCGCCACGCCTTCGCCGAGGTGGAGGCCGACCTGGCCAGCGCCCGCGACCGCATTCCGGCCGAGCTTTCCGAGCACCGCCACATCCTCGAATCGCATCTGATGATCCTGAAGGATCCCAAGCTCTGCGGGGCTGCGGCCAAGCTCGTGCGCGAGCTGCGCGTCAATGCCGAGTGGGCCCTGGAGAAGGCCGTCGCCGAGGTGGAGAAGGCCTTCAGCCTGCTGGACGATTTCTATATCCGCGAACGCCTGCAGGACGTGCGCGTCATGGGCGACCGCGTCATGTCGCGGCTGCTTGGCGCGGCGCGCTCGGAGCTGGCAGTGGCGGGGCGGGTCATCATCATGGCCCACGACCTGACCCCGGCGGACACGGTGATGCTCGAAGTGGGCAAGATCATGGGCTTCGCCACGGCGCAGGGCGGCAAGACCTCGCACACGGGCATCATGGCGCGCACGCTGGGCATTCCCGCCCTGGTGGGCGCGGGCGAGCTGGAAGAGCTGGTCGGCGACGGCGACCTGGTCATCATCGACGGCGTGGGCGGCCGCGTGCTGGTGGACCCCGACGAGGACGAGCTGGCCGAGTTCAACGAGTTGGCCGCCCAGTTCGAGGACTATCAGCGCCGGATCTACCGGGGCTGCCAGCTCCCGGCCGAGACCATCGACGGCTACCGGGTGCAGGTGCTGGCCAACATCGAGCTTATCGAGGAAGTGGCGGCCGTGCTGGACAACGGCGGCGAGGGCATCGGCCTCTACCGCACCGAGTACAGCTACCTGAACCGCACCGACCTGCCCGGCGAGGACGAACTGGCCGACAAATACTCGGACCTGGCCGCCATCATGAGCCCGCGCAAGGTCATCTTCCGCACCCTGGACCTGGGCGCGGACAAGTTCATCGCCAGCTTCGGGGCGCTGGACGAGGCCAACCCGGCCATGGGCCTGCGCGCCATCCGCTTCTGCATGCAGCACCCGGAGCTCTTCAAAACCCAGCTCAAGGCCATTTCCCGCGCCAGCGCCTACGGCAACGTGTCCATCATGTTCCCCATGATCTCCGGCCTGCGCGAGGTGCGCCGCGCCAAGGCGAAACTGCGCGAGGCCCAGGACGAGTTGCGTTCGCAGGGCCGCCGCTTCAACGCGGAAATGCCCGTGGGCATCATGATCGAGCTGCCCGCAGCGGTGATGATGGCCTCCATGCTGGCGGAAGAGGTCGACTTCTTCAGCATCGGCACCAACGACCTCATCCAGTACAGCCTGGGCATAGACCGCACCAACGCCCACGTGAGCTACCTGTACCAGCCGCTGCACCCGGCCGTGCTCCGGAGCATCAAGCACGTGGTGGACGCCGCGCACCAGGCCGGCATCGAGGCCAGCCTCTGCGGCGAGGTGGCCAGCGACCCCTTTTGCGTGCCCATCCTCATGGGAATGCAGATCGATTGCATCTCCCTTTCCCCGCAGGCCATCCCCGGCATCAAGCGCATCATCCGGCAAGCCCGCATGAGCGAGTGCAAGGCGCTGTTGCGCGATGTGCTGGCCTGCCGCACCGTGGGCAAGATCAACCGCCTGGTGCGCGACACGATTTTCCATAAGTACCCTGAAGAACTTAACTTCTTTGCGTCGCTGCTGGACAACGACGACCTCGGCGGATAACCCCCATGTCCAATCCCAATCGCCACGCGGGCGAAAAGCTCATCGCCAGCAACAGGAACGCGCGGCGCCTGTACGAATTCCTCGACACCTACGAGGCCGGGCTCGTGCTCATGGGCTCTGAACTCAAGAGCCTGCGCGAGGGCCGCGTGAACTTCATGGACGGCTACGTGCGCTTCCAGAACCACGAGGCCTGGCTGACGGGCGTGCACATTGCGCCCTACGCCAACGCGGGCATGGACCCGCACGACCCCACGCGCGAGCGCAAGCTCCTCCTGCACCACCGGGAAATCGACAAGCTGCAGGCTTCCGCCGCGCAAAAGGGCCTTACCGTTGTGCCGGTGCGGCTCTACTTCAAGAACGGCCGCGTGAAGCTGGAAATCGCGCTTGGGCGCGGCAAGAACGTGCACGACCGCCGCGACGACCTCAAAGAACGCGACCTGCAGCGCGATACCCAGCGCCAACTGGCGGACTGGAAGCACTAAGGCGCGCCCCGGCGCGGTCCGCATCGGACGGCATCCCATGACGAATTCTCTGGTTTCCTCCCTCACTCCCGCGCATTTGCGCTTCCTTGAAGGTCTGTTCCCCGGCGGGGATCTGGTCACCGACCCTGCGGCCATGGCCGTATACGGGGCGGACTCCAGCCGCCGGGCGGCCATGCCCTTCGCCGTGGCGCGGCCCAGGGAAGAGGGGCAGGTGGTGGAGCTGCTCAAATGGGCCGAGGCGGAAGCCGTGCCCATCGTCCCCCGTGCGCGCGGCACCGGCATGAGCGGCGGCGCGGTGCCGGTTTGCGGCGGGGTGGTGGTGAGCTGCCTGCACCTGAACCGTGTGCTGGACATCGACGCCGACGATTTTTGCGCCGAGGTGGAGCCCGGCGTGGTGACGGCGGAGTTCCAGGCCCTGACGCAGAAGCGCGGGCTCTTCTATCCGCCGGACCCGGCCAGCCTCAAAATCTCCACCCTGGGCGGCAACGTGGCCACCTGCGCGGGTGGAATGCGCGCGGTCAAGTACGGCGTGACGCGGGACTATGTGCTGGGCGTGCGGGCCGTGCTGCCCGGCGGGCGCATCATGGACGCTGGCGGCCGCAGCCACAAGAACGTGGTGGGCCTGGACTTGACGCGGCTCTTCGTGGGCTCCTGCGGCACGCTGGGGCTCATCACCAAAATGACCCTCAAGCTGCTGCCCTTGCCCGAAGGTTCGGCCACGGTGCTGGCGGGCTTCGCGTCGCTTCCGGCGGCCCTGGAGGGCGCGCGCGGCGTGTTCCGCGCGGGCGTTTTGCCCACGGCCATGGAGTTCATGGATTCCAAGGCCTGCTGGGCCATCGGGCAGATTCGCGACGTGCCCTGGGGGGCGCAGACCCAGGCTGTGCTGGTGCTCAAGGTGGACGGCGGCAAGGCCGCGCTTGCGGCGGAGATGGCCCGGCTGGAGGCCGCGCTGGCGCCTGCCGCGCCCCTGTGCCTGTTCAAGGGACTGGGGCCGAAGGAGGAGGAGCCCCTGTGGGAGCTGCGCCGCCTGGTGAGCCCCGCGGGCTTCCGCCTGGGGCCGGACAAGCTGGGCGAGGACGTGGCCGTGCCGCGCGGCAAGACCGCGCAAGCCGTGGAGGGCTTCCAGGCCATCGGCGCGGAGCAGGGCGTGCAGGTGGCCTGCTACGGACACCTGGGCGACGGCAACATCCACGTGAACATCTTCTATGATGCGGCCGATGAGGGCCAGCGCCAGCGCGCCCAGGCCAGCAAGGAGGCCGTGTTCCGGCTCACCCTGTCCCTGGGCGGCACCCTTTCCGGGGAACACGGCACCGGCATCACCAAGGGGCCGTACGTGCAGTGGCAGCTGGGCGAGGAGGAGCGCCGCCTCATGGCGGGCATCAAGCAGGTGTTCGACCCGAGCGGCATCCTGAACCCCGGCAAGGGGTGGTCATAAATGCCCGACAAGAAGCCCGGCGACACGCCCGGCGACGCCGCTGTCGAGAAGCCCGGCGAGCTGTCCGGCCAGGAGGCCGCCAGCGCGGTCCCGCAGCGCCAGCCGTCCTGCGTGCTCTGCGGCTGCTGCCTGGAGGGCTGCCCGCTGTTCGCCGCCACCGGGCGCGAGGAGCTGTCCCCGCGCGCCAAGGCCTTGCTCGCCGGGCCGAGCAAGTTCGCCGCCCTGCCCGAGGGCGGGCTGCCCGAGGCCGACGTGGCCGCGCTCTGTTCCCTGTGCCTGGCCTGCGGCCGCTGCGAAAAGCTGTGCCCGCAAGGCGTTGCGGTGCCCGCCCTTGTGGCGGCCCTGCGCGCCGCGCACCCGGATTTTCGCCAGTGGCTCTGGAAGCAGTGGATCACCCGCCTGGCGCCGTTTTGGGGACTTGCTGGCGCGGGCGCCGCGCTTGCGCCCGATGCCCTTGTTCCGGAGCGGCTGGGGCTTGCGCTCAAGGGGCTTCGCGGGCTTCGGCCCGGCGCGGGACTCTCGCCCTGGCTCAGCATCACCCATTTCCCCGTGGACGCCTGCCGCCAGCGCACAGGGGGCAGGCCCGTGGCCGTGTTCGACGGCTGCGTGGGCGGCGGACCGCGAAGGGCCTGGGCCGAAACGACGCGGTTTCTGTTGCGTGGGCTGGACAGTGCGCCCGTGGCGGCGCGTTTTTCCTGCTGCGGGTCCACCCTGGGCGCGGCCGGCTTGCCGCAGGAGCAGGCCGAGGTGCGTCGGGCCAATGTCGCGGCCTGGCGCGAGGCCGGGCGGCCGCTGGTCGTGGCCTATTGCGCCACCTGCCGCAAAGGGCTGGTGGACTATGTCGGCGCGGGCGGCGACATTTTTTCCGATGCGGGCGAGGAGGCGCTGTGGCGGGCCTCGGTGCTGCCGCTTTCGGCCCTGCTTGCGGGCGCGCGGGGCAAGGCCGGGCGCGGCGCGCCCGCCGTGGTGGGCTACCATCGCCCCTGCCACGCGGATGTGCGCGACGGACTGGGCGATGCGGACCATGCGCTTCTGTCCGGGCTGCTGGGCGCACGGCTGCGCACTCCGGCCAAGGGCGGCTGCTGCGGTTTTGGCGGCATCATGCAGCTTTCCGCGCCGCAGCTTTCCGGTGCCGTGGGCCGCGCCTGCTGGGACACGCTTGACGGTGCGCTTGGCTTCACGGCCGCGCCGGAGGCGGTCCCGGCATACGTGCTTACCGGGTGCAGCGCCTGCGTGCTGCAGCTTGCGGCCACGGCCCCGGCAGGGGCCAGGGTGGGGCATTGGCTGGAGATCGTCCGCTGCTCGTGAACCATAGCGCTTGCACCGCCTGGCAAGGAAAATCGAACCCTTGCGCCTTGACGAACGCGCCTGGGGCGTTATCTGCAAGCGGACAATTTGACGCGGCTCGGGAAATATCCGAGAACACCCCTGCCCAGGCCGGGGGACGCCCCCTGCGCCAGGACCGCGGTCCCGCCGCTTCGCGGGGCGCCATGACGACGAAATCCGCTGTCGGCCGCACGGCCCCCAGCCCGAGGAGTATCTGCCCATGTTCAGCTCCATCCTGAAAAAGATCATCGGCTCCAGCAACGAGCGCTACCTCAAGAAGCTTCAGCCCACGGTGGCCGCCATCGCCTCGTTTGAGCCCAAGATGCAGGAGCTTTCCGACGCCGACTTCCCGGCCAGGATCGCCGCATGGAAGGAGGAGGTGGCGGGCGGCCGCAGCCTGGATGATCTGCTGCCCGAGTGCTTCGCCCTGGTGCGCGAGGCCGGGCGGCGCGTGCTGGGGATGCGCCACTACGACGTGCAGATGGTGGGCGGCATGGTTCTGCACCACGGCCGCATCGCCGAGATGAAGACCGGCGAGGGCAAGACCCTTGTGGCCACGCTGCCTGTGGTGCTGAACGCGCTTTCCGGCAAGGGCGTGCACCTGGTGACGGTGAACGACTACCTGGCCAAGCGCGACGCGGCCTGGATGGGCAAGCTGTACAATTTTCTGGGGCTGTCCGTGGGCGTCATCGTGCACGGCCTCAACGACGAAGAACGCCAGGCCGCCTACGGTTCGGACATCACCTACGGCACCAACAACGAGTTCGGCTTCGACTACCTGCGCGACAACATGAAGTTCTACAAGGAGTCGCTGGTGCAGCGGCCCCTGAACTACGCCATCGTGGACGAGGTGGACTCCATCCTCATCGACGAGGCGCGCACCCCGCTCATCATCAGCGGCGCGGCCGAGGAGAGCACCCAGCTCTATCGCAAGGTGGACGCCATCATCCCCATGCTGGTGAAGGGCGAGAAGGCCAAGGAGGAGGGCGAGGAGCCCAGCGGCGACTTCACCGTGGACGAGAAGGGCCGCACCGTGGCCTTGACCGAGCGCGGCGTGGCCAAGGCCGAGAAGCTGCTTGGCGTGGAGAACCTCTACGATCCCGCCAACGCGACCCTGCAGCACCACGTCATGCAGGGCTTGAAGGCGCACCAGCTGTACCGCCGCGACGTGGAGTACATCGTCAAGGACGGGCAGGTGGTCATCGTGGACGAGTTCACCGGGCGGCTCATGCCCGGCCGCCGCTTCTCCGACGGCCTGCACCAGGCCCTGGAGGCCAAGGAGCATGTGAAGGTGGAGGCCGAGAACCAGACGCTGGCCTCCATCACCTTCCAGAACTATTTCCGCATGTACGAGAAGCTCTCCGGCATGACCGGCACCGCCGACACCGAGGCCGTGGAATTCAAGGAGATCTACAACCTCGACGTGACCGTGATTCCCACCAACCGGCCCATGGTGCGCATCGACAACCCGGACATGATCTTCAAGACCCAGAAGGAGAAGTACCACGCCATCGCCGAGGAGATCGCCGACTGCCACAAGCGCGGCCAGCCCGTGCTGGTGGGCACGGTCTCCATCGAGAAGAGCGAACTGGTGTCCGAGATGCTGAAAAAGCGCGGCGTGCCCCACAACGTGCTGAACGCCAAACAGCACGAGCTGGAGGCCCAGATAGTGGCCGAGGCCGGACACGCGGGCCGGGTCACCATCGCCACCAACATGGCCGGCCGCGGCACGGACATCGTGCTGGGCGAGGGCGTCAAGGAGCTTGGCGGCCTGCACATCCTGGGCACGGAACGCCACGAGTCCCGGCGCATCGACAACCAGTTGCGCGGCCGCTCCGGCCGCCAGGGCGATCCGGGCAGCTCGCGCTTCTACCTGGCGTTGGACGACGACCTTATGCGGCTTTTCGGCAGCGACCGCATCGCGGGCCTGATGAACACGCTCGGCCTGGAGGATGGCGAGGCCATCGAGAACCGCATGGTCAGCCGCGCCATAGAGGGCTCGCAAAAGCGCGTGGAGGCCCACAACTTCGAGATCAGAAAGCAGCTGCTCGACTACGACAACGTCATGAACCAGCAGCGCGAGGTCATCTACGCCCGCCGCCGTGAGATCATGTACGCCGAGACCCTGGACGGCATCGTGGACGAGTACGTGGCCGAGCTGCTGGACGACATCTACGCGCCCGTGGAGCACCTGAAGGGCGAGCCCGACGAGGAGACCGCGGGCATCGTCGCCTCCCGCCTGGACGAGGTCTTCGACCTCTCCCGCTACCCGGATTTCGCCGCCGCCCTGCCTTCCCGCGAGCAGGCCGAGGAGTGGATAGCCGAGAGCCTGAAGGCGCTGGAGAACGCCGCTCCGGACAGCTACCAGGAAATCTTGCGCTACTTCAGCCTGGAGACCCTTGACCGCAACTGGAAGGACCATCTGCTCAGCATGGATCACCTGCGCGACGGCATCGGCCTGCGCGGCTACGGCCAGAAGGATCCCAAGCAGGAATACAAGCGCGAGGGCTTCGAGCTCTTCCGCGCCATGCTCTACACCATCGCCGAGAAGTCCATGAGCCTCATCTGCCGCCTGCGCATCCAGAAGGAGGTGCGCGAGGAGGAGTTCCAGCACAAGGAGGACGCCGGCGAGGTGGAGTACAAGGGCTCGCCATCCTCGGAGCCTGCGGAGGCCAGGAAGCCGCAGCCCGTCAAGCGTTCGGCCAAGGTGGGCCGGAACGATCCCTGCTCCTGCGGGTCGGGCAAGAAGTTCAAGAATTGCTGCGGCAAGTAGCGGACCGGGTATCGGCGGCGCCAATGCGGTATTGCGCTGCGTGATGCTCGTGTGCTAGGGCCCAAGCGGCGAAGCGGCCGGTCGTCCCGACGCGGCGACGCCTGGGGGCGTGACTGTCCGTCCGCCCCTGCCGGGAGTGCGCAATGACAAAAGTGCTCATCGTCGAGGACAGCCCTTCCTTTGCGGAAATGCTGGCCCGGCGGGTGCGGCTCGAACTGGGCTTCGAGGTCCATGTGGCCCATTGCCTCACCGAGGCTGTGGAAAGCATTGGCCAGGAGAACGAGTATCTGGCCGCCCTGGTGGACCTGCGCCTGCCAGACGCCCCGGACGGGCAATCCGTGGAGCTCGCCCTCGCCTATTCCATTCCCGCCATCGTCTTCACCGCCGACCTTTCCGACGCCATGCAGGAGAATTTCTGGAGCCGCCACATAGTGGACTATGTGCTCAAGGACGGACCGGAGAATGTGGACTACGTCGTGCGGCTGCTGGGGCGGCTGCACCGCAATCCGCAGACCAAGGTCCTGGTGGTGGATGATTCGCGCAGCTATCGGCAGGCCGTGCTCCGGCTCTTGGCCGCCCACCGCTACCACGTGCTGGAGGCCGCGAGCGGCGAGGAGGCCCTGGCCGTGCTGGCCGAACATCCGGACTTGAAGCTGGCCCTGGTGGACTACAGTATGCCGGGCATGGACGGCTTCGCCCTGGTCCGCGAAATGCGCCGCCGCTCCGGCAAGGACAAGTTGGCCATCATCGGCGTCTCCGCCGTGGGCGGGGCCAGGCTTTCCGCCCGGTTCATCAAGAGCGGCGCCAACGACTACCTGAACAAGCCCTTCCTGGCCGAGGAATTCTACACGCGCATCACCCAGAACCTGGAGATGCTCGACCACATCGCCCAGGTGCGCTACATGGCCGAGCGGGACTTTTTGACCCGCGTGTTCAACCGGCGCTATTTCTTCTCCGCCGGGGGGCAGCTGCACGCGCTTTTGACCCGGCGCAGCCAGCCCGCCACCGTGGCCATGCTCGACATCGACAATTTCAAGGCCATCAACGACACCTACGGCCACGAGGCAGGCGACGCCGTGCTTAAGCACATGGCCCAGTTGCTGGTTTCCCGCTTCCGCGCGTCGGACATTGTGGCCCGCATCGGCGGCGAGGAGTTCTGCGTTCTGGCCTCGGACATGCGCGCCGACCAGGCCCGCCTGCTGTTCGAGGAATTGCGCACGGCCATCGCCGAGACGCCCGTGGACTTCGACGGCCAGCCCATCGCCTATACCGTGAGCATCGGTCTGTGCTGCGCGCTGGGCCTGAGCCTTGACGACATGCTGCGCGAGGCCGACCGGATGCTGTACCGCTCCAAGGCCGTCGGCCGCAACAGCGTCACCCTTTTCGAACCCGCCGCCTTCGACGGCTGCTCCCCGGCCCTTTAAACCCGTCCCGGCCTGTGCTAGGGCTGTTCGTGCGCGGCGGGCTCCACCCGCTCGCGACGCTTTTTCGCGAGGTGCGCCCATGAGCATTGAACCCAAAGGTTTCCAGTTCGCCGTTGCCGCGGCCGGGTTCAAGCGGCCCGACCGCAACGACCTGGGGCTCGTGCTGAGCCTTGGCCCGGCCTCCGCCGCCGGGGTGTTCACCACAAATCGCTTCCAGGCCGCGCCCGTGCTGGTGTGCAAGGAACTGCTCGGCGCGCGGCCCCTGGCCCGCGCCCTGGTGGTGAACTCCGGCCAGGCCAACGCCTGCACCGGGGAGGAAGGACTCGCCAACTGCCGCGCCACCCTCGAAATGGTCGCCAAGGCGGTCGGAATCGGGGCCGGGGACGTGCTCCCCACCTCCACCGGGGTCATTGGCGCGCAGCTCAAGATGGACAAGTGGGCGGCCGCCGCGCCGCAGCTGGCCGCAAGCTTGGGCACGGCCACGGCCATGGACGTGGCCAAGGCCATGATGACCACGGACACCTTTCCCAAGCTCGTGGCCAAGACCCTCTCCCTGCCCGCTGGCGAGGTGCGCGTGCTGGGCATGTGCAAGGGCGCGGGCATGATCAGCCCCACCATGGCCACCATGCTGGGCTTCATCCTCTGCGACGCCGACGTGGACCCCGCGGACTGGCAGGCCATCCTGCGCCACGCGGCCGACCGCTCCTTCAACGCGCTTACCGTGGACGGCGACACCAGCACCAACGACACCGTGTTGGGGCTGGCCAACGGCGCCTCCCGCGTGGCCGTGCGCGACGCCAAGGGCCTCAAGGCCCTGCGGGAATGCGTCACCGAGCTTTGCCAGGAGCTGTCCTACCGCATCGTGCAGGACGCCGAGGGCGGCACCAAGGTGGCGCACATCACGGTCGCCGGGGCCAAAAGCGCCGCCCAGGCGGAAATGGCCGCCCGCGCCATCGGCACTTCGCCCCTGGTCAAGACGGCGCTCTTCGGCTGCGACCCCAACTGGGGGCGCATCGTGGCGGCCCTGGGGCGCAGCGGGGCGGACTTCGACCCCGATGCTGTGGAGCTCAGAATCGGCGGCATCCTGGTGTTCGAGAAGGGGCAGCCCGCGCCCGTGGACCTGGACGCGCTGCTCGCGCCCATCATGCGGCACCAGGATGTGGAGATATCCCTCGATCTCAAGGCCGGGCGGGGCCGCTTCACGCTCCTGGCCTCGGACTTGACCAAGCGCTACATCGAGATCAACGCCGATTACCGGACCTAGGCCCCCGGACCTTTTCGACGCCGCTGCTCCGGGAAGCTATTTGGGCCCGGACTGCGGCGTTGTTTCCCAGCCCGGAACGCCTCCGCCAGCGGCGGCGTCCCTAACACCCCGCAAGGCGCATCCCCGGAGGCCTATCCCCCATGTCACGACTCGACTCCCGCTCCAGGCTCACACGCATAGTGGACTTTCTCAACGAATGCGGAATGCTGCGCCGTACGCCGCGCAGCGGCTACCAGTTTCTGGGCACCGGGCAGGAGAACGTCGCCGAGCACTCCTTCCGCACGGCGGTCATCGGCTTCGTGCTGGCGCACATGGCCGGGGCCAACAAGGAGCGCACGGCCCTTCTGTGCCTGTTCCACGATCTGCACGAGGCGCGCACCGGCGACTTCAATTACGTGAACCGCATCTACAACACCAGCACGCGCACCAAGGCCCTGGAACATTGCCTGTCCGGCACGGGGCTTGAGGGCGAGCTTCTGCCCATGTGGGAGGAGCTGGAGGAGACGGCCAGCCTTGAGGCCAGGCTGGCGCAGGACGCCGACCAGCTGGACCTGATGCTGAATCTGAAGGAGCAGAGCGACCTGGGCAACAGGTATGCGGACAAGTGGCTTGCCGCGGCCAGGGAGCGCCTGCGCACGCCGCAAGGCCAGGAACTGGCCGGGACCATCATGGAGACGGACCACACCGACTGGTGGTTTCTGGGCCCGGACCAGAGCTGGTGGGAGCGCAAGAACGGCGCGCGCAAGGCTGCGGCCGGAGGCGGCGCGAAAGCGGGCCAGGGCGGCCCGCGCGACGGGGAATAGCAGGCTGCTGGCGGCACAACCGCGCGCATGATCCCGATTTGTTTAAAATGCTTTGCCCGCCAAGGCCACGGCTTGCCTGCCTGTTTCGGCTGTGGTAGGCATAAGGGATTGGACATGCTCAACCTGGATTTGGCCGGGGTTTCAGTACGGCCGTGTCGCGGCGTGGCCGTTTTTTGAGCCCGCCAGAAGGAGACGCCAGCACCATGATCGAGGCGCGACGCCCGCAGATGCCGCCAATCGCCCGCCTGGGCGACGCCTTCCTGCGCCTGCTGGGCGAGATGGGGGCCATGCTGCTGTTCCTGCTGGAGGCCGTCAGCCGCCTGTTCACCTCCTTCGGCCAAGTGCAGAAGACCGTACGCCAAGTCTACTTCATCGGCGTCAAGAGCGTCAGCGTCATCACGCTCATCAGCCTGTTCACCGGCATGGTCATCGGCCTGCAGATGTATTACGCCCTGGCCAAGTTCGGAGCCGACGGCTTTCTTGGCGCGGCGGTGTCGCTTTCGCTGGTGCGCGAGCTTGGGCCGGTGCTCACGGCCATCATGATCACCGGCCGGGCGGGCTCGTCCATGACCGCCGAGATCGGCGTCATGCGCATCTCCGAGCAGGTGGACGCCCTGCAGGTCATGGACATCAATCCCATGGGCTACCTGGTGAGCCCCAAGCTGGCCGCGAGCATCATCTGCTTCCCCATCCTCACCGCCTTTTTCGACCTTGTAGGCATGGTGGGCGGCTACCTCACCGGCGTGCTGCTTCTGGGCGGCAACTCCGGCGTCTACTGGTACCGCGTCGGCGCCTATCTGCAGCGCAGCGACATCTCCGGCGGATTCATCAAATCCCTGGTGTTCGGCGTGGTGGTGTGCACCGTGAGCTGCTACATGGGCTACTTCACGCATTTGCGGCGCGATTCCGTCGGGCCGGAGGCCGTGAGCCAGGCGACCACATCGGCTGTGGTCACCTCCTGCGTGCTCATCCTGCTGTCCGATTACGTGCTGACCTCGCTCTTGTTCTAGGAGACACGCCGCATGACAGCGACCAACACGCAGGACATCGTCATGGAGGGGCTGACCATCGGCTACGGAGAGCACGCCGTGGTCAGCAACATCAACGCCACCCTGCCGGGCGGCAAGATTTCCGTCATCCTGGGCGGTTCCGGCTGCGGCAAGTCCACACTTCTGAAGCACATCCTCCGCCTGCACCCGGTGCTGGCCGGTCGGATCATCATCGACGGCCACGACCTCTCCTCCCTGGACCGCAAGGGGATGCACTGCCTGCGCCAGCGCATGGGCGTGCTGTTCCAGGACGGCGCGCTGCTTGGGTCGCTGACCCTGGGCGACAATGTGGCCCTGCCCCTGCGGGAGCACACCCGCCTTACGGAGAAGGACGTTCGCGAGCGTGTGCTGGCCAAGCTGGGGCTGGTGGGCCTGGCCGATTTTTACGACTACTACCCCAACGAGCTTTCCGGGGGGATGCGCAAGCGCGCCGGGCTTGCCCGGGCCATGGTCATGGACCCGCCGCTGCTGTTTTGCGACGAGCCCACCAGCGGCCTGGACCCGGTAACCGCGGCGGAACTGGACCAGTTGCTGCTGGAGCTCAAGCGGAGCTTTGACATGACCATGGTGGTGGTGAGCCACGACCTGCACAGTATGCGCGCCATAGCCGACCATGTGCTTGTGTTGGGCGAGGGCCGGGTGCTTTTCGAGGGCGGCCTTGCGGCGCTGGAGGCCACGCAGGACGAGTACCTGCGCCGCTTCCTGGACCGCAGGGCGGCCAGCCGCAGCACGCCCCGGCTGACCATGCCGCACCTTGGGACAAAGGCCATGAAGCGCGACTGCTCCGGATATCGGGGCCAATAGCGGCCGGGCGCGCGCGCCAGGGCCAGACCAATCGAGGTGCCGGATGAAGAAATACGCAAAGGAAACGCAAGTCGGGCTGTTCGTGCTCATCGGCTTCATCGCCATCGCCTACATGAGCATCAAGCTCGGCAATGTGCGGCTGTTCGGCGAGAACGACTACGCCATCACCGCGAAGTTCAACGATGTCACCGGCCTCAAGGTCAATGCGCCGGTGCAGATGTACGGCGTGGAGATGGGCTTTGTGGAGAAGATCGGCATCGACCTTGAGAGCGGCATGTCTGTTGTGACCCTGCGCATCCGCAAGGACGTGCAGCTCACCGATGACACCATCGCCTCGGTAAAGACCAGCGGCCTCATCGGCGACAAGTACGTGAAACTTTCGCGCGGCGGCGGCGACCCCATTCAGGCGGGCGCTGTGTTGCGGGACACGGAATCCTCTATTGACCTTGAAGAGTTAATCAGTAAATATGTGTTCGGCGGCGTGTAGCGTCCGCCCGTATTTTCATATCTCATTAGGACTGGTGGAATGAAAAAAACAGCTTTTTTTCTCGCGGTGTTGCTCCTTTTCGCCTTCTCTGCTTCGGCCTTCGCCGGCGAGCCGCAGGATCGTCTCAAGGTCGGCATTGACAAGGTCATCGCCATCTTGTCCGACGCCTCTCTCAAGGGCTCGGCCAAGCGGCAGGAACGCCAGAAGAAGCTGCGTACCGTGGCTGATGGCTTTTTTGACTGGAACGAGCTTTCCCGCCGCGCCCTGGGTGAGAATTGGAAGAAGTACAACGCCAAGCAGCAGGATGAATTCGTTTCCTGCTTTTCCGAGCTGCTGCAGAAGACGTACATCCTCAAGCTTGAGAAATACAACAACGAGAAGGTCAACTACCTGAAGGAGCAGATCGAGGGCAACCAGGCCTTCATCAGCACCCAGGTGGTGATGAAGGACAAGAACATCCCCATCAACTACGTCATGATCAAGCGCGACCAGTGGATGGTCTACGACGTGGTGGTGGAGGGCGTGAGCCTGGTCAAGAACTATCGCAGCCAGTTCGCCAAGGTGCTTTCCAAGGAGAGCCCCGAGGCGTTGCTCCAGCGCATCAAGGACAAGATCAAGGCCTTGGACGAGGGCAAGAACGTCGACGATGTGGTCGGCAAGTAGCGCAAAAGGGAAGGGGAGCAGATGATGAAGCCCGTCGGGACCGCATTCACCGCCCTGGCTCGCGCCGCGTCCGTCGCCGCGCTGCTTGTCCTGCTTGGCGCCGGAATTTCTTCCGCCGCCGAGACGCCGCCCCAGGTCCAGCCCGCCGCTCCTGTGCTGCTGGCCTACGGCGACGACGACATCTGGGACGAAAACGGCCAGATCATCAAGAAGGGCCATGGCGCGGCCAACATGACCCAGGCCGACGAGGTCGCCATGACCGCGGACCCCATCGAGGGGTGGAACCGGGCCATGTTCACCTTCAACGACAAGCTCTATTTCTGGGCCCTCAAGCCCGTGGCCCAGGGATACAGCTTCGTCATCCCCGAACGCCCGCGCCTGTGGGTGCACAACTTCTTCCACAACCTCATGTTCCCGGTGCGCTTCACCAGCCTTATGCTCCAGGCCAAGTTCGACGCCGCAGCGGTGGAGACCTCGCGCTTCATCGGCAACACGGCCTTCGGCCTGGGTGGTCTGGCGGATATCACCAGCGATTCCAAGCCATTCAGGCCAATCCCGTCCACCGAGCAGGACCTGGGCCTGACATTCGGCTACTGGGGCATGGACAACGGCTTCTACATCGTGTGGCCCTTCCTCGGCCCCTCCACCGGGCGCGACAGCCTGGGCTACGTGGGCGATTACTTCCTGACCCCCACCAGCTACCTGAACCCCTGGTACTGGTCCATGGGCGCCAAGAGCTACGACAAACTCAACGAAGTGTCCCTGCGCATCGGCGACTACGAGGCCCTCAAGGACGCCAGCGTCGATCCGTACGAGGCCGTGCGCGACGCCTACCTGCGCCTGCGCCTGAAGAAGATGAACGACTAGCCCGGACAGGGCCGTTCGTGCACACCCCCATGCGCCTGGCCGTCATCTCCGACACGCACCTGAGCGGGCCGGATGAAGCCTTCCAGACGCTGTACGACGCACACCTCGCGCCCGCCACGTTCCTGCTGCACTGCGGGGACATGGTGGGCGCTTCGGTGTATCATTACCTGTGCCGACACCCGCGTTTTCTGTGCGTGCGCGGCAACTGCGACCATTTCGAGCTGGACCACGACCTGCCCCTGACCCTAAGCCGTGAGCTGGAGATTCCAGGCGGCGGCTCCCTCGCGTTGGGCATGGCCCATGGCTGGGGGCAGCGCGACAGCGTGTGGCGGCGCGTGTTCGACGCCTTGCCCGGTCATCGACTGCTCTGCTACGGCCACACCCACCGCCGCCACTGGGAGCAGCACCAGGGCGTCTGGCTCCTGAATCCCGGCAGCGTGGCCGAGGGCTCCATGGCCCTGGTGGACGTGGCCCAGGACGGCACGCTCGACTGCACCTTCGTGGACCTTTAGCGGTTCCTACAACCCGACGAATTGCTTTTTGGCTTCCAGCACTTTGCGGAGGTACTGGCGCGTCTCCGCGGCCGCGTGGCGCGTGGTGATGGTGTCGTACACGGCCGTGGGCGCACGGCCGTTGATGGCCGCGAGGGCCTTGGCCCGGCTGGGCGAGAAGGTCTTCAAGAGCGCGCCGGAGCCGCCGTTGTAGGAGGCGATGACGCAGTATTCCCGGCTTACCGGATCGGTCACGCCTGCAAGATGCCGCCGGGACAGAATGGACAGGTAGGCCGTGCCGTACGTGATGTTGTTCTCCGGGTCGAAGAGGAAGGCCTTGTCCGGCTCGCCGCGCCTGCCCGTAAGCTCGCGGTGCACATCGGCCCCGGCCGAACGCGGCACCACCTGCATGAGGCCGATGGCGGGCACGCTGTTGATGGCGTAGGGGTTGAAGTCGCTTTCCACGCGGATGACGGCGTAGATCAGCACGCGGGACACGCCGAAGCGGCGCGAGGCCGCCTCCACCAGCGGCTTGAACTTCACCGCGCGCACCTGCAGATGGTCGCGCACCATGGGAATAACCACGAAGCGCACGGTCTTGCCGGGGCTTGAGGCGGGCCGCTCCTGCGGACCCTGGGCCAGCAGGGCGCGGGCGTACTCCAGGGCCTGCTTCTCGGTTGTGATGTCCCGGCCGCGCGCGTCCTTGACCTCGCCAAGCAGAAAGGGCCTGCCTCCAAGGGGCACCGGTCCGCTGGAGTACATGTCCACGGCGCGTGGATCGTAGGGGGTCAGCAGGGTGGTGACGATGGCCTCGCGCAGGCTCTTGAGCGGGGCCTCGGCATCCAGGGTCTCCACCGTGATGCTGCCGTTCTCGAAATCCACGCTGGCGCGGGACAGGTAGTTCTGCGTGTATTTGACGTAGCGCTTGGGCTGGGCCTCGCGGGCGTCGGCCGCGCCCCACTGGCCGCGCACGGCCTTACGGAAGGTGGCGATGAGCCGCTTGAAGCGTTTGTAGTCCGCCTGGATGGCGCTGGGGTTGGTGGCGTAGCGGATGGCCTTGCTGCGCGCCATGTCCACGGCGGCATTGGTGTCGCCGGAGGCGATGCGCGCCAGGTTGGTCATGTCCCCCAGGGAGCATGACGAGGCCAGCAGGCAGGCGCAAAGGAGCGCCGCCAAGAGCGGCAGGCGGTTGCCGCCAGGGATCATGGCCGTGCGCCTCCGGCAAGGCGCCGGGCCTCGGCCAGATAGCGGGCGGCCAGGGCCGGGTTGTCGGAATGCTCGGCCCAATGCAGCCACAGCAAGCGCAGTTCCCTGCGCAGGGCCAGGTCCGGGGTTGCGAGGCGGCGCTCCGCGAGTCCGGCGTCAAGTCCTTGGCGGAGCAGGGCGGCCAAAGCCCGGGCGCGGTGCCGCGGCCTGTGGGCGGTGTCCACGGCGCGCAGGCCCGCCTGGGCCAGCGCCTCGCAGCGCTGCGGGTCATCCAGCAGCTCGCGGGCCTTGGCCGCGCAGTCCTCGGCATCGTCCGCCCTGTAGGTGGCGAAATGCTCCCCCGGCGTGAACAGCTCGTTCTGGCCATGCTCCAGTTCCGGGGTCAGCAGGCACGCGCCGCAGGCCAGCGCCTCGAACACCCGGAAGTTCAGATCCCCGCGTTCGGCGATGTTCAGCACCACGCGGGCGCGGGGCATGAGCTCCGGAAAGCTGCCCTGGCGCACGGCCAGCCCTGGCGCCAGCCTGCCCAGGCGCGAGAGGAAGTCGCAGCGCAGCGGCGTTGTTTCCGGGTCCACCGTGCCCACGAAGAGCAGGTCGAATTCCGTGTCCGCCTGGCGCGGCCGGTGGTGCCGGGCGGCAAAGGGCGGCAGCCAGGCCACGCGGTCCTGCCCAAGGGCGCGGGCGAAGGCGTCCACGTGGTCGCGCAGGCTCACGGCGCAGAGGTCGAAGCTCCTGGCGTAGAGCGGGTACCAGCTGTGGATGTGCGAATCGATGCAGTAGAAGGCGGTGAGGCAGGGGAAGCGTTCCAGGCCCACCAGGGGCGGCGGCAGGCTGCGGTCGGTGTAGACCACGGCATCCGGCGCAAAGCCGAGCCTCTGGACGATGTCCTCAAAGCCGAGCACGGCCGGGCCTGTGAGCGGTAGGGCCACGGGCCGGAAGCCCTGGTCGCGCATGTCCTCCATGAAGTACATGCCGCCCACCCAGGCGATGCTGCGTTCGCGTCCGTCCATTGCTTACGCCGCCTTCAAAAAGCCGATGAAGTCGTCCACGCCGGCCTGTCTGCACGCCACGTAGGCCGCAGCGTACTCGGTGAAGGAGCGCTCGCGCCCGTACACCGGGTAGCGCGCCTCGGCCCCGCCGTAGGCCAGGCCGTAATGGGCCGCCGCCTGCGGGTGGATGGGCAGGAAGAAGTCCTCGTACCCGGTGGTGAAGGCCGACAGCTCGCGTTCCTCGGCCGGGGCCAGCCCCAGCTCGCGCAGGATGCCTTGGGCCGCCAGGATGATGAGTTCGGACGAGGGATGGTTCACGGTGAGGAACAGGGGCCGCTTGCGGAAATGCTCCAGCACGTGGTCCAGGTAGGGGACCGGCGTGCGCGCCTGGCGTTCCCGTTCCATGGCCACGGTCTCGGCCAGGAGGGCGTCCAGGTCGAAGTGCCTCGCCAGTCCGGGGCCGAGGTACACGCGCAGGATGTCCTGGGCGGGCAGGTCCATGTCCAGCAGTCGATCCAGATACGTGTCGCGGAAGTCGAAGCCCGGCGCGCCGGACCACAGCGGCCAGGGCCCCCGGAAGAACATGTTGGGGATGCACAGGCTGGGGCAGCCCGACGGCAGGCGGCGCAGCAGCGCGTCCGAGGCGAGGCCGCCCCACTGGGGGCCGAGGTGCTGGTAAAGGAAGAGCCCGCAGGCGTTCAGGGCGGATTGCGGGAGTTCTTCCCGCGTGTAGTTGAGGAACACCCGTGGGGCGTAGGCGCGGCGAAATTCCGGGCTGGCGAGCAGGGCGCGGGCCAGGGGCTCTCCCTGGCAATTGGCGTGCAGTATGGCGAGAGGGTGCTTCACGCCCGCACTGTAGCAATCGCCGTGCCGATGGGGAAGCCCGGCGAGGCTTGAAAAACGCTCCGCCATGGGCTAGCAGCAGTGAACCGGGCGGACATCCCGGAACACGGTGCGAATCCGTGGCGATCCCGTCGCCGTAACCGGGGACCGGGGGGACGTATGGCGCGCGCGCCGGGCCACTGGGGGAGCAATCCCCTGGGAAGGCCGTCCCCGCCGGGCTGATCCGGAAGTCGGAAGACCTGTCCGCAGCGGCGAACCAGTGCAGGAATCCGATGGCAAAGGGTTTCGGCGGGCTTGTCATGTGCCTGCCGGAACCTTTTTTTCGCCCACAGCAAGCAAAGGAGCCCCCCCATGCGTCAGCGTTTCGAATCCGTCCTGTCCGCCATAACGCCGGTGGACCGCACCCTGGCTCAGGCCGCCCAGGCCCATCTGGACAACCTCACCAAGCCGCGCGGCAGCCTGGGCCGCCTGGAGGAGCTGGCCCTGCGCCTGTGCCTGGCGCAGGGCGGCGGCGCGCCCAAGGCCGACCCTTGCCGCGTGTACACCGTGGCGGGCGATCATGGCGTGGTGGAGGAGGGCGTGAGCCTCTTTCCGCAAGAAGTCACGCGGCAGATGGTGCTCAATTTTCTGAATGGCGGCGCTGGGATAAATGTGCTTGCCCGCGAGGCCGGAGCGCAACTGTTCGTGGTGGACGCGGGCTGTCTGGGCCCTGACTTCGACGAGCATCCCCGGCTGGTGTCCGGCAAGGTGGCCCAGGGCACGGCCAACCTGGCCAAGGGGCCGGCCATGAGCGAAGAGCAGTGCCTGGGCGCGCTGCTCCTGGGCGTGAACCTGGCGGACATCGCCTATGCCGAGGGCGTGCGCGTGCTGGGCACCGGGGACATGGGCATCGGCAACACCACGCCGTCCACGGCCCTCTACTGCGCCTATCTGGGCCTGGAGCCGGAGGCCATGACCGGACCCGGCACCGGCCTGGACCAGGAGGGCGTGCGCCGCAAGGCCGAGGTGGTGCGGCGTGGCCTGGCGGCCAACGCGGCCGTGGTGGCCAAGGGGGATGCGCTGGGAATCCTCGCCGCCCTGGGAGGTCTGGAAATAGCCTGCCTGGCCGGGCTGATTCTGGGCGGGGCCAAGAACAGGCAGTTCGTGTGCGTGGATGGCTTCATCTCCACCGCCGCCTGCGTTGCCGCCTGGAAGCTGGCGCCCGCCGTCACCGACTACCTGGCGTTGGCCCACGCCTCGGCCGAGCCCGGACACAAGCTGGCAGCGGAAAAATTGGGGCAGAAGCCTCTGCTCGACTTGGGGATGCGCCTGGGCGAGGGCACGGGAGCGGCCGTGGCCATGTTCCTGCTGCGTTCGGCAGCGGCCATCTACAACGGCATGGCCTCCTTCACCCAGGCCGGGGTGAGCGAGAGCGCCTAGGCCTGGACGCTTGCGTCCGCCTAAAGGTCAAGCAGGTAGTGGTCCACGGGCGCGAAGTCGTCGGTGAGCACGGGGGGATCGCCGGGCAGAGGGGCTGGCGGCAGGTAGCGCGTGGCCAGCATGGCCGCGTAGTCGGCATTGTCGCTGTGCAAGAGCGGCTCCTCGCCGTCCTTGAAGGCCGCCAGGATGATGTTCTGGGGCGAGGACGGATCCTCCGGCTCCAGCAGGAAGCTCTCCACGCGCGGGAACACGGAGCGGTAGGTGGCGAGCAGGGCGCGGTAGAAGCGGCTTTTGCCGCCCTCGGCCGCGCTGATGCAGTTCACCAGCACCACGCCGTGGTCGTCCAGGGCGCGGGAGAGCGCCTGGGCGGTTTCCCGCGTGGCCAGGTGGAAGGGCACGGAGAGGTGGCTGGTGAACACGTCCACCAGCGCAACCTGATAGCTTCCCGGCGCGGCGTCGTGGTTCAGGAAGCGCCGGGCGTCGCCGTGGCGCAGGGCAAGGCCGGGCAGCTCCGCGAGGCCGAAGTGCCGCCGCGCGATGTCCGTCACGCCGGGGTCGATCTCCACTACGTCCATGCGCGGGCCGCCGCCGAACTCCTCCGGGCGGCTCAGCGCATACTTGGGGAAGGAGCACGCGCCCCCGCCCAGCATGAGCACGCGGCGCAGGTCCGGCCGGAAGTGCGTGGCCAGGCGGTAGTACTGGGTGTAGGGCAGGGCCAGCAGGGTGGGATCGGAAAGGTCCATGGCCGACTGGCTGCCCTCCGGCCCTGTGGAGAGCATCTTGAGCAGCGCGCCGGTGCGGTTGTTGCGCGCGTTGTACACAAGCACCCGCTGGTAGGGCGTGTCCAGGTCGTGGATGTCCGCCGCGCGGAGCTGGCGGTCGTAGATTGAGAGTCCCAGGGCCGTCAGGCCGATGAGCGCCGCGGTGGCGAGCTTTGCGGGCAGGTCTCCCCGGTGGATGCAGAAGGACGCCAGCACCAGCACCCCGGCCATGCAGAGCACCAGATTGGTGGTGCCGATGGCGGCGGTGAGCCAGAAGCCCGCCGCGAAGGTGCCGGCGATGCTGCCCACCGTGGACAGGGCGTACAGGGTGCCAGCCGTGCGGCCGGAGGCGTCGGCGTCCTTCATGCGCAGGCGCACGGCGAAGGGCGAAACCATTCCCAGCAGAATTGCCGCCGGGGCGAAAAGCGCCGTGGCTCCGGCCAGGCTTGCGGCGGAGAGTCCGGCCTTGCGCTGCAAAAAGGGCAGGAGCAGCCCCTTGGAGCCTGCGATGAGCAGGGTGGCCAGGGCCGCCAGCAGGATGAGGCGCGAGAGGAGTCTTGGTTCGGGTCTGCGGTCGGCGATGCGGCCGCCCCACCAGTACCCCAGGCTGAGCGCGCCCAGCACCACCCCGATGAGGCTGGTCCAGACCACGATGGAGGTTCCCAGAAAGGGCGCCAGCACGCGCGAGCCCGCGAGTTCCAGCACCATGACTACGGCTCCGCAGAGAAAGACGGCGATTTCCAGCATTGTTCTGCTGTGCCCGGACCAGGAGCAAAAGTCCAGATGTCCGGACCGGGGCGCGACCCGCGAAAAAGGCCCGGAATCCGCTTGGGAGTTCCGGGCCTTCACGTCGTTTTGCGTTTCGCGCTATTTCACCGGCTTCAGGCGTACTGCCGTGCCGTAGCAGGAGTAGTAGCGCGCGCCCTCGGGGTGGAAGGCAACGCTTTCCCTGTAGCCGAGGATGGCGTCGGCGTTGACCTCCAGCGCCTGGGCGATGAGGCCGTAGAAGGCGTTGTCGCAATTGTAGCTCCGGCTGACGATGAGCCCGAAGGTGCCCAGCACCTCGCGCGCCGGGATGGCGTCCAGGGTGACGATCTTGAAGCGGCCGCCGGTATACACGTCCTTGGCCTGGCCCAGGCGCGGGTCCGATTTCTCTTCCTCTTCGGGCCTGGGCTTGCCGCCTTTGAAAATCGCCATGCGCTCCTCCTGGTTCCGTGTGCCGGGGCGGGCCGTGGCGTCAGTCGCCCCGGCCATCGGGTCATGTAGCCCATCCCCGCCCCGGCAGGCAAGGAATAAGCGGGGCCAGTCCCTACGGGGCCACCTCCACCAGGATGGCCTCGTCCCACTTGAGCACTTCCGCCGCGGCCTTGCGCACGTCCTCCGCGCCGAGCTTCTGCGCGGCCTCCACCAGCTTCAGTTCGGCGTCGCGGTCAAACCCTTGCACGATGGCCCCGGCAGCTTCGCGGCTGCGGGCGAGAAGCGCCTGCCGCTCCTGGTAGTAGTCGCCGGAGAGGATGTTCCTGGCCCGTGAGAGTTCGGCCTCGGGCAGGGGGGTGGCGGCCAAATCTGCAGCCGCCTTGCGGAAACCTTCCACCGCCTGGCCGAGCTTGTCCGGGTCGGTGCCGATGTAGAAGGCCAGGAAGCCGGCCTCGCGATACTGGGAGAGGAAGGCGGTCACCGTGTAGCCAAGGCCCTGCTTGTCGCGCATGTCGCGGAACAGCAGGCCGCTCTGGCCCGCCAGGGCCGCGCGCAGGAGCGAGAGCCTGGCGGTGGTGTCCTGGTCCGCGCGGCCAGGGGCCTTGAACACCACCAGCAGATGGGACTGGTTGCGCTCCGGCAGGTGCAGCACGGTGCGGTGCGTGGGCTTCCAGGCCGGGACCCTGGCCTTGGCCGCGGCCGCGCCATCGGGGATCAGGATGCGGGCCAGCTCCTGGGCGAAGCGCGTCACCTGCGCCTCGTCGAACTGGCCGCACACGGAGAGCACGAAGGGCTGGGCCGACTGCCGTTTCCAGAAGGCGGCCGCCTGGGCGCGGGTGAAGCGCGCCACCTGCTGCGGGTCGCCCAGGCGCAGGTAGGCGTGGGGAGCGGATGTGAACAGGATGCCCGGCAGCTTGCGGAACAGCAGGCCAAGGGGCTGGTCCTCGCCGCGCTTGATGGCGTTCAGCTGGTCCTCGCGGGCGCGGGCCAGTTCGGTCCCGGCCAGGGCCGGGGCGGTCAGCACCTCGCGCAGCAGGCCCAGCATGTCGGCTTCGAAGCGGCTGGGGTACTTGGCCGAGAGGCTGAAGGTCTCCGAGCCGCTGCTGGCCGAGAGCGCCGCCGCGCGGTCAGACAGGAAGTCCTCGAAGCGCGTGGCGGAAAGGGATTTGGTGCCGCGCCCCAGCAGCGAGGCCGTGAGCGCGCCCAGGCCTTGCTCATCGGCGTGGAGCAGGCCGTCGCCGCCGGGCCAGGCCATGGAAAGCGCCGCGTAGGGCAGGGTGGGGTCCGGCTGCAGCACAAGGGTGGCGCCGCCGGGCAGGGACACCTGACGCACCGCGCCGCCCTGCGCCTTGGCCTTGGCCGTGGCCGCCGCCGCGCCCGCGGGCCAGCGCGTGTTCAGGGTCTTGAGCAGGGCGGCTTCCGTCACGGGAGCGCCCTTGGGCGCGAGCACGGCGAGGCGCGCCTCCGCGGGCCGGAAGAACTCGCGGTGCAGGGCGGCCAGCTGCGCGCGGTTTGTCGCGGCCAGCTGCGTCAGGTAGTTGGCCTCGGCCTGCTGCCCGCCGTCAAAGGCGTACTGGTGCAGCAGCTTGCCCGCCAAACCGCCGATGGTCTCCCTGGACAGGAAAAGCCCGGCCTCGATGTTGGCGCGCGCTCTGGCCAGCTCCTCGTCCGTGACGCTTGACGCGTCGAAGGCCGCCAGCTCGGAAACGAGGGCGTCCCAGAAGGCGGGCAATTTGTCCGCGTCGAGCACGGCCCAGACCCCGATGACGCCGCCGCGCTCCAGGTTGAAGGAGGTGGCGTCGATGGAGTCCACCAGACGCAGCTGGTACTTGAACTTGCGGTACAGGCGCGAGGTCTCGTCGCCGCCCAGAATCTGGGCCAGCATGTCCAGACCGGGCATCTTGGCGGAGCGGAAGTCCGGCGCGGGGAAGGCCAGGGCCAGATGGACCTTGTTCCAGGCGCCGGGCAGCACCTTGGCCTGCGGCCCGGAGGAAGGAGCCAGGGCCAGCGTCGTGGGCGGGGAAAGGGGCGCGGTGTTGGCCATGCCGCCCAGGCGCTCCTCGGCCCAGGCGATCACCTCGTCGGCCTTGACCTTGCCCACCACGCACAGCACCATGTTCTGCGGCTGGTACAGGGGCGCGATGTAGTCGCGGATGGACTGGCTGGTGAAGGAGCGCACGGTGTCGCGATAGCCGATGATGGGCCACCCGTAGCTGGTGCCTTTCCACAGCATGGCCTGCACGGTCTGGAAAAGCAGGTCGCTGGGGGTGTCCTCGCCGCGCTTGAGTTCGGCCAGCACCACCTCCTTCTCGCTTTCAAGCTCCGCCGGGACGAGGGCTGGCTTGAAGGTCATGTCCGCCACCACCTGCATGGCCATGCGCCAGGAAGCGTCCGGCACCTCCACATAGTACACGGTGTAGTCGAAGCTGGTGGCGGCGTTCAGGCTGCCTCCCGCCGCCTCCACGCGCCGGGCGGCCTCGCCCGGACCCATGTCGCCAGCGCCCTTGAAGACCATGTGCTCCAACTGGTGGCTGATGCCCGCCTGGGCCGGGGTCTCGTAGGCGCTGCCCGCGTGCACGAGCATCCGAACATGCGCCAGGGGGAAGCGTCCGTCCTCTTTGACCAGCACGCCCAGGCCGTTTTTCAGGCGCACGAAGCGCACGCCGTCTATGTGGGTGTTTTGCGCGGCGGCAATGGCCGGGGCGGCCTTGGGCGCGGATTTCGTGTGCAGGGTTCGTGCGGCCAGGGCCCCGGTGGCGGAGCAGGCCAGCAGCAAGGCGGAAAGCAAGGCGAAGACCGGGGAGAAGCTGCGATGCATGGGGAGTCTCCTTGGCAGGTTGCGGCGGATGCGGAGCGCGCGCCTGGGCACGCGTCGCGTCCGCATAGATAAGCCCGCCCTGCACGGACGGCAAGAGGGGGACTGCAGGGCGACGGCGGGGTATGGTTGACCCTGCCCGTTCAAGGGACTAGGCTCGCGGCATGATGACTTTTCTTGAGCGCCGCGCCCTGGCCTGGCGTCCGGCTTGGCGAGTGCGGGGGCGTGCGCATGGCGCGTTCCGGGGCCACTGGACCCGCCTGGCCGCCCTCACCATCATTGTCCTGCTGTGCCTGGCGGCGCGCGCCGAGGCCCTAGACGCTTCGGCGCGGTGGCAAGGCCTTTTGGCGTCCAGCGAACTGCCCGCCATGGCGGTCCTGGACCTCGCCGCCCTGCGCGCGGCGTATCCTGGAGCATTCTTGGGCCTGGCGCGGAGGGATTCCGGGGGCCTGGACCTTGTGCTGGCCCATGGCGCGCGCCTGGCCTACGACGACGGCCGCATCCGGACGCCGGGGCAGGTTCTGGAGGAGCCGGACGTGCGGGCCATGCTGGCCCAGGTGTATCCGCTGGGCCGGACCACGCCCAAGACTGCGAACCCGCGGCCCGGCTTCGATCCCGGCCGCAGCCGGGTGGAGCCCCTGTTCACGGCGCTCTACGGGGCGGACGAGGATGCGGTGCGCGCGGCCTGCCGCGTGGTCTCCTTCGACGGCCACGGGGCGTCCATGAACACGCGCTTTGGCGCGGCCAACGCGTTGGCGCGCGTGTGGCGCAGGCTGGCCCCGCGTGCGGCCCGGCCCGCGTGGCGGCAGGTGCTCAGGCCCTTCGGCGGCGGCTTCTGCTGGCGCGAGATCGCGGCCACGGACCGCCTGAGCGCCCACGCTTTCGGCATCGCCGTGGACCTGAATCCCGCGCTGCCCTATTGGCTCACCTGCCGCCACCCGGAGGCCGCGCCCGCGCGCGTGCAAGCCTTTCCGCGCGGCATCGTGGCGGCCTTCGAGGCCGAGGGCTTCATTTGGGGCGGCAAGTGGGCGGCCTTCGACCTCATGCACTTCGAATACCGGCCCGAACTGATCCTGAAGGCCCGGCATCTGCGCGGGGACATCCGCCTGCCGGGCGCGCCGTCCCGCAAGGCGTTTGGAGCGGGCTAGAAGAGGGACAGGTGGGTTTGCCGGGTCTGGATCTTTTGGGCCAGCACCGTGCGCCGCAGCGCGTGGGCGGGCAGTTGCGCCAGCAGCTCCTCCAGCAGGGGCGAGGGGTCGCGGAACGTTGCCGCGCCATAGAGCGTGCGCGAACGCGCAAAGGACAGACACAGGCGGCTCTTGGCGCGCGTCATGGCCACGTACAGCAGGCGTCGCTCCTCGGCCAGCGCCTCGGGCGGAAGCTCGGCGTCCTGCGCGCCATGTCCGCACAGGGGCAGCAGGCCCCGCTCCAGCGCGGGCAAAAACACCGCCTCGAACTCCAACCCCTTGGCCGCGTGCATGGTCAAAATGCGCACCTTCTGGGCCGCCTGCCGGATGCTGGCGTAGCCCGTCTCCAGGCGCACGCGGTCCAGCAGCCCCACCCAGCCGCGTCCCTCGTCAAAGGCGTGGCACAGGTCGCGGAAGGCAGCGCCGTCCCAGAAGAAGCGGTCGAAGGGCGGGGTTTCGCGCAGGGCGGCGGGCAGCACGCGCGGCCCCTGCAGCAGCAAAAAGTCCGGCAGCGCCGCCTGGGCTTCGGCAAGGGGCGGTTCTCCGCCGGGTTCTCCGCCGGGTTCTCCGCCGGGTTCCCCGCTGGGTTCGGACTCGGGCAGGCCGAAGAGCCGTCCTGCCGCGCGCAGGATGAGCGCCGCGCGCGGCTCCTCCCAGAACATTTCGGTTTCCGGGGCGGAGCAGGGCAGGCCCGCCAGCTCCAGCGCGGCCTTGAGGGGCGGGATGAGCGCGCGCAGGCGCACCAGCACGGCCACGTCGCCCGGCGCCAGCCCGCAATCCGCTGTGCGGTCCATGAGGGTGAGGCTTGTGCCGCCCAGCAGGGCCGCCGCACGCGAGGCGATGAGCGAGGCCTCGTGCCGGGCGTCCGGGGCCTCCAGCAATTCCATGTCCCAGGTGCGTTCCGGCAGAGCGCGCAGCACGGGCGGCTCGGGCAGGAGCACGGCCGCGGCGTCCAGAATGCCCTGGCCGCTGCGGTAGTTTTCGGCCAGGGAGGCCACGGCGAGGTGCGGCCAGCGCGCGGCAAGGCGCTGGCGCAGGTCGCCCGCCGCGCCCCGAAAGGCGTAAATGCTCTGGTTGGGGTCGCCGATGGCGAAGAACCCGGCCCCGGACTGCCCGGCAAGGCCCAGCACGGCCTGGAGCTGCAACAGCGAAAGATCCTGGGCCTCGTCCACCAGCAGGTGGGCGAAGGGCGCGGCGAAGCCGGGCTCGCTGACCGTGGTCAGCAGGAATTCCAGCAGGTCCGTGAAATCGGCCTGGTTGCGCAGGGCCTTGGCCTCGCGCACCAGCTCCCAGGCGGCGGAAACCAGCGCCGCGTCCGGCCCTGCCAGGGGCGAAAGGGTCTCCCGCGCCAGGCCGTGGCTGCGGAAGAGCTCCAGCCGCCGGGCCTTGGGCAGTTCCTGGCCTCCGGCCTGGGCCAGGGCCTCCAGGAACATGCGCCGCGCCGCGTCTTCGGAGAGCAGCACCGGGGGCTGGCTCCGGCGCGCGGCCCACAGGTCCAGGGCCAGGGCGTGCAGGGTGTCGGCCAGGGGCAGGCGCGCCTGCGGCCCGAAGCGCGCGGCCAGGCGCTCGTGCAGTTCGTCCGCCGCGCGGCGGGTGAAGGTGATGACGGCGATGGACTCCGGCGCGACGCCTGTTTCCAGCAGGCGCTCCACGCGGGAAACGAGGGTGTGGGTCTTGCCCGTGCCCGGTCCCGCCAGCACCAGCGCCGGGGCCGGAACCTCCCCCAGCCCCAAGGCGGCAGCGGCCTCCTGGGAGGGGTTCAGCCCGGCCGGGAGGGCCTGGGCCGCAGGCGCAAGTCCCGGGGCGGGGTCGCCTTCGCCCTCGGCCTCGGGCTCCGGCCGGGCAGCCCCTGAACCGGAGGCCGGACGACGGCCCCGGCGGGCGGGAATGCCCGCCAGCATTCTGCCCTGGCGCATTTGCGCGCGCTCCTCCGGGGTGAACACGGTGATGACCCCGTATTCGCCGTCAAAGCCCGCCCGGCGCAGCACCTTGCCCGCGCGCATCCGCTCCACGGCCTCGGCCAGCACGGGCGCGGCGCGGGCGATGTCCTGCACCGGGGCCTCGCGCAGAATGGACAGCTCCGGCCCCAGGCGCCCGATGAGGCGGAAGTATTCGGCGGTCACCGCCTTGCTGCCCGGCCCCACGTCCAGCACCTCGGAGAGCACCTCCCGCAGGGGGATGAGGGAGCAATACCCTGCTTGGCCATGGGGCTGCACGGGTTCCGGGCGGTCCGCCAGGGCGAGCACCCTATGCAGCACGCCCAGGGTGGCGGGTTTGCCGCACACCGGGCACAGGCCCTTGTGGGCCAGGGTCTCGGCGGGCTCCATGCACCAGTTGCACTTGCGGTGCCCGTCGAGGTGGTATTTGCCCTCTTCCGGGTAGAACTCGACGGTGCCCAGGAATTCGCAATCTCCGGCCCCGGCGCCGCCTTCCCCGCGCGGCAGGTGCGCGCGCAGGGCGCCGCGGATGCCGGAAAAGGACGGTTCGCCGCGCAAGAGGTTGGCCTCGCGGCCGAGCTTCTCGCCAGAATGCGCGTCGGAGTTCGAGATCATGCGGTAGCGGTCCAGGGCGGAGAGGGTCCAGTTCATGGCCGGATCGCTGGAAAGGCCGGTCTCCATGGCGAAGATGTGTCCGGTGAGGTCGCCGTAGCACTCCTCCACCGAATCGAAGCCGCTCATGGAGCCGAAGAGCGCGAACCAGGGCGTCCAGATGTGCGCGGGCACCAGGAAGGCCTCGGGGTGGGTTTCAAGGACCATCTCCAGCAGGTTGCGGCTGTCCAGGCCCAGGATGGGGCGGCCGTCGGCGGCGAGGTTGCCCACCTGGGCGAGCTTGGCGTTGAGGGACTTGGCCGCCTGAAGGGTGGGCAGGTACACGAGGTTGTGGACCTTGCGCACGCGGCCGCCGCGTTTGTAGATGGAGCTGATTTCGCCCTGGAGCATGAAGCGGGCCGACCCGGAGAGGGTCACGGGCAGGCCGGGGATCTGCCCGGCCAGGGAGGAGGGGTCGCGCAGACGGAGCAGCCCGGAGCCGTCCTCGGCAAGTTCGCGCTCCACTTCGGCCAGCCAGCCGGGGTGGGTGCAGTCGCCCGTGCCCAGCACGCCGATGCCCTTGACCTCGGCCCAGGCTGTGAGGCTTCTCACGGTGAGGCCTTTGCTGGTGGCGCGGGAAAAGCGCGAATGGATGTGCAGGTCCGTCGCAAAGTCGCTCATGCCTGTCCTTGAATGACCGATTTTTTTGGATGTACGCCAGCGTGGGCAGGCTTGGCAAGCCTTGGGAGCCCGCGGGGGGGCTAGGCTACCGGAACGCCGGAGTAGAACTCCCGGAATTCGCGGGCAGCGGCGTTTTGCGCCGCGCATCTGCGCACGTCCAGCTCGTCCAGGTTGGCGCGCGCCAGGGCCAGCACATGGCCGTCCAGCGCCCCCTGTGCGGCCATGTCGTCCAGGATGTTCAGGGTTTCCCCGTTCTCCAGGCCGCGCCGGTAGGGCCGGTCCTCGCGCAGGGCGGTGAACACATCGGCCAGGCTCATGATGCGCGAGCCCAGCGACAGCTCCGTTCCGACCAGACCGCGCGGGTAGCCCCGGCCGTCAAGGCGCTCGTGGTGCTGCGAGGCCCAGGCCGCAACGGTTTCCAGCCCGTCCACGCGGGAGAGGATGCCCTGGGCCAGTTCCGGATGCCGGTCCATCACCGCGCGTTCCTGGTCGTCGAGGGGGCCGGGCTTGTCGATGATCTCGGAGGGGACCGCCAGCTTGCCCAGGTCGTGCAGGTTTCCAGCCAGGCGCATGGCCGCAAGCTGTCCGTCCGCCATGCCCGCCTTTTCGGCCAGGCACACGGCGGTTTCGGCCACCCCGCGCGAGTGCGTGGCCGTGAACCGGCTGCGGAAGTCGATGATCTGCGAGAACGCGGTGGAAGCCTGCTCCAGCTGTGCCTGGGACACGTGGCGTTCCTCCAGCAGCAGCGGCTCCTCCTCTAAGGTCGCCACGGGATCCGGCCCGGCCAGGGGCGCCCAGAAGTCCGGGTCCGCGGCAAGCACGGCAAGGGCGTCCACGTCCGCCGGGGCGAACTGCTGCGGCGCGCGCGGGGCTATCTGGGCCATGACCCAGGCGGGGTCGAAGGAGTGGGAGCGCAGGGTCAGCACGTCCACGCGGTCGGCCAGGTTCAGCAGACAGGAGAGCTCCAGCGCGCGTGGCGGCTCGTCCAGCTCCGCTTGGCGCGAGCGCGGGGTGTGGTGGTGCCGCACGATGACCGCGGCTTCCTTCAGCAGGGGATTGGCGCGCAGCAGGCGGTAGCCCAGTTCGGCGTGGCGCGCACCGTCGGCTTCGAAGGACAGCGCGGCCAACCTGCTTTGCAGGGTGAAGCCGCCCACGTCGTGCAGGATGGCGGCCATGAACAGGAGCGCGCGCTCCTGGCGGGGCAGGGCCAGCGTTTTGCCCAGGCGCGCGGCGATGTAGGCCACCCGCTTGTGGTGGCCCACCACCTCGCTGCTCATGAGGTCGAGGGCTCCGGAGAGCCCGGAGAGGAAGTCGAAGAGTCGCAGGTTCACTGTCAGGGGGCCTGTTAAAACTTGAAGATGTCCACCTGGACCTCGGCCTTGCCGCCGACCTTTTCCAGAGCGCCCTTGATCTCGGATTTGGCCGGGTCGCGGTTCTTGGCCGCATCGGATTTCGGGTTCACCTCAAGCCCGGTGATGGGGTCCACCACCTTGTCGCTGCCAAAACGCAGGGTGATGGGCGAATCGTTTTGTTGTTTGGCGAACGGTCCCTTCTTGGGCGCGGGATCGAAGTCCAGACGGGTGGTCGCGTTGTCTTCCTCGGCCCGTTCCGGGGCTGGCGGCCCGTAGTCCGCCGTGGCGCTGAACGGGCTGGCCATGTCCTGGCGGGTGAGCTTGCGCTTGCCCAGCAGCGCCTCGGCCTCGGACACGCCGGCCTGGGCGGTTCTGGCCTTGCGCGTCGTTTTTGGCCGTTTAGACGCAGCATCGCCCGTGCGCTTGGCCGGTTGCTTGGCCGGTTGCTTGGCCGGGGTCTCCGGAGCGCCGCCAACCTGACCGCAAAGCCCGCGCGACGCCAAGCCCCCGGTGAAGGCCAGGCAGAGGGCCAGGCAGGAAGCCAGGCAGATGTCGAGCCGGAGCAGACGTTTCATGGCGGTCTTGCGGCGGTTGCCGCTCCTTATGTTGTTTCTCCTACGCCAGTGCGGCGTACTTCTCAAGTCTGCGCACGGCCTCGGCGATGTTCTCCAGGGAATTGGCGTAGGAGAAGCGCAGGTACCCTTCCGCGCCCTGGCCGAAGTCGATGCCGGGGGTGACGCCCACGTGGCATTTTTCAAGGATGTCGTAGGCCAGCCTGAGGGAGCTGCCGCCGAAGTTCGCGGCCCAGTGGCGGGCGTTGGCCAGGACATAAAACGCGCCGGTGGGGTCGTTGGCCACGCCCAGGCCCAGGGCCTTCAGCCTGGGGAGAAGAAAGCGTCGCCGCTCGTCGTACACGGCCTTCATGCGCGCCACGTCTTCCGCCCCCTTTTCGAGGGCGGCGACGCCCGCACGCTGGGCCACGGAGTTGGCCGAAATGAAGAAGTTTTGACACAGCTTCTGCATGGGACGGATGAATTCCTTCGGCGCCACCAGATAGCCCAGCCGCCAGCCGGTCATGGCGTAGAGCTTGGAAAACCCGTTCAGCACAAAGGCGCGGTCGCTGAACTCCAGCGCGCTGTGTTCGCTGCCCTCGTACACCAGGCCGCCGTAAATCTCGTCGGAGACCACGAAGGCCCCGCGGCTGTCGGCCAGGCGGCACACGGCATCCATGCGCTCGGCGGAGAGCAGCGTTCCCGTTGGATTGGCCGGGGAGTTGAGCAGGATGGCGCGGGTCTTCGGGGTCATGGCGGCCTCTATGGCCGCGGGCCGGTACTGGAAGCTGTCGTCCTCGGTCACGGGAACGCGTACGGGCCTGGCCCCGGCGAAGCGGATGAAGTTGTCGTAGCAGGCGTAAGCCGGGTCGGACAGGATGACCTCGTCCCCGGCCTCAAGAATGGTGGAGAACAGCAGCAGCATGGCCGGGCTGGTGCCCTGGGTCACGATGACCTGGCCGGGATCGACCGCCACGCCGTAGCGCTGGGCCAGATTTTCGCAAATGGCCTCCCGCAGGGGGAGCAGGCCCAGACTGTGGGTGTAGTGGGTCTCGCCATCGGCCAGGGCCTTTTTCGCCGCCTCCTTCACGCATTCGGGGGTGTCGAAGTCCGGCTCGCCGATCTCCAGGTGGATGACCGTGTGCCCGGCGGCCTCAAGCCTGTGCGCGGCCTCCAGGATGTCCATGACCAGAAACGGGGTGATTTCGCTGGCGCGCTGCGACACGCGGACGTTTTCGCTCATGTGGGGCCTCGTGCGGTTCAGAAAAGGAAAAGGCCGGAGCGGGGCGAAGTGCGCCCTGCCCCGGCCGGGATGCGCCTGTCCTAGAAATCGAAGTTCAACAGCTTGCGGATGGCGTCCATGCTCTCGGCCGCGCGGGCGCGCGCCTTTGCGTTGCCCTGCTCCAGAATGTGCCAAAGCCGCTCGGGGTCGGCCTCCAGGGCGCGCCTGCGCTCGTGGATGGGCGTCAAGAAGGCGGTGAGGGACTCCATGAGCGCCTTCTTGCAGTCCACGCAGCCGAAGGAGGCCGTGGTGCAGCCCTCGCGTATCTCCGCGCATTTTTCCGGCGCGGTCAACAGCTTGTGGTAGGGGTACAGGTTGCACACGGCCGGGTCGCCGGGGTCGGTCCTGCGCAGGCGGTTCTTGTCCGTGAGCATGGTCTTAATTTTCGGAGCGATGTTCTCCAAGGGTTCCCCAAGGGCGATGGAGTTGCCGTAGCTCTTGCTCATCTTGCGTCCGTCGAGGCCCGGCAGCTTGGCCTCCTCGGTGAGCAGGGCCTTGGGCTCGGGGAAGAAGGGCTTGTCCTCCGGGCAGTTCAGGAAATTGAAGCGCCGGGCGATCTCGCGGGTGAGCTCCAGGTGGGGCAGCTGGTCGTGGCCCACGGGCACCGCGGTGGAGCGGTAGAGGATGATGTCCGCCGCCATGAGCACGGGGTAGCCGAGGAAGCCGTAAGTGGCCAGGTCCTTCTGCCCGGCCAGCTCCGTGGCAACGTCCTTGTAGGTGGGGTTGCGCTCCAGCCAGCCCACCGGGGTGAGCATGGACAAAAGCAGGTGCAGCTCCGCATGTTCCTTCACCTGCGATTGCTGGAAGATGACGCACTTGTCCGGGTCGAGCCCGGCCGCCACCCAATCGAGCACCAAGCCGGGCACGAAGCCCTTGACCTTTTTGGGGTCGGCGTACTCTGTGGTGAGCGCGTGCCAGTCGGCCACGAAGAACAGGCAGTCGTGCTTCTCCTGCAGGTCGAGCCAGTTGGCCAGCACGCCGAAGTGGTGGCCCAGGTGGAGGGGCCCGGTGGGCCTCATGCCGGAGACGATGCATTCTTTGGTGGCGGTCATGTGCGTGTCCGTTGTTTGGTTGTGTGTCAGAAAGGGTTGCCCATGCCCATGAGGGAAGCCGCAGCGCCCACCACGGGGAAGAGCAGGGTGCCGAAGAGGCTAATGCCCGCGAAGTTGCCCAGCAGCATGAGCCCGATGATGAACAGGATGCCGTAGCGGCCCATGTCCAGGTAGCGCCAGGCCAGGCGCTCGGGCAGCAGCCGGGCCACGATGTTGCTGCCGTCCAGCGGCGGGATGGGCAGCAGGTTGAAGGCCCCGATGAGCAGGCTGACGTACACGCCCGCCTGGGCCATGGTCAGCAGCGGCACCAACATGCGTACGCCAAGGCCCTCGGGATCGCTGATGGGCACGCTGACCAGCGCGTGGAACAGGGCCGCGCACAAAAGCGCCACCAGCAGGTTCGCCCCCGGCCCGGCCAGGGCCACCAGCAGCATTCCGGTGCGCGGGTTCTTGAAGTGGCGCGCGTCCACGGGCACGGGCCTGGCCCAGCCGATGTGCGGCGGCACGACCATGATCAACGTGCCGAAGGGATCCAGGTGGCGCACGGGGTTCAGGGTGACCCGCCCGGCGAGCTTGGCCGTGGGGTCGCCCAGCCAACCAGCCACAAGCCCGTGGGCGGCTTCGTGACAGGTGATGGTGAACAGCAGCGGCACGAGCAGCACGGTGAGCTCGCGCAGGTATTGGGCAAGATCGGACATGGGTAAGGCGGCTAGCACGAAGCGCCAGCGCGGGCAAGGGGCAATGTGCCGGGCGCGGGGTCAGTTCCCGGAGCTGCATCGGGGCGTTCGGCGAACGCGGGCAGCGGGCGCGGCGGCGCTGTGCCTGCCGGAAGTCCCGGCGGGTCGCATGATTCAGTAACACAAATAATGCAATCGTCATCATTTTTCGTTGACTCGCAGATGGAAATTGCCCAAAGGTCTAACGAAATTTTGAAACGTGTCACCAAGGCCCATCAGCGTCGCGCCCGTGCAGGGGGGACGCCGAGGAAAGGACGGGCGGCGACGAATACGGGAGGGAGTGATGAAGAGGAGAACGGGAAGCGGGGTCATGGCCCTGGCAATGGCCCTGTGCCTGTGCGGAGGCGCGCTGGCGGCGGAACAGGGGTCGGGGGACGAAAAGTCCGGGGTGCTGCTGAAGGAGGAGGTCGTTGTGGCCTCTCCCGTCATCGAGGGCAACCAGGTTTCGCGCTACGGCGGCGTCAAGACCGTGGTCGGGCAGGAGCAGATCCACGACCTGAACGCACAGGACGTGACCAACGCTCTGCGCACCACGCCTGGCGTCACCATCTCCCGGTACAACGTCATCGGTTCCTTTGGCGGCGGCGAGGGCGGAGCGGTGTTCATCCGCGGCATGGGCTCCGGCCGTCCGGGCGGCGAAATCAAGACCACCATCGACGGCGTGAACCTGGGCAACCCGGTGTTCAACCACGGCCTCATGGACCTCATGCCCATTGATCCCGCCGGACAGATCGAGGTCATCAAGGGCGTGCAGCCCACTGAACAGGGCTCCGGATTCGGGGGCGTGAACATCGTTCCCAAGCGCATGGCCGAGGACGGCTACCAGACCAAGGTCGGGAGCAGCTACGGCTCCTTCAACACCTTCACGGAGACCGTGGAGCACGGCGGCAAGGAAGGCGCGTTGGATTACTACCTCGGCCAGGGCTACCGCCATTCCGACGGGCACCGCGCCAAGAGCTACGGCTTCCTCAACGACGTGTACGGCAACATCGGCTACGAGCTGAACAAGAACTGGCAGGTGCGGGCCTTCGCCCTGGGCTCGGACAACAAGGCCGCGGACCCCGGCCCGGACGTGAACCCCAACCCGCGCAACGAGTTATACCGCACCACCAACAGCCTGGGCACCATCACCCTGTCCAACGCCTTTGACAAGGCCAACGGCGAGATCAAGCTGTACCTGAGCCACATTGAGGCCAAGTGGCAGGACCAGAGCGGCAACACCAAGAACACCACCATGCGCGGCGACAACATGGGCATCAAGGCCAAGGAGGCCTTCACCCTCTGGGACGGCGGCGAGATCTTGACCGGCCTGGATTTCGACCGGGCCACCGGCCGCTCCAACGTCAACTACGACAACGGCGCCACGCCAACGGACTTCGCCAACAAGTACACCACCATCTCTCCGCGCATGGCCGTAAGCCAGCTCTTTGGCGACAAGAACGGCCTCTACGTCATCCCGTCCACCGGCGTGCGCTACTTCGACAACAGCATTTTCGGCAGCGAGTGGGCGCCCCACGCGGGCCTCGTGGCCGGGTACAAGGACACCGAGGCGCACTTCTCCGTCGCCAGGGGCGTGAACTACCCCGGCCTGGAGGTGCTGGCCCAGGGCAGAAACGGCAGTGAACTCAAGCCCGAGATCATGCACCACATGGAAGTGGGCCTGGCCCAGACGTTCACCAAGGAGCTCAAGGCCGACGTGACCTTCTTCCAGGAGCACGGCGACAACCGCTACGTGCGCTCCGGCTTCGGCGGCGTGTGGCAGAACACCGGCCACTACGAGATGCAGGGCGTGGAGGGCAACATCAACTGGGCGCCCACCAGCACGCTTTCGCTGTACACCGGGTTCACCTGGCTTTCCCACTCGCCCCAGAACCTGCCCTACGCCCCGGACTGGACGGCCTCGGCGGGCGGAAATTGGATGTTCCTCAAAGATTTCAAGCTGTCAGTGGACGCTCAGTACGTGGATTCCATGTACGCGCTGACCACCACGCGGGCCAGCCTGTCCCCGACCAACAGCCTGAAGGTGGTGCAGTACTTTCTGCTCAACGCCAAGCTTGCCTGGCTGTTCGACGCCAAGGCCCTGGGCGCGAAAAGCGGCGAGCTGTTCATCGCGGGCGACAACCTTACGGACAGCAACTACTGCACCCGGCCCGACTATCCCATGCCGGGCATCGGGGCCACGGTGGGCATGAACCTGACCTTCTAACCCCTGTCGGCAGGACGCTTGCCGACACGCATACCCACTGGCGGAGGCCCCGGCGCGGGCCTTCGCCTTCAGCATTTTGCAGGAGGAACCATGGACGCCAGTCACGCTGGAATGGACAAGGAAGCAACGCGCGCGCGGTTTTTCGACGAACGGGCCGAAGGCTGGGAGGACAAATGCTACCCCGACCCCGTGCGCCAGAGGCTTTGGCCCATGGTGGAGGCCTTTGGCCTGCCCGAGGGCGGCCACGTGCTGGACATGGGCACCGGGCCGGGCACGCTTATTCCGTACTTGCTGCGGGCCATCGGGCCCAAGGGGCGCGTCACCGCCTTCGACGCCTCGCCCGTGATGGTGGAGGTGGCCCGGCGCAAATGCGTGGACGGCCGCGCCACTGTGGTCTGCGCCTCGGCCCTGGACATGCCCTTTGATTCCGCCAGCTTCGATGCCGTGGTCTGCTTCGCGGCCTTCCCGCATTTCACGGACAAGATTCTGGCCCTGCGCGAAATGGCCCGCGTGGCCCGGCCTGGAGGGCCGGTCGTCATCGCGCATTTGCTCGGCCGCGCGCAGCTGGCCGCGCATCACGGCACGCATCCCGCCGTGGCCGACGACCACCTGCCTTCCGACGAAGCCATGCGTGAGCTGTTCCTGCAGGCCGGGCTCCCGGCTCCGGAGGTGACGAGCCTGGAGAACTATTATGAAGCCCGCGCGCGCAAGCTTTGAGGCGACCGCCCTGCCGCGGGCATTCCGGCTGGCGCTCCTGGCCCTCGCCCTGTGCCTGGCTTTGGCCGGAACGCGCCACGCGTGCGCGGCGGAGCTGCCGCGCGTGCTGGCGGGCACCACGCTGATCGAGGACATCGTGGCCGACCTGGGGCAGGGGCGTGTCAGCGTCCGGACCTTGATCCCCGGCTCGGCCTGTCCGGGCCATGCGGATTTGCGCGCGTCGGACGTGAGCTTCGCGGGCAGCGCGAGGGCCGTGCTTATCCACGACTGGCAGCGCGACATGCCCATGCTCCAGGCCTTGCGGCGCAGCGCGCCGGAGACCTTCGCGCGGGTCCGCCCCGTCAATGCTCCGGGCAACTGGATGCTGCCGGAACGGCAAGCCCAGGCCACCACGGCCTTGGCCGCAATGCTCGCGGAGATCGACGCCGCAGGTGCCAAGGACGTGCAGCGGCGCGCCCGCGAGCGCCAGGCGCGCATCGCGGCCCTGGCGGCCAGGGTCAAGGCGCGGGCGGCCCAGGGCGGCATCGTCGGCCTGCGGGTCATCTGCGACGCCATGCAGAAGCCGTTTCTTGAATGGCTGGGCTGCGTGGTGGTGGCGGACTATGGCCGCTTCGAAGGCATGAACCCGAGACAGCTGGCCGAGGTGATGTCCAAGGCCAAGGCCGGGAAGGCCGTGCTGGTGGTGGACAACATGCAGAGCACGGGTGGCTCGGGCAAGGCCCTGGCCGATGACTTGCGGGCCGGGCACGCCGTGCTGACCAACTTCCCTGGCGGGGACCCGCGTGCGGATACCTGGGAGCGGGCGGTGGAGATGAACCTGGACCGCCTGCTTGCGGCCATGAAGGCGCGCGGATGAGCCGGGAGATGCCGGACACTGGCGGCGCTGCTGCGCTGCTGCGCGATGTCCGCGTGCTGCGGCAGGGCCGCGTGGTGCTGGACGTGCCCCTGCTGGAGATTGTGCGGGGGGAGTTTCTGGGCGTCATCGGACCCAACGGGTCGGGAAAGAGCACGCTTCTGGCCGTGCTGGCAGGAAGGCTGGGGTGCGGCGGCGGCCAAGCGCTGGTGCCGGGTTCCGGCAAGGGCGGCAGGGGCCGCGTGGCCCTGGCGCCGCAGATGTCCGCCCTGGACCCCCGGCTGCCCATCAGCGTGCTGGAGTCCGTGATGGTGGGGGCCTACGCGGAGCTTGGGCCGCTGCGCCGCCCTGGGCCGGAGGTGCGCGCGCGCGCCAGGGAGCTGCTCACCCTTGTGGGCATTGCGCATTTGCAGGACCGGCCCATCGGCCGCTGCTCCGGAGGCGAGGCCCAGCGCGCGGCCATTGCGCGCGCGCTGTTGCAACGGCCGGACGTGCTGCTGCTGGACGAACCCACCTCGGCTCTGGACTGGCGCGCCCAGCGCGAAATTCTGGAATGCGTGCGCGACATCCACGCGCGTCTGGGCCTGACCACGGTCATGGTGACCCACGAGCTGAACTCGCTGCCCGTGCTGTGCACCCGCGTGCTGGCCTTACGGCAGGGCCGCCCGCAGTGGCTTGGCCCAGCGGCTCAGGCCCTGGAGCCGGAGCGCCTGGCCGCGATTTTCGACGTGCCCTTCACCGTGCTTTCCCACCAGGACCGCCCGGTGGTGCTTTTCTGAGGAATCACCATGGATTTTGGTTTGTTCGAACACGCGTTCATGCGCCATGCGCTGCTTGCCGGGGCGTTTGCCGGGGTGTGCTGTTCCCTTGCCGGTGTCTTCGCCGTGCTCATGCGGCTGACCTTCATCGGGGTGTGCCTGGCCCACGCGGCCTTCGCCGGGGGGCTCTTGGCCATGGTGCTTGGGCTGGACCCGCTGCTGGGCAGCCTTGTCCTCAGCCTGGCCTCGGCCGCGGTCATCGGCCCCATGTCCGACCGGGGCGATTTCTCGCCCGATACGGCCGTGGGCATCGTGTTTTCCACCATGCTGGGCGCGGCCATCCTGTGCATCGGCCTGCTGCCGGGGTCCAAGGCGGAGGCCCTGGGGCTTTTCTGGGGCAACATCCTCACGGTTTCGGCAAGGGATGTCTGGCTCTTGGGCGGGGTGACCCTGGCCGCCGTGGCCGCGCTCGGCCTGTTCTACAAGGAGATTCAGGCCGTGGCCTGCCACAGGGAGATCGCGGCGGCGGCCGGGCTTCCCGCCACGGCCATCTTTTATGCCATTCTGTGCTTCACCGGCGTCACCGTGACCGCCTGCCTGCCCAGCGTGGGCGGGCTGCTTGTGTACAGCCTGATCATCAATCCGGCGGCTGCGGCCTACCAGCTCACCTACAGCCTGCGGCGCATGTTTCTGCTTGCCGCGCTGTTCGGGGTCGTGTCCTGCGAGGCGGGGCTGTTTTTGTCCTACCAGATGGACTTGCCCGCCGGGGCCTCCATCGTGCTGGCCTCCAGCGCGCTTTTCGTGGTGTGCGCGGCTTTTTCCCCGAAACGCGGCCGCAGGGGCGGCTAAGGCCGACACGTCCGCGCGCCCAAAGGCGCCGGAGGCCTGCGGCAAGGTGCGCCGTGGGCCTCCGGGCGTTGTGCTGTGCTAGTGCTTGTGGTCGTGGGCCTCGTGCTCGTGGCCGGGGTGCTCGTGCTCGTGGGGGCCGTGGTCGTGGCCGTGGTCGTGTGCGTGGTCCTGCTCGCCGTGCGCGTGCTCGTGGGGATGCGCGTGCTGGTGGTGATGGTCGTGGCTGTGGGTGTGTTCGTGCGGGTGGCTGTGCTCCCCGATGCCGGGGTGCGAGTGCGCGTGGTCGTGGCTATGCGTGTGCTCGTGCGCGTGGTCGTGGGAATGATCGTGGTCGCCCTTCATGGCGTGCCTCCTTGTTTGGGGGTGAAGGGGAACGGGGCCTCTTGTCTTCCGTATAGTGCCGGAAGCACAGGACGTATAGCCCGCACGATTCTTTTTGTCGTGCGACTGACTTCGCAAGTTTTGGCGTCTGGTCGCACGTGCACGGGGGTGCTGCTGGGGCGAGACGCAGCGGGCAGGGCCAAGTCCAAGGCGCAAAAGAAAAGCGGGCGAGATGCCCGAAGAGTCCCGCTGGGCCGACCTGGAACAGATTTGCGTCGGGATCAGCCATTCGACCATCCGGCGCGTCTTGGATGACCTCAAGGCGCAGGGCGTCGTGCACTGCGCCAGCCAGGGGCGGGACGCTGTCTGGCGGAAGGGGTGAGCGGGGAATGTGCTCATGAATAGGTGAATATGGTCATTCCGTGTGAAGTGAGCAAGTTCTGTGGGCAGGTGGTCCAAGGCGAATGCTATCTCTGTACACCGTAATATTGCGTATATTTAGTGGGATGTCATGCTTGAGTCTTTCATGGCGGCTGACGGTTTTGTTCTCGTGAGGAGGCAGAAGCTTGGGAAACGAATCAGCGTGGCCGAAATAGCTGTTGAGGTGGAATGAGTTAGGCTGTATTCAAATCAACATGAACAGCACCGAACGTCTGTGCCACATCAACCACCTCCTCACCGAACGCCGGACTGTGCCCCTCGCCGTATTTTGGGTCGAGCTCGGCGTTTTCCGCGCCACCTTCAAGCGCGACATGGAATATCTTCGCGACAGACCCAACGCCTCCATAATCTGGGATCGCGAGGCGCCAAGCTATCGTTTCGAGCAGAAGGCGCCAGACGGCCTGGCGCATGAACTTCCCGAAATCTATGCGCTGCGGGGAGTCAGGGTGCAGGTTGAAGGGCCGGAAAGCCTGAAGCGCTTTGTCGCAGAGGAAGCAACGAGAATCCTCCGGTTGTAACGGCAGTTGACCCTCCAGGCTCACGCTGCAAGCCATTTGTCGCAGTATTGTGCACCATGAACAACAAATGCTGGAGGTTCCATGGAGAGGGAAGGGGATGTGCCGTTCGATCTGCTTGCTCGGCCAAATCAGCGCCTGCGAGAACATTTGCAAAATGTTGCCACGATGGCCGAGGTATTTGCCAAGCGGTTTGGCGCAGGGTCGTGGGGAGCGGCCTGTGGCTTGCTGCACGACATCGGCAAGGCCTCAACCGTATTTCAGCGCCGCGTGCGGGGCGAAGAGGTGCGCACCGACCATTCCACGGCAGGGGCCCGCCATGCCGTGCAGAAATGGGGCGAAGCCGGCAAACTTCTGGCCTACTGTATTGCCGGGCACCATGCCGGGCTTCCCGACGGCAAAATGGAGAACCAGTCGGACAGGGCGGGCAGCCTGGAACGCAGGCTCAATCCGGCGCTTTATCGCATCGAAGACCATTCCGCATGGGAGGCCTGTCTGGGGGCCGATGCGGACATGCCACGCCCGGATGCCAAGAACCTGCCCTTTAACGTGGCCTGTAAGGGCGTCGGCTTCGCTGCCGCCTTGTTTGTGCGGATGCTTTTCTCCTGCCTGGTGGACGCCGACCGACTGGATGCCGAGGCCGCCGGGGAGCCCGCCGACCTGGCACGCGCGGGCCTGCGCAGGTATCCCAAAATGACGGAGCTGCGCCAGCGGCTGGACGTGCACCTGACGAGGTTCGTCGCCGACACGCCCGTGCGCAGTATCCGCGCCCAGGTGCTGGAGCAGTGTCGCAAGGCCTCTGAGCGTGCGCCGGGGATGTTTTCCCTCACCGTACCCACAGGCGGCGGCAAAACGCTCTCCTCGCTTGCGTTCGCCCTGGCCCACGCCGAGCGCCATGGTCTGGGGCGCGTGGTCTACGTCATTCCTTTCACCAGTATCATCGAGCAGAACGCCCAGGTGTTCCGCCAGGCCCTGGCCGACGAGAAGGGCGATGCCGACGGATTCGTCATCGAGCACCACAGCAATCTTGCCCCGGCTGAGGGCGATGATGACGACCGCCCGCATCCTGCCACGGAGAATTGGGACGCCTCGGTCATCGTCACCACCTCCGTCCAGTTTTTCGAGAGTCTCTTCGCGGCTCGTGCCGGACGCTGCCGCAAGCTGCACAATCTGGCCCAAAGCGTCATCATCCTGGACGAGGCCCAGATGCTGCCCCTGACCTACTTGCGGCCCTGCCTGGAAGGCCTGCGCGAGCTGACGCAGAGCTACGGGGCCAGCGTGGTGCTGTGCACCGCAACCCAGCCCGCCCTTGGCGCTCCGGGGGAAGGGGAGGAAGAGGGCCTCAAGGGGGGACTGACGGGCGTGCGCGAGATCATGGACGACCCCAAGGGCCTGCACGCCGCGCTCAGGCGTGTGGAGGTGCGGCGCATTGGGCGCATCACCGACGCCGACTTGGCCGCGCGGCTGGCGGCGGAGCGTCAGGTCCTGTGCATTGTGCCCACCCGGCGCATGGCCCGCGAGGTGTTCGAGGCCCTGCGCGCCGCCCTGCCGTCGCCGGAGGACGTGTTCCATTTGAGCGCCCTCATGTGTCCGCAGCACCGTACCGAGGTGCTGAATGCCGTCCGCGACGCACTTGAGGAGAAGCGGCCCTGCCGGGTGGTGAGCACCACGCTGGTGGAGGCGGGCGTGGACCTGGACTTCCCGGTGGTCTACCGGGCCGAGGCGGGCATTGACTCCATTGCCCAGGCTGCGGGCCGCTGCAACCGCGAGGGCCTGCTGCCCCAGCCGGGCCGGGTTTTCGTGTTCGAGCCGGAGAACGGTTTGCCGCGTGGCGTCTTCCGTCGTTCCGCCGAGGCGGGACGCAGCGTGGCTGGGCGCCACGAGAAGGACCTGCTGCACCCGGACGCCGTTCGCGACTACTTTGGGGAACTGTACTGGCGCGTGGGCGACGACCAACTGGACGCCAGGAAGATCGTGGCCCGCACCTGCGAGCGGCAGCGGCAATGCCTGTTCCCCTTTCGGGAGATCGAGCGCGACTTTCAGCTCATCGACACGCCCACCCAAGGCCTGATCATACCCTATGACAAGGCGGCCAACGACCTTGTGCGCGCCCTGGACTCCCTGGCCCCCGGCCAGCGTGCGGGCGGGCTGCTGCGCAGGCTGCAGCGCCACACCGTGTCGCTCTACGAACGCGACTTCGCCGCCCTTGAAGGGGCCGGGGCCATCCGCAGAGTTGGACAGACTGGAGCCGGGCCGGGTGGCCATTGCTTCGTTCTCAGCAACATGGGGCTGTACGATCCGCTTGTGGGCCTGGACCTGTTCCGGGCCGCGCCGGGAGTGCAGGTCCCGGAGGATCTGATCTCTTAATAATTTCTGAATACCAATATCGTTTTCAAAAATAAAACATGCATAACCATATAGACAGGCAGAACGGAATGATCTAGACTCTGGACATGGCTGTTTTCATATTTAGTAGTTTTGACGAGATAGGGAAGTGTATTCAGGCTATTGTCTGGGTATATGGACCTCCGATTCGTGCGCCATCAGCATAATCAATGTCGGCAGCCACGCTGCCGTGGGTTGAAACAGTAGTTTTGTGGAGCTTAGGGAGGTGTGACGCCTTGTCACCCTCCCGAAGTCTCTTCACCCAGCCCAAGGAGGTGCCCATGTCCTACGGAATTCGGCTGAGGGTCTGGGGCGATTACGCCTGCTTCACGCGGCCGGAGATGAAAGTGGAGCGCGTGAGTTACGACGTGATGACGCCCTCCGCCGCCAGGGGAGTCCTGGAGGCGATCTACTGGAAGCCAGCCATTCGCTGGGTGGTGGAGCGGATACGGGTGCTCCGGCCCATCCGCTTCGACACCATCCGTCGCAACGAGCTGGCGGGCAAGCTGCCCCTGGGCAATGTGCGGCTGGCCATGAAGGATGGGCGCGCCGCCGTGTCCACGTTCATCGAAGAGGACCGCCAGCAGCGCGCGGCGCTGGTGCTGCGCGATGTGGAGTACGTCATCGAGGCCCGCTTCGACTTTGCGGGCGACGAGGACCGCAACACCGCAAAGCACAAGGACATGTTCGAGCGCCGCGCGGCCAAGGGCCAGTGCTTCCACAGGCCCTATCTGGGTTGCCGGGAGTTCCCGGCCATGTTCGAACCCGCGCCGGAGCCCCTCCCCGCGCCCCCCGCGTCGCTTCTGGGCGAGCGCGACCTGGGCTGGATGTTGCACGACATCGACTTTGGGGGCGGCATGACCCCGCGCTTCTTCCGACCCATCATGAAGGACGGCGTCATCGAAGTTCCGACACCGGACTGGCTGGAGCCTCCCAAGGCCCAGGCCGGCCCGGCGACCGGAAAGGGGGCGGCATGATCCTCCAGGCGCTGGACGCGTATTTCAGACGGCTGGCGGCGGACGAGGACTCCGGCATCCCCCTGCGCGGCTTCAGCAGGCAGCCGGTGCCCTTTGCCCTGGAACTCGGCCCGGACGGCGAACTTAAGCAGGTGCTGGACCTGCGCGACCATTCCGGGAAAAAGCCCGTGCCCAGGCAACTGGTGGTGCCGGAAGCGGCAAAGCGCACAGTGGCAGTCATGCCCAACTTCTTGTGGGACAACTCCGGCTATGTGCTGGGCGCGGATTCCAAGGGCAAGCCGGAACGGAGCGCCCAGTGCTTCGAGGCCTTCCGCCAGAAGCTGCGCGAGGTCTGCTCCGGGGTTGAGGACGAGGGGGTGGACGCCGTGCTGGCCTTTCTCGGTTCCTGGAGCCCGGAACGCGCCGCCGAGTTGCCCCACTGGGAGGAGATGAGCGGACTGAACCTGGTTTTCCGGCTCGCTGGCCGCAGGGAATACGTGCATGAACGGCCAAAAGTGCGCGAGGCTTGGCTCAAGCACTACTTCGCCGGGACCTCCGAGGTGCTGGGCCAATGTCTGGTGACGGGCCTGGAAGGCCAGCCCATCGCCCGGCTGCACGCGGACCTCAAGGGTGTGCGTGGCGCCCAGAGCAAGGGCGCGACCCTGGTCGGATTCAACCTGGACGCCTTTGCCTCTTACGGCAAGCAGCAGAGCTACAACGCCCCGGTGAGCGAGGAGGCAGCCTTCAACTACACCACCGCGCTCAACCATCTGCTGCGCCGAGATGGCGGGCGCAGGGTGCAGATCGGCGACGCCACCGTGGTGTTCTGGACCGAGCGGGCCACCCGCTCCGAGGGCCTGTTCCCCGCAATCTTCGGCCAGGGGGACGGCCAGGGGGAGGACCAGGGCGACGTGGCCGACCTGCGCGCGTTTCTGGAGGCCGTGCGCGAAGGCAAGATGCCCAACGAGCTGAAGGACGAAGGCGGGGTGCGTTTCTACGCGCTGGGACTCTCGCCGAACGCCTCTCGCTTATCCGTGCGCTTCTGGCATTCCGGCACCGTGGAGGAGCTGTGGCGCAGAATCGGCCAGCACTTCGCGGACCTGCGCATCGTCAAACGCTTTGAGAAGGAGCAGGACTTCCCGCCCCAATGGCTGCTGCTCAAGGCCGTGGCCCTGCGGGAGGAGCTGGACAACATCTCCCCGCTGCTCTCCGGCGCGCTCATGCGCTCCATCCTCACCGGCGCGGCCTATCCCGGCGCGCTGCTCTCCGCCGTCATGGGGCGCATCCGCGCGGAGCAGGAGGTCACCTATCCCCGCGCCGCCCTCATCAAGGCCTGCATTGTGCGCAACGCCCGCCAACGCGAGCAAAACCCGGAGGTCGATTTCGTGAGCCTCGACGAACAGTTCAAGAACGTTCCCTACCGCCTGGGCCGTCTCTTCGCCGTGTTGGAGAAACTCCAGCAGGAGGCCATCCCCGGAATCAACGCCACCATCAAGGACCGCTACTTCGGCTCGGCCTCGGCCACGCCGCGCGCCACCTTCCCCATTCTGCTGCGCCTGGCCCAACATCACGTCTCCAAGCTCAAGTACGGCTACGTCTATGACAACAGCATCCAGGACATCCTGGACGGCATCGACCCGCAAAAGGACTTCCCCGCGCACCTGGCGCTGGAGGACCAGGGGCGTTTCGCCTTGGGCTACTATCACCAGCGCAAGGCCCTGTGGACCAGCAAGAAGAACGCCGCACCCGAAACCGCCAACATCACCCCCACGGAGGAATAGACCATGAGCGCCATTCAGAACCGTTACGAGTTCGTGCTGCTTTTCGATGTGGAGAACGGCAACCCCAACGGTGACCCGGACGCGGGCAACCTGCCGCGCATCGACCCGGAGACCAACCACGGGCTCATCACCGACGTGTGCCTGAAGCGCAAGGTGCGCAACTTTGTGGAGCTGGCCAAGGGCGGGGAATCGCCTTTTTGCATCTACGTTCGGGAGAAGGCCGTGCTTTCCGCCACGCGCGCCGGGGCTTACCAGTCCGTGGAAGGCAAGGCCAAGACCGATGCCGAGAAGGTGCGCCTGGGCCGCGACTTCATGTGCGCCAACTTCTATGACGTGCGCTCCTTTGGCGCGGTGATGAGCACCAAGGAGAACAACTGCGGCCAGGTGCGCGGGCCGGTGCAGTTCTCCTTTGCCCGCTCCGTGGAGCCTGTGACTCCGCTGGACGTGACGATTACCCGCATGGCTGTGGAGGCGGCCAAGGACGCTTCGGACACCGGCGACAACCGCACCATGGGCCGCAAGCACATCGTGCCCTATGGCCTGTACCGCGCCAATGGGTTCATCTCCGCGCCGCTGGCCGCGCAGACCGGATTCTCCGAGGCGGACCTGGAGCTGTTCTGGCAGGCGCTGAGCATGATGTTCGACCACGACCACAGCGCGGCGCGCGGCACGATGAGCGCGCGCAGGCTCATCGTGTTCAAGCACGACAACGCGCTGGGCAGCGCCCCGGCGCACAAGCTTTTCGACCTGGTGAAGATCGATAAGACCAAAGACAAGGACATTCCGGCGCGCAGCTACGGCGATTACGCCGTGACTGTGGACGCCGCCGCCCTGCCTGCCGGGGTGACGCTGGAGGAGAAGATTTAGCGAAGCACCGCGCGGGGGGCCTGGATTGAAACTGTGCGATTGGGATTATGTGTCCCATTGTATGGAGGTCGCCCCCCGCGCGGGGGCAAGGATTGAAATGACGAAGGGGAGTTGCCCTACTTCAAATATGAAATTGCCCCGCGCGGGGCAAACGGCGTAAACCGTGAACCCCGCCCCACCCTGGAAGGAGGCCCGCCAATGTACTCCGAGGACGAGCTGTTGCCGCTCTCCGGTCTGCAGCACCTGCTCTACTGCGAGCGCCAGTGCGCGCTGATCCACGTGGAAGGGCAGTGGGGCGAGAATAGATATACCGCCGAGGGGCGTTTGGCCCATGAGCGCGTGCATGGCGGCGGGGGGCATAGTGCGCCGGGGCTGCGCACGGCCTTTTCCCTGCACCTGCGCTCGCTCGCGCTGGGGCTCTCCGGCGTGGCGGATGTTGTGGAGTTCCGCCAGGACACGCCCGGCGGCCCATGGCGGCCCTTTCCGGTGGAGCACAAGCGCGGGCGGCCCAAGCACGGCGACGCCGACCGGGTGCAGCTCTGCGCCCAGGCCATGTGCTTGGAGGAGATGCTGGGGGTGGAGATCAATGCGGGCGCGCTGTTCTATGGCCAGACGCGCCGCCGTCAGGATGTGGCCTTTGACATGTCGCTGCGGGAGACGACCGCGGGCGCTGCCCGCCGCTTCCACGAGCTGCTGGACCGGGGCGAAACCCCGCCCGCACGCTATGATTCCGCCCTGTGCGACGCCTGTTCCCTGCTGCCGCTCTGCCAGCCCAGGGCGGCGGCGCGCAGGGGCGGAGTGGAGAGCTATCTGGCCAGCGTGCTGGGGCCGGAGGAGAACGCATGAAGAAGCTGCTCAACACGCTCTTCGTCACGCGGCAGGGGGCCAGCGTGGTGAAGGAAGGCGAAAACGTGCTGGTGCGGGCCGATGACGAGGTACTGCTGCGCGTGCCGGTGCACGGCCTGGGCGGATTGGTCACCTTCGGCCAGGTCTGGTGCAGCCCGCAGCTTTTGCACCTGTGCGCGGAACGCGGTGTGGGCGTCAGTTTCCACTCGGAGAACGGGCGTTTCCTGGCCCGAGTTTCCGGCCCGGTGTGCGGCAACGTGCTGCTGCGGCGCACACAGTACCGCTGGGCCGACGATGTAGAGAAATGCACCGAAATCGCCAAGCATATGCTCACCGGCAAGCTGGCCAACGCCCGGCATGTGCTGTTGCGCGCCCGGCGCGACCACGAAGGCAAAACCGACGTGGAGGCATTGGAGGACGCGGCCCGGCGGCTTGCGGACTGCCTGTCGCGCCTGCGTGGCGCGGCTGGCCTGGACGAGCTGCGCGGCATCGAGGGCGAAGGCGCAGGTGCGTATTTCGGAGCTTTCGACGCGCTCATCACCAACCAGGACAAGGCGTTCCGCTTCACTGGCAGAAGCCGCAGACCGCCGCTTGATGCGGCGAACTGCCTGCTTTCGTTTCTGTATACCTTGCTCGCGCACGATGCGCGCTCCGCCCTGGAGGGGGTCGGACTTGATCCTTCTGTGGGCTTTTTGCACCGCGACAGGCCCGGTAGGCAAAGCCTGGCGCTGGATTTGATGGAGGAGCTGCGCCCCGTGCTGGCCGACCGCGTAGCGCTAAATCTGATGAACTTGGGGCAGCTGCGCGCTCGGGACTTCCGCCACGAGGAAAGCGGAGCCGTGCTGCTCAGCGACGAGGCCCGCAAGCTGGTGCTGGTGGCCTACCAAAAGCGCAAGCAAGAGGAGATACTGCATCCGTTTCTGCAGGAGAAACTGGAGCTGGGCCTGCTTTGCCATGTGCAGGCCCTGCTCTTGGCCCGCCGCCTGCGTGGCGACCTGGACGGGTATCCGGCCTTTTTGTGGCGCTAGGAGAGAACGACATGATGGTTCTGGTAAGCTACGATGTAAGCCTGTCCGATTCTGACGGTGCGCGGCGGCTGCGGCGTGTTTCCAAGGCCTGCAAGGACTTTGGACAGCGCGTGCAGTACTCGGTGTTCGAGTGTATTGTGGACCCGGCGCAGTGGACGCGGTTGCGCGCACGGCTGGAGGAGATTATTGACCCGGCGCAGGACAGTCTACGCTACTATTTCCTGGGGTCTAATTGGCGCAAAAGGGTGGAGCACGTGGGGGCCAAGCCCGCTATCGACCTGGAAGGGCCGCTGGTGGTGTGAGTTGAGCGCGAACCTGGAGTTGTCCGCTGTTTCCTGGCAGGTTCGCGCAGGGCGTTTAGGCTACAAAATCAGTATATTGCGTATTTGGTTTGACGGTCAGCTAATTTTTCTGGCTTATGGAGATTGAGGTTCGCGCGATCAGGCTCGCCAAACAAGGCGGGACAACAACTTTTTAGCGTACAGTCGCCCCCCGCGCGGGGGCGTGGATTGAAAC